>JBHIBA010000156.1:0-10320 GCA_046758845.1 Nitrospinota bacterium
GGGGGGTGTGGGGGGGCGCCTTTCAAAAAGCGCCCCCCACGCCTAAGCCGGCACGTCCGGGCCCCCAAAGCCCCCCCGGTACACCCTCCCGATGTGATCCACGTCATGGCCCGCCGCCCCCTTGGGGCCTAGGTTCGGTTGAAGGACAGCGCGAGTCATTCCCGGACAGGCGGGAGAGCGGCGTGGACCGGATTTTCGTCGGAAAGAGTTTCGCCCGGCCGGACGGGGCCGTTCAGGCCACGGGAGAGGCCAGGTTTGTGGACGACCTCCGCTTCGAACGGCTCCTGCACGGAAAGGTCTTGCGCGCCGCCCATCCTCACGCCCGGATCCTCAACCTCGACACCGGACCGGCCGAGCGCCTGGCGGGTGTTGCGGGCGTTTTGACGCATCAGGACATCCCAAACAACCGGTGCGGCTTCACCTTCCTGGATCAGCCCGTCCTGGCTTCCGACCGGGTGAGATATTTGGGAGATGCGGTGGCGGCGGTGGCGGCCGAAAGCCCCGAGATCGCCGAGGAGGCCGTCCGGCTCATTCGGGTCGAATACGAGGTCCTCCCGGCCGTCTTCGACCCGGAGGAGGCGATGCGCCCGGGGGCGCCCATCCTTCATGAAGGCCACCGCTGGGAGCGGAACATTTGCTTCCACCGAAAGGTCCGGAAGGGAGACGTGGCGCGCGGGTTTGAGGAATCCGATCTCCTGGTTGAGGGGGATTACTCCACCCAGTGGAACGAGCACGCGGCCATCGAGCCCCACATCTGCGCGGCGCAGCCGGAACCCGGCGGGAAACTCGTGATCTGGGCCTCCACGCAGCGTCCCTTCCTCTGGCGGTCGGACCTTTGCCGGGTGCTGAACCTCTCCATGTCCAAGGTCAGGGTGATTCCGGTCTACTGCGGGGGCGGATTCGGCGGAAAACACGAGATCGTTGTGGAGCCCTTTGCCGCCCTCTTTGCGTTGCGGACCGGCCGGCCGGTCAAGTTCCGCTATACGCGGGAAGAGGAATTCGTCGCCTCCACGGTCCGTCACCCGTACCGGATACGCTACAAAACCGGCGTCAAACAGGACGGGCGGGTCCTCGCGCGCCAGGCCCGGATCGTCTCGGACTCCGGCCCTTATTGCTCATGGGGGGAATCCGCCCTCACCAAGGCCGCGATCCACGCCGTCGGCCCTTACCGGGTCCCGAACGTCCGCGTAGACGCGTATCTGGTCTACACCAACAATCCCCTCACCGGAGCCGTCCGGGGATTCGGCGTCCCGCAGGTATCGTTCGCCCATGAGGTCCATACCGAGGAAATGTGCCACAGACTCGGGATGGACCCCCTCGCGTTCCGGAAACTCAACGCCGTGCGCACCGGCGACGTCTACACCACCGGAGTCCGTCTGGAGAGCGTGGGACTCCTGGAGACCTTGGAACGGGCGGCCGCGGCCGTGGGGTGGGAACATCCCCCGGCGAACGGGAGGTCGGCCAACGGGCGGCTGCGGCGCGGCGTGGGTATCGCCTCGATGATTTACCCCGTGGGTTTCACCTCCTTTCTCAACCCCAGCGCCGCCTTCCTTCGCGTCAATGAGGACGGCTCGGGCACGCTATGGACCGGGTGCGCCGACACCGGCCAGGGCGCGCACCGCATCCTGGCCCAAATCGCAGCCGAGGAGACGGGCGTTCACCCCGACCGCATGGTCGTGATTGGCGGAGACACCGAGCTCACCCCCTTCGACTGCGGGGCCGTCGCCTCTCGCACAACCCACATCGGGGGGAATGCCGTGAAAGCAGCGGGCCGCAGGGTCCGCGACCAGATCCTCTCCGCCGCCGCCGAGCTGATGGAGGCTTCTCCCAGGGACCTGGCCATCGGAAAGGAGCGCGTGGAAGTCGTGGGTTCGCCCGACCGGGCTGCGAGCCTCAAGGAAATCGCCGCCTTCAGCCACAAAAGGGGCCGGACGATGCAGGCCGAGGGCGCCTACAGTCCCGACCTGACCCCCCTCGACGAAGAGACCGGACAAGGCCGTCCCTACGATTGCTGGGTCTTCGCCACGCATGCGGCCGAGGTCGAGGTGGATGTCGAGACAGGCGAGTTTCGGGTGCTCAAGCTAGTCTGCGCGCACGACGCGGGGACCGCCGTGAACCCGCTCGAACTGGAAGGACAGATCCAGGGGGGCTCCCTTCAGGGTGTCGGCTACGGGACGATGGAAGAAATCTTTTGCCGGGATGGGCGCGTAGAGAACCCTGACTTCGCAGGCTATCTGCTTCCGACGTCCCTGGACTCGCCCGAAGAGCACCGCTCCGAGGCCGTAGAGACGTATGAGCCGACCGGTCCCTACGGGGCCAAGGGCGTGGCCGAGCCGGTGCTCAATCCGACGGCCCCCGCCATCTGCAACGCCATCTATCACGCCGTCGGCGTCCGTCTCACCGAACTTCCCGTTACGGCTGAGAAGATCCTGGCGCATTTCCGCCGAAAGGGGGCCTGAAATCCCCTCTTCGAGCTGCCGAGCCCTGGGGAATCCGGGAAAAGAACTGAGCCGCCCCGTCGGTGAATCGGCGGGGAAGTGCAGGCCCGGAAAGGCCGGGACGATCAACGCCTATTCAGGCCGGAGCTTGCTGGACTCGGCTTCCGCCGGTCGCTGCCAAAGGGCTTTGAACTCGTATCGGGAGAAAAGCGACAGGCCGATGGCGATGAAGAAGACTTCCCGGAACCGGCGGAGAATGCTGAAAGACAGCGCGGTCGTCCCGGGGAGGCCATAGGCCGCGAAGATGAGAACATTTCCCCCCTCCGTCGCTCCCACCCCCCCTGGAATGAAGAAGATGGCGCCCCTGATCATCGCGCCGAGGGATTCGACGACGAAGGCCATTCCCCAATTCACGGGAACGCCTAGAAGCCACAAGAGGAGGTAAGCCTCCCCGACGCCTATGGTCCATCCGATGAGATGGAAAAGGATACCGAGCGCCAAGCCTCGGGGCTCCTCCCGGTAATATCGGGACAGGCTCTCGTCGATGCGTAGCAGCCGGGTCTCGAATTTGGCCAGGAGGTCCCGCCGCACTCCCAGGTAACGCATGATCCGGACGAGGGCTCCGAACATCCCCATCCGTTGAAGGACCAGGAGCATCACGCAGATGGGGATGAAGGCCGCCATCGCCCACATCACGCCCTGCACCAGGGGCGAGCCCATTCCGATCTGGTGAATGGCGATCCCAATGCCGATCATGATGAAGATGGCTTCTGCGATCGTCATGACCGTCTTGGCCACGACCACCGAGGAGGCGCCTTCCACCATCTTCACGCCGTGGCGCTCCATCAGGAGCACCTTGACCGGCTCTCCCCCCAGATACGCGGCCGGGGTGATGGTGTTCATGGATTCGCCGATGAGGCGAACCCAGTAAAGCCGGAACAGGCTGATCGCCGGCTTCTCCGCAAATGAATAGCGCCACCCGACGGTATCGGACGAGTAGGCGAGGAGGTAGGGGATGATGATGATGGGGAAGTAGATTCCTGTCCGCCCAAGCTCCCTCGCGATGGCGCCGGCGTCCAGGGTGTGGATCAACAAGCCGAAGAAGGCGAAACCCGCAGCCAGAAAGAGAATGCTGATCAGACGCCCAACCTTCCGGTTCCCATGCATGAACGCTCGCACTCTCTGAAAAGTGATCTTCTGTCATCGACCCGTGAAGAGGATCGGGCCGCCAAGGGGCCTTTGCTACAATAACATAGGTTTCTGAAGCGGCGTTTCAAATCAGGAGCTTACCGCAAAGTTCTCTTTCGCGTGAGAAACGGCATTGCCGCGTGCATCGGAACTCCTTCCCCGGGCCATCGTGGTCGCCCCGGCTCCCGCCGACCCAACGGCGCCGGGCCCGGCCCTTTTTCGGGTCGGCGGGCTCTCCGTCCTGGTCCGGGCGTTGCTCGCCTTGTGGCGGGCGGGCGTGAAGGACCTCACGGTTGTGGCGGAGGGCCCCAAAGACTCCCTCGTGGGGGAAGTGCGCCGCGACGCCAGGCTGAAAGAGACCCGCTTCCTGACGCCCGCCGAGGTCTCGGCCCACGCGTCCCTTTCGGGCGGTTTTCTCCTCGTCTCGGCCGATCGTGTGTTCTCTTCGGAGGCGCTAGCGGACCTCTTCGCCGCGGCGGCATCGGAAAAAGGGTGCGTCTTTCTCAATGGGGAGGACGGACGGTTCGCGGGGCTCGCACACTGCCCGGCTTCGCTCGGGGAATCAATCGCCACTGTCCTGGGAGGGCTGGGCGACCTGACCGCCCGGCTGGCAAGCGTCCTGCCGTCCGCGGGCCAACGGCCTTTGCAAAGAGGCTTCATCCAACCGATCCGATCGGCGGCGGAGGCGAGAGAGGCAGAGGACCGCCTTTTGAAAAGCCTGCCCAAAGAGACCGACAGCTTCCTGACCCGTCACATTGACCGGCGCATCTCGCTGCCCATCACCCGCCGGCTCGCCCGGAGCGGCATCACGCCCAATCAAGTGACCCTCTTGCACTTCTGCATCGGCCTGATGGGGGCCGCGCTCTTTGCGCAGCCCGTTCGCTGGATCCAGGTGCTCGGGGCCCTGCTCTTCCTTTTCTCTTCGACGGTGGACGGTTGCGACGGAGAGATCGCGCGCCTGAAGTTCCAACAGAGCCGATTGGGCGGCTGGCTGGACATCGGGCTCGACAACCTCGTTCACATGGCGGTCTTCGCCGCCATCGCCATCGGACTCTACCGGCAAACGCCGGCCGATCGGTTCCTTTGGCTCGGGGCGCTCTCCTGTCTGGGCGTGCTCCTTTCCACCGGGTTGGTCTTCTGGACAGTCCTGCGCTTCAAGTCCGGGGAGGGGGATTTCTTCGTCTCGGTCGCCGAGGGGGTGGAGAAAGAGGCAAAGCCGGAGGGCGGATCCGCGGAAGCGAAAAAGGATTGGGCCCGGGGGATCGATGACTACCTCGCCCGTCGCGATTTCATCTATCTGCTCGTCCTCCTGGCGGCCTTGGGCAAACTGGAGTGGTTCCTCTGGGCGAGCGCCGTCGGAGGGAACCTTTTTTTCCTGAGTCTCGTCGTGCTCTACTGCCGTGCGAGACCGTCTTAGGAGATTCTGCGGGGGGCGCTTTTTGAAAGGCGCCCCCCCGCAACCCCCAGCAAAACTTTCTATTCGCGAAAAGGGGCGGCCCTTCAGGGCCGCCCCTTTTCGCAAAAAGCTGGCTCGTTGGCCGGATGCTGCGGCTGCCGCAGGCAGACCTCTGGCCAAAAACACCGACCATCGAAGGGACAAAGACAACCGGCCCGCCAAAACCACATCCAACCCAAAGCAGGCCCGGCCACGCAGTGCCGGGCCGCCAAAAGTTTTCCGGGGGGTCCCTAGGGGGGCGGGACGCACCGCGTCAGGTTTCTGCACTGGCGTGCCTGGTCAATCGCCTCTCGGAAGGGGTGCGCCAAAGACGCCCCGCTTACGCGCACGTACCTCCAACCGCAGTTCGGCCGGCACGCAAGTGCCCAAAAAGCGCCCCCTGGGAAACTGGCCGGTTTTCAAAGCTTGTCCTGAGCGAAGCCGAAGGAAGGCCCCCCTGGAAATCCAGGCTTTCGCCCCAATCTGGGAATCCCGGGAGAATCGCTAGGATAAGCCGTACTTCGGGTCCGTTCCGTTGCGGGAGTAATGCTTCAGCCGCATGGAGAGCTGGTTTTTGACGAGGAAGGTCCGCGGGTTGAAGGCATAGCGCGGGCAGGTCTCACAGACCGGAATTCCTTTCACGTGTCCGGCGGCGTGGCGGCGGCGAATTTCTCTGAGGACCGGCCCGTTCCAGATTTCCCGGATGGTCTGCCGGCGCGCGTCTCCCAGGACGATTTCCCGGTCATAGGTGTTGCTGCAAAGCGTGGCCGTGCCGTCCCACAGGATGGAAAGCTCCTTCCACGGCAGGGCGCAGGGGGTCTGCTGGATCGGTTCGCCGTTGCCGTTGGTCAGCTCGGGCATCTGACCGCCCCAGGTCTTCATTTTCTTGATCGTGACCCCCTCGGGCCACAGGCCTTGGAAGGCCTCGAGTTCCTCGTGGGTCTCCGTGGTGTGGACGACCTGCACGGTGCTGTAAATGGCATTGGGGATCTGGGTCTTCAGGTGATAAAAGCCCTGAATGTTGGCGAGGGTCTTCTCGTAATCGCCCTTCTGATAGTTCTTCATCCTTCGGACGGTTTCATACGTAGTAGGATTGGCTCCTTCGAAGGAAATCACGAGGAAATCCAGATCCGAGGTCAGCAGACCGCGGCTGCGCTTTTCGTCCAGGAAGGAAGAATTCGTGGAAAGACCCGTCCCCACGCCCTTTTCTTTTGCGTAGTGGATCATGTCGAAGATTTTCTTGTGGGCCAGGGACTCCCCCATGAAGTGCAGATACACGAACTCCACGTGCTCCGTGCTCTGATCGATGATGTTGCGGAAAAGTTCCTCCTTCATGAAACCGGTTTCGCGCTGCATCTTGTCATGTGGGCAGAAAGTACAGGCGAGATTGCAATAATTGGTGAGCTCGATCTTTAGGTGGGCGGGGAAGCCGGAGACGTACGCCTCCCCCCGGAAATAGCTCTTGGCTAGGCGCGCTCGGTTCAGGAGGTGGCGCAGACGCGTCCAGGGGGACCGGCGGACCCTGGCGTTATCCCGGGCCGGCGCCGCCGCGGCGCCATCAGAGCGCGATTTTTCGCTTAATGCAGTCGAAGACTTCATCCAGGACCTCGATGCCCGCGGACGCGATCTCCCGGCTGATGTTCAGCGCCGGGTTGATCCGGATCCGATGGCTATAGCCCATGAGGAGAAGACCCCGGCGGAGGGCCTCCTCAAAAATCAGGTTCGTTGTCTCGCTGTCGAGCGGCTCTTTGGCGTCTTTGTCCTTGACCAGTTCGAGGCCGATAAACAGACCCCGGCCGCGGACATCACCGATAAAAGGATATTTTATTTCCAAGGCCTTCAATCGATCAAGCATTAAAGCCCCCACCTCCCGGGCGTTTTCCACCAAGTTCTCAGAGAGGATGGTTTGCAGGGTCACCAAAGCGGCGGCGGCGGCCAGGGGGTTCCCCCCGTAACTGCTCGAACTTCCGCTGGGGTCGGCAAAGGGTTTTGCATGGGCGATCTCTTCCGTCGTCATGATGGCGCTCACCGGGTAACCCGAGGCAAGCCCCTTTCCCAGCAGGAGAATGTCGGGGACGACGGCGTCCTGTTCGCAGGCGAACATCGTCCCCGTGCGGCCGCAACCCGTCAACATCTCGTCCACGATCAGCAGCGCACCGTGTCCCTGGGCCACTTCCTTGAGGCGGGCCAGATAGCCGGGGGGCGGGATCACGTTTCCGGCCGTCCCCTGCATGGGTTCGACCACGAGCGCGGCCAACTGGCCGGTGGTCTGCACCTCGATGGCCTGGCGCACGTAATCCACACAGTGAAAGTTGCATTCGGGGAAGGTCTTGTCGAAAGGACAGCGGTAGCATTCGGCGTAGGGGGCCAGGGTCAGACCCGGCATCAAGGGACCGAGGGATTTTTTCCAGTCGCTTCCCATCAGCCCCAGGACACCGCCCGTCTTTCCGTGAAACCCGCCCCAGAACCCCAGGAACTCGTAATTGCCGGTAAAGGATTTCGCCAGCCGGAGCCCCGCTTCCGCCGCCTCGGCGCCGCCGCTGTAGAGTTGCGTGCGGCCGAGGTCCCCCGGCGCAAGTTCGGCCAGTAGATGAACCAGCTCCACGCGGGCCTCGGTGGTGAAGCTCCCCACGGTGACCCGATCCAGTTGCTCCTTCAGGGCCTTGCGGTATGCGGGATGGCTGTGCCCGAGGCTGCCCACGCCGACGCCCGCCGAAAAGTCGATGAAGGTGTTTCCGTCCACATCCGTGAGGAGCGATCCCTCCCCGTGGTCCAGCACAATCTTCGATCGGGAAGCGATGCTCTGAACGCCGGGCGCGAGCGCCTTTTCCTCCCGCCGGTAAAGGGCCAGGGAGCGCGGGCCGGGGACTTCCGTCACAACGTTTGGGATTTTCATGACCTTGGCCGAAGTGTTCCCTTGGGGTTTAATCGTTGTATTCAAGGGGATATTCCCAGCTGTTCGCACACAACGTCCGCGATAGCGTCCGAGGCATCGGCCTGGCAACCCGTGAAGCTCGGCCAGTCGTTCAGGTCAATAAGGAAGATTTCCCCTTCGGCGGTGATGATAGCGTCTCCTCCATAGATGTCGAGGCCCAACCGGGCCGAGGCCCCCCGGCCGAGGGACGAGAGGGCGTCGGCATAGGGGAGGTGGCGGCGTTCCGCCACGCTCCGCCAGAACCAGAAGCGCTCGGGCCGTACGCCATAGAACTTGATCACCTCACCCTCTACGTGCTCTTGGCAAAGGGCCCTGTCAATCCCCCTCTGAGCGAGTGAGGAAAGGGCCGGCTCCAGCCCCTCGATGGCATTCACCTTGAGCACATCTCCCGGACCCAGGGCATGCAGGTCCCCCCGCTTGATCCACATGGGAAACTGCCAGCCTTCCACCGCCTTCGCCGCTTCCGCAGCGGCCGACCTTCCGCCCGCCGCACAGCAGGAGGAGCGGGGGATCCGAAATCCCTCGAAGGGGGCCTCCTGGAGACGGGAAAAGAGGGTCTCTCGCCTGGAGCAGGCCCGAACGGACCTTGTCGTGTTTAAAACGAGAACCCGCTGCGCCTCCCACTGAGCCAGACGGTCCAGGGCCTCATCCCCCTGGGCCATGCTGAGAACCACAGACGGCGGCTCCCCCCAGCCCCCCGGCTCCTGTCCCCGAACCTGTCGGGTCTGAACGCCCCGGGCCGCCAGCCAGTCGAACGTCAGGCGCAGGATGGTAAAGTCCGCATCTTCTTTGCCGGGAGAGAATTCAGGCTCTCTTGTGATGCCCAAAACCGTTCGGCCCGCCTGGTTCATCCCCCTCCCTCTGTCCCGAGCAAGCGCTCTGCGATCTGTAAATCTTGCGGCCGGTCCACGTCCACCGATTTGCGAAAGCGATACGTCCCCACGCGCCGACCCCGTTTGGGAAGGCGCGCGAGCAGATGACGCAAGCGCGCTCCCGGCGTCCCGGCCGCGCTCGCCGCATCCTCAAATACGCAGGGGCGAAAGGCGTACAGCCCGGACGTCACCAGGCTGGCCCGTTTGGCGTGAGGGCCGATAGAGAGGGCGAGCCCCTCGTCATCCACCTCCACCCACAGGGGGTCCTCGTCTTGCGCAAAAGCTGTCACGCCCAGCAGGGCGTCCAGGGCCTCCTCCTCGTTCTGAACCCAAGGGGCGGCCTCGCCAAATCCTTCCCAATCGCGCAAAGGCAAGATCGTGTCCGTCGTGGAAAGAAGAAACGGGCCTTCCTCCAGGAACTTCTGCAGCGCCAGAAGACTGAACAGAGAGCTCTCGGTCGTCCGGACCAATACGCGGACCTGCGCCCCGAAATCCCCCTCCCGCAGGAAACGTTCCACCGCTTTCAGGTTCTCATTGACGATGCAGGCCACGCTCCTCGCGCCGGCCTGGACCAGCCCTCTGACCGTTCGTTCGATGAGCGGAACCCCGCTCACCCTGGCCAGCGGCTTGGGAACTCCCACCTCCCAAAGGCGCGATCCTTCCCCGGCGGCAAGAATGCCCGCCCTTTCAATTCGCGGCCTTTTGAGCGCGCTCAAAGCACTTCTTCCAGCTCGGTCAGGCTTTCGATGGTCCGATCTACTTCGGGGGGAGGCAAGTTGTGAGATCCCCTGAGCCAAACCGCTTGCATCCCGAGGGACTGGGCGGGCTTGATGTCCCGTTCCAGATTGTCCCCGACAAAGACGGCTTCCCCCGCTTGCACGCCGAGCCTCTCCAGAGCGATGCAAAAGATGGCCGCGTCCGGCTTCTCAACGCCGGCGATAAAGGAATCCACGATGACGGACAGGTGGCCCGCCAGGCTGTACTCCCGGCAAATGACGTCCAGGTTGCCGCAAAAGTTGGAAACGACGCCCAGGCGATACCTCTTTGCGAGGCCGGCGAGGATGTCTCGATTCCTCGTCAGAATCCGGGTCGCGCGGGCCTCGAACGCCCGGACGACCTTCGCTTTTCCGCCATCATTTCGCTCTAGCCCCAACCCCTCGTGAATCAAGTCGACCTGTACGTTCAGGAGATCCAGGAGGGACTTCCCCCGCATGTCATACCGGGCGCGGATGCGCCGGTCGGAATCAAAGTATACTGCGTTGAAGGTCTCGGTGGCGTAGGTGTAGCCGGCCGCTTCATACGCCGCCCGGAACTGGTCCACCCAGTGGACGCCGTCGGAATCCAGCGTTCCGCCGAAATCAAACAGGATCGCTTTGAACATCTCACGAAAACCCTATTGCGGGGGGCGCTTTTTGGGCACTGGCGTGCCGGCTTTTTTGTGGGGGGCGCTTT
>JBHIBA010000157.1:0-10306 GCA_046758845.1 Nitrospinota bacterium
AGGAAAAGAGGGCAAACAGAACGGCGGCGAGAACGGGGGCTGCGAGGCTCTTTCGGGTAAGTCCCATGGCGTCACCCTCCTTGGGAGGAAACCATCGGTGGGCTCAGGTGAGATAAAGCAATTCTAACCTAAAACCTGACCGGAACCGAAATTGGCATTCGGCGCGTCAGATGCAACGGGCTTTCACGGGAAAGCACTCAGTTGTGCTGGACTATACGAATGCTGAATCCCCCTGGGCGATTGAGTCCCGCCGGGCGGCTAAATCCCACAGGGGGTTCCCCTCATCCGGCGCTCCGGGGCCTGGCCCCCGCCATCCAGAGGCCCAGCTCCTCGGCCGAAGCCTCGGCCGCATTGACGACGGCGACGATCTCCCCCTCGTACATCACCGCAATCCGGTCGCTGAGGGCCAGGACCTCGTCCAACTCGATGGAGATCAGGAGGATGGCCGCGCCCGCCTCGCGGAGCTCCAAGAGTTTCTTCCGGACGTACTCGGTCGCCCCGATGTCAAGACCCCTTGTGGGCTGCGCCGCGATGAGGACGCCCGGGTTTCTGTGGAGCGCCCGGCCGAGGATGACCTTCTGCTGGTTGCCCCCGGACAGGTGGCGGACGGGTTGGTCGGTCGAAGACGCCCGAATGTCGTAGGCCTCGACCAGCTCTCGGGCGTGGGCCCGAACGGCGGCGGACTTTAAAACTCCGGCGGATGAGAACGGAGGCCAGTCGAACGATTCGAGGATCGCGTTCTCCTCAAGGGTCGCGCCCATGACCAGGCCCCGGCGGCGCCGGTCGCTCGGGATGTGCGCCACCCCGGCCCTGATGAGGGTTCGCGTCGGACAATTCGTCACGTCTTTCCGCCCGACCCGGACCGCTCCGGAGGCCGCCCGCCTGAGCCCGGTCAAAACCTCCGCCAGCTCCTCCTGGCCGTTTCCGTCCACCCCCGCAACGCCCAGGATCTCTCCCTCGTGGAGCTGGAAGCTGACGTTGCGCAGCGCCGGCAGACCCTCTCGGCCGAGGGCGCAGAGGCCTTCCACCTGAAGCCGCCCCTTTCCCGGCCTCGGTTCGCGCTTTTCCAGATCGAGAAAGACCTCCCGGCCGACCATCAGCGCGGCCAGTTGCCGGTTCTCCGTCTCGGCCGTGCGCAGGGTCGCGATCCTCTTTCCATCGCGCAGGACGGTCACCCGGTCGCTGAACGCCCTGACCTCCTCGAGCTTGTGGGTGATGAAGATGACCGAGCGCCCTTCCTCACAAAGCGCGCGGAACATCGGCATGAGATGTTGGGTCTCCTGGGGGGTGAGGACCGCCGTAGGCTCGTCCAGGATGAACAGGTCCGCCTTCCGGTAGAGGGCCTTGAGGATTTCCACGCGCTGCTGCTCGCCTACCGAAAGCTCCGCAACGCGGGCGAGCGGGTCCACTCGGAGGCGATAGCGCTCGGCCAGCTCGCCGATCTTCGCCGCCGCTTCCTTCAGACTCAGGAACGGCTCCCTTGGGGACGGCATGCCGAGGATGGAGTTCTCAACGACCGTTAAGGTGGGGACCAGCATGAAGTGCTGGTGGATCATGCCGATCCCGCGGCGCATCGCGTCCCGGGGCCCGCGGATCGCCGCCTCCTCTCCCCGCAGGAAGATCCTTCCCGCATCCGGGGCGTAGAGGCCGTAAAGGACGTTCATCAGCGTGGTCTTCCCCGCGCCGTTCTCTCCCAGGAGGGCGTGGACTTCCCCGCCCTGGACCTCGAAATCCACGCCGTCGTTCGCTACGACCGGACCGAAATGCTTGGTGACGCCGCGCATCTCAAGAAGCGTCCGGGCAACCGGCGCTGGAACATCTTCCGGCCGGGAATCAACCATCAATGCCCTCCTTTTCGATAGGGGATCATCAACGCGGCGGGCGGAATCGTCCTGCCTGCGATCCCCATGAGGGCGAGGAGCGTCACGACGTAGGGAACGCTCTGCATGAGCTGATAGGGCAGAGCCAGCCCCGCCGCCTTCAGGTTCAGCTGGACGGCGTCCGCCCCCCCGAAAAGAAGACACCCGGCCACCACCCCCCACGGGTTCCACCGCCCGAAGACGACGGCCGCCAGGGCGATGAATCCCCGGCCGGCGATCATGTCCTCCACGAAGAAATTCCCCTCTCCGATGCCCAGGTAAGCGCCCGCCAATCCGGAGAAGGCCCCCCCTACGATGACGCAGACGTATCTCACCCTCAGCACATCGACGCCCATGGTGTCGGCGGCCAGGGGGTGCTCTCCCACCGCGCGGATCCTCAGTCCCCACGTCGTCTTGAAGATCAAGACCCAAAGGCACGCCGCCAGGACGACGGACAGGTAGACCAGCGAGACGTGTTGGAAGAAAACCTCTCCCAGCAGGGGGAGGTCGCGCAGGACGGGGATCTCGACCTTTTGGAAACCCGGCACCGTCATGACGTTTCCTCCCACCGAGAACACCAGCCGGTTCAGAAAGCTGGTCAGCCCCAGGCAGACCAGGTTCAACGCGGCCCCGCTCACCACCTGGTCGGCGCCGATGGTAATCGTCACGACGGCATGAATGGCGGCGATCGCCGCTCCCCCCAAAACCCCCAAAAGGACCCCGAGCCATGGAGAGCCCGTATAGAAAGAGCCCAGGACGCCGAAGAAGGCCCCGGTTAACATCATCCCCTCCAGGCCGATGTTCAGCACCCCCGCCCTTTCGCCGAGGGTTTCTCCCAAGGCCGCCAGCACGAGGGGGACGGCCAAACGTACGGTGGCCGCCAGAAACGCCGTGAAGAAGGCCAGCTCCCAGATGTTCTCCATCAGGCGGATCCCTTTGGCCGGGCGGCGGTCGGCCTGTTCTTCAGGGGCCGGGGTCTGAGGAATGCAAGCATCCGCGCTGTCTTTCCCGCGCCTCTCTCTCGCCACAGGTCGGCCGCGAGGATGAAGAGGATGATCGTCCCCATGAGGATCGTCACCAGAGGAGCCGGGACGTGGTGGCTCCGCTCCAGAGCGCCCGCACCCTGTTCAAAGGCGCCAAAGAGAAAGGCCGAGAAAACAATCGCCACCGGATGCGACCGGGCCAGCAGCGCCACCGCAATCCCGGTAAATCCATAATGTGGGGAAAAACCGTGCTGGAGGTTGTGATGCAGGCCGGCGATTTCGCCCAGACCCGCCAGACCGCCGATGCCTCCGCTCAGCAACATCGCCCACAAGACCGTGCGTTCGACGCGAATCCCCCCGGAGCGGGCGGCCTCGGGGTTGCCGCCGACCATCCGCATGGCATAACCGAGCGTCGAGCGGCGGATCAGAAGGTAAGCTGCCGCCACGCAGAGCAGTGTGAACACCATCCCCAGGTGGAGGCGCGTGGGGGGTAACAAACTGGGAAACATCATGGCCTCGGCGATGTCCTCGGTCTGCGGAAACGACCCGGTCGGCTCCTGAAGCAAGTCCTCGGCCAAGTACTTCACGAAGTTGATGGCGACGAAGTTCAGCATGATGGTCGAGACGATTTCGTGAACCTTGAGGCGCGTTTTCAGGACTCCGGCAACGGCGCCCCACAACGCTCCGCTCGCGAAAGCCACGGCCACAGAAAACGGGATCATCACCCAGGGCGCGCTGGAGAGGGGAAACAGGCCGACGACGGCGGCGGCGATGGCCCCCATCTGAAGCTGCCCTTCGGCTCCGATGTTGAACAGTCCCGCCCGGAAGGCCAGGGCGAAGGCCAGGGCGGTCAGAACGAGGGGGTTGGCGATGACCAGGGTTTCGGTCAGACGGTTGACGCTCCCCAGGGCGCCGGAGAGCAAGGTGCCGTAAGCGGCGAGCGGATTGACCCCCTGCAGGCCGATGATGACGGCCCCCAGCAGAAGGGAAACCAGCAAGGCGAGGAGCGGCGCTCCCACCTCCCTGGCCAGGCCGCTCCTTGCACCGGGACCGCCAAGAGACATGAATCCCCCTGGTTATGAATCCGGAAGCCACCGTCGTGGGGCGAACAAGGGCCCGCCCCCTTCGTCAGGGGTTTCGCCTCCGCGGCGAAAACTCGAAAGAATGGGGAATAACCTTACGGCTTCCGCCCCCGTTTGGCAACGGGAGCCTTGATCTTGCCGGAGGCCAAGTCCGCCCGGATACGGTCCAGCTTGGACTGGATTTCCGGCGTCACCAAGTGAGCCAGCCCGTGGTAGGGAGCCAATCCGATGACGTTCTGGGGCAGACCCATGCGAACGAAGCCGCCTTTCCAGGTGTCGTTTTTCACCATGCCCGAGACCCTGTCGTAGACCTGGTCGAAATCGATCTTCACGCTGGAGATGACCGCCTTCGGGGCGATGGCGTGCTGGTCCAGGATGAAGCCGATGGCGAGCACCCCTTTCTCCTGTGCGGCCTGTAGCGCGGCCACACCCGCCGGCGGGGCCTCCTGCACGAGAACGTCCACCCGCTGGTTGATCATGGCCAGGGCCTTCTCCCGGGCGAGGGTGGGGTTGTTGAAGTCACCGGTGTAATCCACCACGACCTGGACATCCGGGCGCACATGTTTGGCCCCCGCCACGTACCCGGCGATGGCGTTGGCGATGGGGGGAATCGGCCGGCCTCCGAGGGCGCCGATCTTGCCCGTCTTGGAAACCAGCGCCGCCAACGCTCCGGCCAGATAGCCGCCGTCCTGCGTAACCGTGTGGTAGGAGACGAGATTGGTCGAGTTCTTCACGTTTCCGTGGATGACGAGGAACTTCGTCTTGGGATACGCCTTCGCCACGCGCGCCGCCGCCTTGGAGTAGACAAACATGTGGGCGTAAACCAGGTCGTATCCCTCTTCCGCGTACTGCCGCAGGGCCGCCTCGGCCTTGGGAAGGCTCACGTTTTCCTGATGGCTGGCCTGAAACCCATATTTCTTCGAGGCCTTCATCAACGCCTGATAACCGGCGGCGTTCCAGCCCCGGTCGCCGATCGGACCCGGCACAATCAGTCCCACCTTCTTCAGTTCGCCCGCGGACGTCGGTCCGGCGAGGAGCGCAATCGCGATGGCGAGAATTGCTGTCCGGGCGACAAAACTGAATTTCCCCCTCATAACACGTTCCTCCTGTAGCGCAACCAACCCATTTTCCCGCCGCCTGTGCGCAGCGAGAAACAACACCCCCCTTTTGCCAGTTCCTTCAGTCCCTTACTGCGAGGCGAGGGCGCGCGCCCTCGCTGGTTGCCGCAGACTTCAAAGCCTGGATCTTAAATCTGTGAACAAGGTTTTGGGGGAAAAATTTCGTCCGAAAAAGCCCCCATCCGCTCCAACCCGCCTGCGCCCATCTCTTCCTGCGTTATAATATAGGGATGTTGTCCCCACATTTCCTGGAGTGGATGAAATGAGCGAATTCGCCGTTTTGGGAAAAAAACTGCCGCGCATCGACGGCAGGCCGAAGGCGACCGGTGAATCTCAGTACGCGGACGACTTTACCCTGCCCGGCTGTCTCACCGGCCGCATCCTACGCAGCTCGCATCCTCATGCGCGCATCCTGAACATCGACACCTCCCGGGCCGAGAAGGTGAAAGGCGTGAAGGCCGTCTTCACGGGCAAAGACTTTCCGCCCACCCGCTTCGGGCAGTGGATCCTGGATGAGACCCTCTTCGCCCGGGACAAGGTTCGGTACGTAGGGGATGAGGTGGCCGCCGTAGCCGCCGCCAACCAGGACGCCGCCCAGGAGGCCCTGGAGCTCATCGGCGTGGAGTACGAGGAGCTTCCAGCCGTCTTCGACCCGGTAGAGGCCCTCAAGCCGGACGCCCCTCTGGTTCACGAGAATTTCGCCGAGCACAAGGCGCTTTTCAAGGTTGTGGGCCGTGAGGGAAACCGGGCCTGCAAGGCGCGGTTCCACTACGGGGACGTGAAGAAAGGATTCGGCGAGGCGGACGAGGTCATCGAGAACCGCTTCTGCACGCACCCCAATCATCCCATGTATCTGGAGACCCACGCGGCGGTGGCCGACTGCGATTCCTCGGGCAACCTCACCGTCTGGCTGTCGACCCAGTCGGTCTTCAAGTCGCAGGAAGTCATCGCCAAGCTACTGGACATGCCTCTGAGTCGCGTGCGGGTGATCGGCTCGACGGTGGGCGGTGGATTCGGCGGAAAGAAGCCGAGGGTGGAGCACTACGCCGCCGCCCTGGCCTACAAGGTCCGCAAGCCCATTCGCATTGTCCTGAGCCGCGAAGAAGACCTGGCGACGACCTTCCAGCGCCATCCGTCCATCGTCGATATCCGGGCGGGCGTCAAGAAGGACGGGACCCTGACGGCCTGGGACTTCAAGATGATGATGGACACGGGGGCCTACGCAGACCACGGACCTTCCATCCTCGCGATGGGTACTTTCCACTCGCGCGGTCCCTACAAGATACCGCACGTCAACATCGAGGGCGCCCTAGTCTACACCAACAAGTGCATCAGCGGCGCCTTCCGCGGGTACGGCAACCCCCAGGCGAACTGGGCCGTCGAATCGCACCTGGACGTCATCGCCCGGACCCTGGGGATCGATGCCCTGGAGCTGCGGCGCAAGAACGCCATGGGCCACGGCGACCCCATGGTCAACGGCCAACGCTACCCGGAGGTCCGCATCCGCGAAACCCTCGATCAGGCCGCCGAGGCCTTCGGCTGGGGCAAGGCGTCCAGGACCTCTTCCAACGGAAAGAAGCGCGGAATCGGCATCGCCTGCGGCTCCCACCCCTCGGGGGGATTGGGCTCCTCGGCGTTGCTGAAGCTGATGGCCGACGGGACGGCCCAGGTGGTGAGCGGGGTGATCGAGATCGGCGGGGGGGAGTACACCGTTGCGGCGCAGGTTGCAGCGGAAACGCTCGGCGTTCCATACGAGAAGGTCCGGATGATCACCGCCGACACCGACGCGACGCCGTATGAGAACATCACAGCGGCAAGCCGCATCACCTTCAACGTAGGTCACGCCGTCCGTCTGGCCGCAGAGGACGCGCGCAACGAGTTGCTCAACCGCTCCGCCGAAATGCTGGAGGCCAACGTGGAGGACCTGAGAACGGAAAACGAGCGGGTCTTCATCGCCTCAGCGCCGGATCGGGGCCTGAGCTACGCCCAGGTGGCCCTTGCGGCCAACCTGCACAAGGGCGGACCCATCATCGGCAAAGGGTCGTACGCCCCACAACCTCCCCCGCCGGCACTCGAGAACATCGAGGGGGCGGCGCTTGTCAGCTTCCCCACCCACGGATTCGTGACCCACATCGCTGAGGTGGAAGTGGACGAAGAGACGGGCGAGGTGGAAATCCTCCGGATGGTCTGCTCCCACGACATCGGACAGGTCATCAACCCCGACGGCCTGGAGGGACAGGTCGAGGGGGGCGTGACCCAGGGGATCGGCTACGCACTGGTGGAAGAAATGGTTTATGAGGGCGGCACGCTCGCCAACAGCTCCCTTGTGGATTACTTGATCCCGTTCGCCCTGGACGTCCCGCCCATTGAATTCCATTTCGTCGAGAAGCCGGACCCCGCCGGTCCCTACGGGGCCAAAGGGATCGGCGAAGCCGTGCTGGTGCCGACGGCGCCGGCCATCGCTAACGCAGTCTATGACGCCGTGGGCGCGCGGGTGAAGGACCTTCCCATCACGCCCGACAAGGTGCTTCGGGCCTTGAAAAAGGTCTGAGACCGGCGTCTTCTTTCACGTCCGGGGGGGACCGGGGAATGCCCGCTCCCCCCTTTTCCTTTTCTCTCCGTTCCCCCGAATCCAACAACACCTGCCAATGCCGAAGACTCCCATTCCCATCTGGATACTGGCCGGCATCAACCTGTTCGTGATGATGGGCCTGGGGCTGGTGACCCCCGTGCTCCCCCTGTACGCCGAGAGCTTCGGCGTCGGCTACGCGGCGGTGGGCGCTCTCATTTCGGTGTTTCCGGCCGTGCGCCTGTTTGCCAACCTTCCCAGCGGCGTCCTCGGCGACCGCTACGGCCAGCGAAAGGTCGGCGCGGCCGGCGCGGCGTTCGTGGCCTGCGGGGCCTGGGTCAGCGGCTCCGCCCCCACCTTTTCCTGGCTTATCGTGGGCCAGGCCCTGCAGGGTCTGGGGTCCTCCCTCTTTGTGACCAACGCCATGAGCTTCATCATGCGGATCACCCCCGCACAGCAGATGGGAAAGACGATGAGCATCTACCAAGGGTCCTTCTCCCTGGGGGTCTCCTTCGGTCCCATCTTCGGCGGGTTTCTGGCCGCCATCGGGGGGTTCCGGCTGCCTTTCTTCGCCTACGGCTCCCTGGCAGCTCTCACTTCCGTGTTGACCTGGCTGTTCATTCAGGCCCCCGATTCAGAGAGGGGCGGCCCGAGACGGACGGGATACCTGAGCCAGAGCCGGGAGGTTCGCCGTCTTTTCGGCAACTACGAATACGTCCTGTCCCTGTTCCTGACGGCAATGATCTTCGGGGTGCGCGGGGGGGCGCGGCACACCACCCTGCCTTTGTACGCCCGGGATACGGCCGGCCTGGACGCCTTCCACATCGGCCTGCTGCTGAGCATCATCACGGTGGCGAACCTGATCGTCTTGTGGCCGGCCGGGTCCGCGGTGGACCGCAGCCGGAAAGCGGTGGCCGTGGGCTCGAGCTTCGCGGTGGCGGTCTCGGTGCTGGCCTTCGGCTGGGCGGACTCCCTCTCCGGCCTGATCTGGGTCAGCCTCTTCTTCGGGGTCTCGACGGGATTTTGCGGGGTTCCGCCTTCCGTTATCGCCTCCGACGTCATGCCCTCCCAGGCCCGCGGGGCCGGCCTGGGCGTCTTTCGAATGGCCGGCGACCTGGGGTTTATCGTCGGACCCATCGTCTCAGGGTTCGCCATCACATACATGGGCTACTTCCGGACGTTCCTGATACTCGCGGGCGGGGCCTTGATCGTTTCCGGCCTGGCCTTGAAAATGAAGGAAACCCTGAAGGGGAGAAGCCTCGAATCCCCGGACGCGGAGCCCCCCGTGAAGGAGGGACCTGAGAGGACGACTCCATGACCGGGGAGTGAAGTTTGCGGAGAGGGCGGATGTCGCACTTTGTCAGGGTCGGCGCGCTGGAGGACTTTCCCGAGGGCCACGGGCGAATCGTCAGCGCCGCCCGAAAACCCGTCGCGGTCTTCAACGCGGGGGGAAAGATCTACGCCGTCAACAACATCTGCCCCCACATGGGCGGGCCCATCGGGGCCGGCAAAGTGGACGGGACGGTCGTCTCCTGCCCCTATCACCATATGCGCTTCGATCTGCAGACGGGCCGGTCGGCGGATTCCTTCGGCCACCCGCTTCAGACCTACACCGTCAAGGTCGAAGGCGGAGGTGTCTGGATCGACGCCTGGTGGGCCAAGGAGAAGGACTAGGTTTCCGCCAGAACTCGAACAACCTGCGATTCGCACATGTCGCAGAATACCTATTGAAAGCGGAGGATCTGGTTAGTGAAACCTAATGTTCGGCGCAGAAATGTGATTTTGTTTGTAATTTCCACCGTTGCCCTAACTGCGCTTCTGTCGAAGAAGAGTTCCGAACCGGATTTTCTCATTTATTCGTATCCATATTTTGGAGTCATGCTTCCCTTCATTATTGCATATATTTCCTTCATATTAAATTTCCTTGGACTGTTCAAACTAGGTCCGCCACAATTGCGGAATCCACTATTCCTTGTCATGATAACAACAATAGGCCTCGCGGAATTTCTGCTTTTTCGGGAATGGTTATTTTGGCCGTCTCTTTACCTCGAGGCGAGACCGTTTTTCCAACGGTACATTCGGCCCGACCAGAACATTTCGCTCATGTGGGAGTCAGGCGTGAGCCTCGGTGAAGATGGACGGCGGGTTAAAGCCTTTCGCAACGTTGCTGTCGGAGAGAACCTCGCTTACCTCGCAATGAAAGAAGAGGGAGTAGCGGTATTCGATATAACTGAGCCTGGAGAGCCCAGACATGTAACTACAATTCATCGGAACACTCCGGCGCCTAGGAATTGGGGTCTGCTTTCATTCAATTTTACCGATATCGCTGTCGCTGGACGACATATTTTCCTTGCCGATGAGTCTCAAAAGCCTTCCGGCGCCAAGTTATATGTTGTCGATATGCAGGACCCTCAGAACCCACGATTTGTGAATCGGACAAGTTTTCAATTGAGAACGCATCACATTCATTTGGAGCAAATCTGGGGAAAGAACTTAATTTTCACAGCCGAACGAATCCCGGTTGACGATTTTCCTTTAAAAATTCTCGATGTTACTGATCCGTACAACATAGTCGTTCTGGCGCGCATCTCTAAGAACACCATCGGTCTTGTCTCGGTTCACGACGTCTATGTTCAGCGGAAAAATACACCATTTGGACTAAAATATTGGCTCTACGTGTCTGCATTCGGTAGTG
>JBHIBA010000158.1:0-10289 GCA_046758845.1 Nitrospinota bacterium
CGCGCCCGACAAAGAGTCGCGGGGGGGGGGGGGGGGGCGTCAAACAACACCCCCCCCCAGGGAAAAGGGGGCCGGGCGCAGATCGAGGATTCTTTTCGCTCAAAGAATTCCGAATCCTTTCGGAAGGAGTCCGAATCTAATACAATGAAGGGGAAAGGGACAAAGAGGTCAGAAAGACCTTCGGTTGCAAAGAGTTGCCAAACCCGCTTTTGGGGAGGTCAGAACAATGAAAGAACTGCTGCCTTTTCTCGTAACGGCCATTTACGGCGTCTTTCTCGTCATCGGTTTGTACGGGGTGATTTCTGTCGGCCTTTCGCTGCTCCTACGGCCGTTTGCGACTTCCGCCGTCCTGTCCCGGCTTTTACGGGGGGAGGAAAAGGCTCAAAGAGCTCTCGTGCTGCCATGGGTCACTTCGACCCCTCCTGGTCTGCGTTTTGGACTCGGGTCCCCGCAGGCCTTTGGCAGAGATTCCCAACGCAACAATCCCTTTCAAAAAAGAGCCGTCGCGTAAGCCTGTGTTTCGGGCGGCTGCGGGAGTCGCCGGCTCTCGCCCTGCCCCTTCGATGAGGCCACGACCGAGAGCGCATACACATGTGGGGCCCGGACGGAGCTTGCACTGAGCCAAGCTGAAGTGAACGGCCCGCTCATGCTCTTGCAGAACAAGAATTTCTTCGGGAATGCGGGGGAAGTCTTTTAAAAGGGCCCCCCCGAGATTTTTTCGCTTTAACCCGCCAACTCCCCCGCCACTTTCGCCATCCGTTGCACCGCCTTTTCCAGCCCCTCCATGGATTGGGCGAAGCAGAGGCGAAGATAGCCCTCCCCATAAGAGCCGAAACCGTTTCCTGGGACTGTGGCCACGCGCCCCTCTTCCAACAGGCGTTTGGCGAAGTTCATGGAATTGAGGCCGGTCCCTTCGATGTTGGGGAAGAGGTAGAAGGCGCCTTTCGGGTTGGGGCACCGGACGCCGGGCAACTCGTTCAGGTTTTTCACCATGAAATCCCGCCGCTGCCTGTAGGTTTCGACCATCTCATCCAGCACGTCTTCTTGCTGTTCGACATATGCCGCAACGCACGCCTTCTGGGCTATGGAAGTGGGATGGGTGTTCGTGTAGAGGTTCATCTTGGTCATCTGCGGGATGATCGAGGCCGGGCCCGCGGCGTAGCCGATTCGCCATCCGGTCATGGCGAAGGTCTTGGAGGCGGCGTTGATGGTGACCGTCCGCTCGGCCATGCCCGGCAGGCTTGCGGGACTGACGTGTTCTGCCTCGTCGTAAAGGATGCGTTCGTACACCTCGTCCGAGAAGAGGAGGAGGTCTTTTTCCTGGGTGAGAGCGCAGACGGCCTCCAGGGTCGAGCGGTCAATGACGCCGCCGGTGGGGTTGCTGGGCGAGTTGAGCAGCAGGACTTTCGTCCGGTCGGTGATCTGGGGGGCGATCCTCTCCGGCCTCGCCGCGAAGCCGTCCTCTTCCAGGAGGGGATAGTAGGAGGGAATGCCGCCCGCCAGTTGTACGATGGAGGTGTACTGGGGCCAGCCGGGGGAGGGGAGGAGGACTTCCTCGCCCGGGTTCACGGTGGCCTGAAAGGCCTCGTACAGGGCGCCCGTTCCCCCGGGGGTGATGACGACCTGGGTCTCGGGGTCCACCCGGATGCCGTTTTCGCGTTCCAATTTCCCGGCCAGCGCCCTGCGCAGCTCGATGATCCCTCCGAACGATGTGTAGTGGGTGAATCCATCGTCCAGGGCGGCTTTGCAGGCCTCCACGATATAGGCGGGGGTGTCGAAGTCGGGCTCTCCGACTTCCAGGCGAACGACATCGTCCATCTTGGCGGCGATCTCGAAGATTTCCCGGATGGGGGAAACGCCGAGTTTCTGGGCTCTTTCCGACACAAACGTGCGTGCACTCACGAATTTCGTCTCCATGAGGTGGGATCGGTGAAAGTGAAACCGCCTCTTTATAACAAGGTTGCGTTGTAATGAGAAGTCCGCGTGGCCGGGACCGTCGTGGCGCTTGCCCGCCCGCATCGGCTCTCGGTCTTGGATGTCCGGGAATTAGACGTCTTATCGGTCCAACCCACCGGCAAATCTTCCCTATAACTTCCAGTCTTCGGCCGTGTTGGGCGCGAAGAGCTCCTCCAAGGCGAGCCGCCGCGGCGTCAGCCCCTGTTCAAAGGCGTACTGGCAGAAAGTCTCCAGCGTCTTCCGGTTGGGCTCGACCCCGTAAGGCCAGAAGTCATCCCCCATGAACCGGCGGGTCGCTTCCAACTCGGCCACCGACCAGGGAAGCGTGCAGACGAGCCAGCCGGGATCGCTCAGGGCCTCTACCACCTCTTCTTTGGCCCGCCGGAAGGCCTGCAGGAGGCTCTGGGCGAGCCAGGGGTTCTTGTCGTAAACGTCCCGGCGGATGACCAGCGTGTGCATGATGGGAAAGATGCCCGTGCGGCGGAAGTAATCCTCCTCGACCGGCCGGTAATCCGGGAAGAGACGCCCGACGCGGGGGTCTGCCGCCAGGAAAGCCGACGGGGGATGGGCGCAAAACAGGGCATCGATGCCCCCTTCGCAAAGCGCCCGATTCAAGGTTTCGGTTTCGGGTATCGGCCGAATCCGAATGGAGGGGGGAAGATGAAGGGGGACCCGTTCCTTGCGTCCGGGGGTTTCCTGCCCCCCGGTGCACCAGATGACCTCCTGCGGGGGGACTCCATAATCGTGGTGAAGGATTGCTCTCATCCAGACACAGGCCGTCATGGCGTACTCGGGGACGCCGATGCGGCGGCCCCGCAGGTCCTCCGGGCGCCGGACGCCGCTCTCCGTGCGGATGAAGATCCCGGAGTGCCGGAAGACCCGGGAAGGGAACACGGGAACCCCGACGAAGGGCGAATCCCCCCTTCCGATGAAGGTGACGTGCGCGCCCAGGGACATCTCCGAGGCGTCGAACTCCTGATGCTGGCACATGCGCCAGAAGATCTCGGCCACGTGAAGGGCCACATAGTTCAGCTCGACGCCTTCGATGGGAATGCTTCCGTCGCGCAGGGCGCGCGTGCGATCGGAAATGTGGCAGGCGAGATTCAGGCGAAGCTTGTTCATCCTCGGTGCGTACCCCCTGGCTGACAATCCAGTTCTCTGCGCGCCAAGCCGCCGAGAGAAAAACGGGCCGGCGGCCATCGGACGACCCGGTTTCCTTCCCTCTCCTCTTTCTTTGGCGAAGGACCCGGGTGAGATTATATCCGGGCGCTGGAATCCGCGCCAACGTTTTCCCCCGGCTTGCCGCCCGGCCCGTCGGTCTTCATCCTCCAGGATCGCCGGTATGGCCCAATCCGTCGTTGACATACTGCGCAAAGGCGGGATAGATTGAACCAGTTGCCGACCGGTGGCCGAAGAGGGTGTAGACCGGGATCCCATAGGGGAAGGATGGTTTACAAAGTTCACCTGGATATCTTCGAAGGGCCCCTCGATCTCCTCCTCCACCTGATTCGAGAAAATCAGGTCAATATTTACGACATCCCCGTCGCCCGGATCACCGATCAATACCTCGGATATATGAACCTGCTGAAATCGCTGAACATCGAGGTGGCGGGCGAATTCCTGGTGATGGCGGCGACCCTCACGTACATCAAGTCCCGCATGCTCCTGCCGCGCCCGGAGGATGGCCTGACCGAGGAGGAGGACCCCCGCCGGGAACTCGTGGAGCGCCTGCTCGAATACCAGCAAGCGAAGGAGGCCGCCCGGGAGCTGAAGGAACGGGAGGCGACCTTCGGGGGGATCTACCGGCGGGCGCTTTCCTCGGACTCTGTTCTGCTTCCGGACGAGCCGATCCCGGAAGAGATGTTCCTGGAGGAAGTCAGCATCTTCGATCTGCTCAAGGCCTTCGAGAAGGTGATGAGGCAGATCGGAAGCATGGAGGGGCACCAGGTCGAGGTGGACGAAATGGAGATGGCCGAGCGCCTGAGCTTCGTTCTGGACCGGGTGCGTCCCGAGGGGATGGCCTTCCCCTCTTTGTTCGAGCGGACGGCCCGGCGGATTGAGCTCGTCGCCACGTTCCTGGCGGTTCTGGAGCTGATCCGACAAAGGCAGATCCGGGTCCGGCAGTCCGGCGCCCTCGGTACCCTTTACATCTATCCGGCGGTGAGGGGAAATGGCTGACCTGAATCGGCAGGAAACCAAGGCGCTCATCGAAACGATCCTCTTCGTGACGGAGGAACCCGTCCGGGTCAAGGACCTGGTCGAATTGTTCGGAGGCGATCTGGACGGCGAAGGGGTTGAGGCCGCCCTGGCGGAGATCCAGATGGACTATGAGGGCCGGGCCCTTCAGGTCCGCCAGGCAGCCGGGGGCTATCGTCTGGCGACGCGTCCCGAATACGGCCGGTGGGTGAAGCGGTTCTTGAAGCGGTCCACCAAGTCGCGCCTGTCCCCGGCGGCGCTCGAGACGCTGGCGGTTGTGGCTTACGGCCAACCCATCACCCGCGCGGAGATCGAGCAGATCCGGGGCCTGGATTGCAGCGGGGTTCTTCACACCTTGTTGGAGAAGGGCCTGATCCGAATCGCCGGCCGCCCCAAGGTCGTCGGGCGGCCGCTGGCCTACGGCACCACCACCCGCTTCCTGGAGAACTTCGGACTGGACTCCCTCAGCGATCTGCCGAAGCTGGGAGAAGTTTCCAGCGCCTGATGCGGTTGGTCAAATGGCTGGCGGGCGCGGGGGTCGCCTCGCGCCGCGGCGCGGGAGAACTGGTTCTTTCCGGCCGGGTGAAGGTCAACGGGCGGGTGGTCCAAGAGCCTTGGCTCGACGTGGACCCATCAACCGACCGGGTGAACCTCGACGGAAAGGCCGTCCGTCCCCCCGTCTCCGGCATCTACGTATTACTCTATAAGCCCCGGGGTTGCGTGACGACCCGGCGGGACCCACAAGGACGTCCCACCGTGATGGATTGCCTCAAGGGCCTCAAGGCCCCGGTCCTGCCGGTTGGGCGCCTGGATTTCGACGCCGAAGGGGTTCTCCTTCTGACGACCGACGGGGTGCTCGCTCACCGCCTCACCCATCCCCGATTCGGCGTAGAGCGGACCTACCGCGTGAAGGTGCGCGGAGTGCCCGACCAGTTGTCCCTGAGGCGCCTTTCCCGGGGAATCCACCTGCCCGACGGCAAGGCGGTGGCCGAACGGGTCCGGTTGGAAAGCCGCCTTGCGCGGGCCGCGTGGTTGCAGTTGACCGTCCGGGAAGGGCGAAGCCACCTGATCAAGCGGATGTGCGAGACCATGGGCCACCCGGTCCTCAAGTTGCGAAGAACCCGCTTCGCGGGATTGACCCTGGCGGGGCTGAGAACCAAGGAGTGGCGATATCTCACGGACCCTGAGGTCAAAGGTCTTCGCCGGCTGACCGGCCTGGAGAAAGGGAGCCGATGAGGCGGGAGGTTCGGGCCTGGGTCTCGGCAATCCTGTGGACGGGGATGCTTTTGTGTTTGGCGACTCCGAGCGCGGCGCAGGAGGTCCAGGATCTCTACTTCAAGGCGTGGGTGGCCCTTCGGGCGGGGCAGAGCGCCACGGCCGAGACCATCCTGGAAGCGATGCGCAGGCGGCATCCCGAGGACCCCCGGCCCTACATGGGTCTGGGCGATCTGTCTTTTCTCCGGAAAGACTACGCCCGCAGCCTCCGGCTGTACGGCGAAGCCCTGGCCCTCTCACCCGCCGACGTGCGGATCCTGGCGGGACTGGGAAAGTGGGCGTTTTTCGCCGGCGACCGTGAAAGGGCGCGTCGAAGGCTGCGCGAAGCCCTGGACCGAAGACCGGGAGACTTGGAAGCGCGGGCCTATTTGACCTACCTGGGCGAACAGGCGAATTGGCCCCGGCAGGTGGCGGTGGCGGCCGCCGCGCAGGGGATCACCCGGGGGCAGATGGCGGGCCTGATGGCTGCGCATCTGGCGGACGTGAAGGGAGTCAAGGAGAGCCCGTTCACTGAGATATTGACCGACGTTTCCTCTCACTGGGCGAGGAATGCCATCCTCAATGTGGTTCGAAAGGCCTGGATCCCTCCCCGACCGGACCACACCTTCGGGCCGCAGGAGCCTTTAACCCGGGGGGAACTGGCGGAGGTGGTGTACAATATTTCCCTCAGCGCGGGTGTGAGGGTCCGGGAAGCTCTCGGAGCGATTCGCCCCGAGGACATCGCTCCTGAACATCGCTCCCTTCAGGCCATCCTGTTCGCCGTGGGCAGAGGCTTGATGAGCGCAAGGGAAGGGGGAAAATTTTCGCCGCTGGAGGGGGTTTCCGGCCTGGAGGCCATCGAAACACTTGAGCGTGTGAAGCGTCTCTTTTTCCCCACGGGGTTGGAACGTGGCTGAGGCGGAAGACTTTTCCCCGGGGAAGGCGACCCGAGGAGAAGCGGTCGTCCAGAGGATTGGCGCAGCGACAGCCGCTCGCGGGATCGCCTGGAGCGTCCCCAACCAGATCACGCTCGTGCGTATCTTGATGACGCCGCTGTTCATCGCCTTCCTCATCTACGGCATGAAGACCCCGGCCCTGGCGGTCTTTTGCCTGTCGGGCATCACCGACGGTCTGGACGGCTTCATCGCACGCCGCTATCAACAGGCGACCCCCCTGGGCGCCCTGCTGGACCCCTTGGCCGACAAGCTGTTGTTAAACGCGTCTTTTTGGTTTCTTTCTAACCAGGGGGCGCTTCCGGTGTGGTTGACGATCCTGGTCGTGACCCGGGATGCATTGATTGTCAGCGGGGCGATGTTCATGAAGCTGTTCGAGGGGAAGCCGGCGCTGCCCCCGAGCTTTCTCGGCAAGCTGACGACGTGCGCCCAGTTGGCGACCATCTTTTGGGCTCTTTTGTTCTACTTCCAAGATGTGCATGCTCCCTTCCTGTCGGTCATTTCGGCCGTGGCCGCCGCCGTCACCTTCCTCTCGGGGATTCAGTATCTGGTGAGTTTCATGCGGCGGGTGGGCGACTCCTCCTGAAGGCAGGCGCAGCCTCCGAGCAACGAGCGAGGCAGGGCGGGCTTTGCCGGGCCTGGGTCGATGACCCTTCGCCCGGCGGTCCCCATCCCTCGGGCTGCGGGGGCGGTCCCGCGAAAACGTTCAGGTTTCTTCGCTCAATTTTCCGAACATGAAGAGCAGGTCCGCGAGGCGGTTCAGGTAGGCCAACAGGTGGGGGTTGTCGAGGAGGCCGTCGTCCCGAAGCTTGACGGCCAGGCGCTCTGCGCGGCGCACGATGGCCGAGGCCAGATGCAGAGCCGCCGAGGCCGCGCCTTCGCCGGGAATGACCCAATCGGTCACCGGGCTCTTTTCCTCGGCTTCGGCCAGTCTCTTGTCCAACTTGTGGACGTGATCCTCTGCGATCCGCGCCTTCAGCCGGTGAAGGTGGTCGCGGTCGGTGGCCAGTTCCGAGCCGACGAGGAAAAGCTCCTGTTGGATGCGCAGGGTGTCTTCTCGGAGAGGGCCCGGGGGCAGGAGCGCGCGCGCCAGGCCGAGGGCGGCCAGGGCCTCGTGCAGGGCGCCGTAAGCCTCGGTCCTGGGGTGATGCTTGGGAACGCGCCCACCGTACAGGAGGTCGGTCTGTCCGCTGTCTCCTCGGCGGGTTGCGATGGACAACGCCTGTCCTCCTCGGCCGGAGTTCGATCAGCGGATCAAGGGGGGAGCGCCGACGCCGGCCTTGATCTCCCGGTAGCGCGCGGCGGCTTGGCGCAGGTAATGGATGGTGCCCTCGGTCATCTCGAGCCCGTCCAGCTCCTCCTCCTGGACCCACCGGGCCGCAGAGATATCCGAGCGCGCCTCCGCCTCCCCTGAGACGTAATCGCATAGGTAATCGATCAGGACGTAGTGGTATTGGACGCGGTTGAATTCGTCGCGGTAGATGCGGTCGAGGACAGCGGCGCATTCGAGAATTTCGACCTCAAGGCCGGTCTCCTCTTCGACCTCCCGACGAAGGGCGTCCTCCAGGCCCTCGCCGATCTCCACGGCGCCCCCCGGAACGCTCCACACCCCCACTTTGGGAGGGACGCCGCGGCTGACGACGAGGACCTCGTTGCCGTTCTCCTTGAAAATGAAGGCCCCCACGCCGACAATCGGGCGCGATGGATACTTTCGACCCAAAGCGTTCTCCTTGGAAATTCCCCTGATTGGGTGCACCGGGTGAGGACCGGTCGGCCCTCCGATCGGCCCTGCCCCACCTGCAAAACATAGGGGCCGGGGGGTGGGTGTGTCAACGTGTGGAGATCAGGGTGATTTTTCTTTCTCACAAGGCGCAATTTGTCTTGACACTGGGTGTCGGGCGGTGATAAGAGAACTCGCAATCTGGGAGGTCAGCGTTTCAATTGCCAGGGCAGAGGGTGCGGCTCGCCGCATCGCACGGTAATCATAGGAAGGAAAAGGAGTGGGGATGTGAATAAAGGGGAGCTGGTCAAAGTAATGGCGGATGGTGCCGGGATCACGTTGGGGCAGGCGGAGGCGGCGCTCCGAGCGGCGTTGGACGGAATCAAGAAGTCGTTGAGGAAGAAGGACAAGGTTACGTTGGTCGGCTTTGGGACCTTTTCGGTGAGCAAGCGCAAGGCGCGGACCGGCCGCAATCCGCGCACGGGAGCGACCCTGAGGATCGCCGCCCGGACCATCCCCAAATTCGCTGCCGGGAGGGAACTGAAAGACGCCGTGAAATAGCGATTCATTCAGCCGTTTCTTCCAGAAAAGGCAGGCGCCGAGGGGGCAACCTGCCTTTTCGTCTTTTGGGGGCGAGGCCGATTGGACGTTGATGCCCAGGTGGCCCGGTTGACCCGGAGCGCGGAGGAGGTGATTTCCGAGGAGGAATTGCGCAGAAAGCTCGCCAACGGTCGGCCCCTTCGCGTCAAGGCGGGCTTCGATCCCACGGCTGCCGACCTTCACCTGGGACACACGGTCCTCATCCAAAAGCTACGGCATTTTCAGGATCTTGGCCATCGCGTCCTGTTTCTCATCGGGGACTTCACGGCGCGCATCGGCGACCCCAGCGGGGTTTCCGACACCCGGCCGCAACTGACGGAGGAGCAGATCCGCGATAACACCCGAACCTACGAGCGGCAGGTTTTCAAGATCCTGGATCCGGACCGCACAGAGGTCGTCTTCAACAGCGACTGGCTGGGGCGGCTGGGCGCGGGGGACCTGTTGCGCCTGGCCTCCCATCACACGGTGGCGCGCATGCTGGAGCGGGATGATTTTCAAAAGAGGTACCGGGCGGGCGGGTCCATCGGCCTTCAGGAGTTTCTCTATCCCCTCCTGCAGGGCTATGACTCGGTGGAGCTTCGGGCGGACGTGGAGCTCGGAGGGACAGACCAGAAGTTCAACCTCCTCGTGGGCAGAGACGTGCAACGCGCCTTCGGTCAGGAGCCTCAGGTGGTCGTGACGCTTCCGCTCCTCGTCGGGACGGACGGCCAACGCAAGATGAGCAAGAGCCTCGGCAACCACATCGGCATCGATGAACCCCCCGGCGAGGTCTACGGCAAGGTCATGTCGATCTCCGACGACTTGATGTGGAGGTATTACGAGTTGCTGAGCGACCGAGAGGAGGAGGCCATCGCCCTTTTGCGGAGGGAAGCGGAAAGCGGCGTCCGGAATCCGCGCGACGTCAAGGCCGACCTGGCGGCGGAGATGACGGCGCGCTTTCACGGCCGGGAGGCTGCCCAGCGCGCAGCGGAGGAGTTCGTCGCCCGGTTCCGCCGTCACGAGGTTCCCGAAGAGATGCCCGAACCGCAAGTCTCCCTGCGGCTGGATGACAGGAAGGCCTGGATTTGCGAAGTGATGACCAAGAGCGGCCTGGTGAAGAGCACAAGCGAGGCCCGACGCCTGATTCAGCAGGGGGCCGTGCGGGTGGATGGACACCCCACTGGCGACCCCGAGTTTTGGCTGGATGTGGCGAGCCCGCGGGTGATCCAGGTGGGAAAGCGGCGTTTCGCCAGGATTTTGCCTGAAAATGTCCGTGCCGCTCCGCAAAAATCCTGAGTTTGCGTTGCGGGCGGCGGGAAATAGTGTGGCAGGAAAGAAAGGGCGGAAGTATATTGTACGTTGGCGTAGGCCCAGAGAAGATGTTCTTTGGAAGCCGGCGATTTCCTCCGTAAAAAGGCTTGACACAGCAAGTATGACGGGGCAAAATTACCCGTCACTCTTATCTGTTCTCTTCGTTCTTTGACAACCGAATAGGGTGCATCGCAGCCCAACGGGTTTCTTTGAGCAAGAAGCGGACGGCCTCGATAGAGTGTCGTCCCGACAGCAAACTCGCAGTTTCAACTGGAGAGTTTGATCCTGGCTCAGAACGAACGCTGGCGGCGTGCCTAACA
>JBHIBA010000159.1:0-10137 GCA_046758845.1 Nitrospinota bacterium
CTCGCCGTCAATGCGCGACCAAGCGAGATTCTTCGCTGCGCTCAGAATGACATCAATTATTTATTGCTCCCCTCAGTAACACGGGGCGGGGTTCGGCGAGACCAACGCGGACCTCCAGGGCAGGCCCACCGGCCGTCACGGACCGGGTTCACCGTATCCACACCTTCGAACTGGTGTATTCGATTTTAAATGTGGGAGATAAGAGGAAGTCTTTAAAGAACAGCTTCAACTCTGGACGATTCAGCAGCCACGAGCTTCAAAAATCCCAAATTCGCCTCAATCTAACCCCTCGCGGATTCGTTGTACAATAAGGTCGAAGGGGACGGCTTGCTGGGAGCCGTCGCGCAGGTCGCGAACCTGGGCCTCCCCCGCCTCGAGCTCGTTCTCGCCGATGAGGACGGCGAACGCCGCGCCCGAACGGTCGGCCTTCTTCATCTGCGCCTTGAGGCTCTTTCCCTCGTAGTCCCACGACACTGCGAGGCCCGCCTTCCGCCACTTCTGGGCCCATCCGAACGCTCGCGACGCCGCTTCTTCGCCCAGCGCAACCAGATAGACCTTGGTTTCGTCGCGCGTTTCCCCTCCGCCGGGGACGAGCGAGACCAGGCGCTCCACGCCGATGGCGAAACCTGTTGCCGGGGTCGGCGGGCCGCCAAGGGTCTCGACCAGTCCGTCGTAGCGTCCCCCGCCGGCGACGGCGTTCTGGGCCCCGAGTCCTTCGGCTGTTATCTCAAAGGCCGTGTGGGTGTAGTAATCCAGGCCCCGAACGAGGCGCGGGTTGACCCGATAGGGGATCGCTTCCCCTATCAGCAGGCTTTGAACCTCCCGGAAGATCCCTTTCGACTCGGGGCTGACGTGATCGATGTAGGCGGGCGCCCCGGCGGCGACCTTCTGGCAGCCGGGATTCCTGCAATCCAGAATTCTCAACGGATTATCACGAAACCGGCGGTCGCAGTCCTCGCAGAGCTCCCCCAGCCGGGGTTTGAAATAAGCGCGCAAGGCCTCCAAGTAGGTGGGCCGGTCCTGCGCATCGCCCAGTGTGTTGATGTGCACGGTCAGGCCTTTGAGGCCGAGGTCTGTGAGGATCTCCCACGCCAGGGCGATCACTTCCGCGTCCACGGCGGGATGGGAAGAACCGAGGACCTCACAATTGATCTGGTGGAACTGCCGCAGCCGCCCGGCCTGGGGACGCTCGTAGCGAAACATGGGGCCGATGCAGTAGAGCTTGACCGGGTCGCCGCTGCTGCCGAGGTGGTGTTCCAGATAGGCCCGGACGATGGAAGCCGTGGCCTCGGGACGCAGCGTGAGGCTGTCTCCGCCGCGGTCCTCGAAGGTGTACATCTCCTTGTGGACGATGTCGGTGGCTTCCCCAATCCCCCGCGCAAAGAGGCGGGTCTTCTCAAACGTGGGGATCTTGATCTCCCCGAATCCGTAGCGGTGAAAGGCGTCGCGGGCGACGGCCTCCACGCGCTGCCACACGGCGGTCTTCGGAGGCAGGACGTCCTGGACGCCCCGGACCGCGCGGATCTGTTCCCTCTTCAATGGCTTCGCTTCCCTCGGCTCAAGGGGACGGGCGCTCCGGGCTTTGCCTTTTCCCCTGTGAAACGCTTTCGACGATGGCCGGCAGGATCTCGCCCGCCTTTCCCAACAGGGATTCGTCCACAAAGTCGGAAATCAGCGTGGGTTCTGGGTTGACCTCCAGGACGTAGGCCCCATTTTGTTTCGCCAGCACGGGGAGATGCGCCGCCGGCTGGACGACGGCGGATGTGCCGGCGACGATCATGAATTCGCACCGGGAGGCTGCCTCGAAGGCCGCCTCCAACACCTTCGGGTTCAGGCCCTCTCCGAACCACACGACGTTGGGTCTCAACAGAGCCCCGGTCTCGGTCCTCGGGGGGATGGTCTCCAGCGGAACTTGCCGTTCCTCGAAGATGCGCCCACCCTCAATGCTCCTCATCTCCCAGAGGTTCCCGTGAAGCTCCACGACCCTCTTGCTCCCCGCTGCGCGGTGGAAGCCGTCGATGTTCTGCGTCAGGAGCGTGAAATTTTCCGAACGTTCCTCCAGAGCCGCCAGGGCCAGATGAGCGGGGTTGGGTTGCGCCCGGTGAATGACGGACCGCCGCCAATCGTAGAACTCCCAAACGAGTTTGGGGTTCGCCACGAAGGCCTCGGGCGTCGCCAGTTGTTCGGGCCGGTGATTTCGCCACAGTCCGCCCTCTCCACGGAATGTCGGCACCCCGCTCTCTGCGGACACGCCGGCGCCCGTGAGGGCCACGGTGTAGCGGGAATCGGCCAGGGCGTCCAAACCCGCCTGGCTGATCTGAGGAAGGGTATTCAGGGCGACACCTCCTTGCAGGGTAAACGAGGCCGCCTGCGCCTTCTCCGCTCAGACGGGGCTCTCTTCCGATTCAGGTACGCAAAAGAATGAGTCCGCCGCCCGCGGAAGTCAATCCTGTCGAGAGGGTTCGGCGGCGATCCGGGTGGGGGGAATCTCACCGGCCTTGCCATGGAATCGGTGACGGGGCCTCAGGGTGCTCTCTAGCCGGTAACTCTCCCCGTCGGACCAGAGGCGGACCGCTCCGTCCCGGTCCGTGCGGAAGACGGCGGCGCCGAGCCGGCCGTAGCGGGAAAGGACCTGGGGGGAAGGATGGCCTCTCCAGGGCCGGCCGGCGGAGATGACGGCGGCGCGCGGGCGGACGTTCTGTATCAGGCGGAGCGAGCTGGACGTGCGGCTCCCGTGATGGGGCACGCGAAGGACCTCAGCCCGCAGGTCCCCCGCCGATACCGATCGAACCAGCTCCCGTTCGCCCCTCCGCTCCAGGTCTGAGGCCAGCAGGACGCGGACCTTCCCGTGGACGAGGCGCAGAATCACCGCATGGTCGTTGTCGCGGCGGCGCCTGACGGCTCTCCGCCCAGGGTCGGGATGAAGGACTTCGATCCGGTAGCCTTGGCCCGCGATGGCCATCCCGCGCCGGAGCGGCCGCACGGGGACGTTTCTTTTTTCCGCTGCCTGAAGGAGGCGGTCCCGCAGAGGATTCTTGGAGAGAAGGCCGCTTTCCCAAATTTGCCCCACGGACAGCGAGCGCATGACGGCGAAAAGGCCCTCCGCGTGATCCCGCTCCGGATGGGTCAGGAGGGCGTAGTCCAGCCGGCGAATCCAACGTCTCTCCAGATAGGGCACGACGACCGCCTCCCCGACGTCGAAGGATTGGGAGAGCTTCCCGGCGGCGTCCACCAGGAGGGTACGTCCGTCAGGCAGTTGAACGAAGGTGGCGTCGGCGTCGCCCACGTCCAGGAAGACGATCCCCAGCTCTCCTTTCCTCGTGAGGCCCGTCTGAAAAACCGCCGTCCACACGATCGAGGCCCCGAAAACGGCGCAGGAGGCCCCAACGACCAGCCGTCTCCAGGTCTTTTGGCGGTTGAGGAGAATGCAGGCCGCCCCCCCGTACAGGGCGAGAAGCATCAGCGGCGTCGGGGGCCGGACGCGGAGAGCCGCTTGCGGGAGATCGGCGATCCAGCGGGCGCCTTCCACGAGCAGGAAGGTGAGGAAGTGCGCCGCGGGAAACAGAAGCGCCGCCAGCCAGGATGAAAAAGCTCCCAAAACGGAGGCCACAAGGCCCGCGGGAACCAGAAGCGAGGCCAGGGGGATCAGCATCAGATTCGCTGCAACGCCGTAAACGGTGACCCGGTGGAAGTGAAACGCCAGAATCGGGATCATGGCCACCGTGACCAGGACGGTCACGCGGACAAATTCACCCACCCTGCCCTTGAACGAGGATGTTCTCACGCTCGCCAAGATGACCAGAACGGCCACGAAGGAGAGTTGAAACCCGGCGTCAAAGAGAAAGCGTCCGTCCCAGAGCAAGATCATGAGGGCGGCGAGGCCCAGGCTGTTGAAGTGATCTCTGTCCCGTTGCAGACAGCGCGCCAAGAGATAGGTGACGACCATGATCGTGGCCCTGACCGTCGATACCCGGGCGCCGGCGATGATCATGTAGGACAGCACAAGAGGGACGGTCCCCAGGGCGGCAAAGCGGTCGGGCGTGAGGAAGGTGGGCAATCGGACCTTGACGGCTCTGGGCGTCCAGCGGCCGATGAGAAGCAGGAGCCGGTAGAGGAAGAAGGCGACGAAACCGACGTGCAAGCCCGAGATGGCCATCAGATGCCCGGTCCCTGAGTCGTAGAAGGCGGTCTGGACGTCTCGGGGAACTCCTCTGCGTTCGCCGTAAAGAAGGGCGTTCAGCACGCTCGCCCTCGGGGCGGGCAACCGGCTCCGGACGGTGGACGCCAGCCGTTCCCGAAACGCGTAGAGGGAGGAAAGAAGAGGGAACCCCGCCTCCCTTTCGAGGACGGCGATTTGCGAGGGGCGGCTCACCCCGCCGACGGCAAAGATTCCTCGGACGGACAGATAGGTTTCGTGATCGAAAGAGCCCGGGTTTGCGAACCCCTTGGGACGGTGCAAGCGCACCCCCCACGCGCGCAGCCGGTCGCCGTACCGGATGTCGGCTCCCTTCCAGTAGAGGGTGAGACGCGCCCGGCCGGCCAGGGGAACGGTCCCGCCGCGGCTCTCGGCCCCTTCCATCCGGAGGTAGATCCGGTCGGTTCGGCGGCCTCGCTCAATGGGGGCGTCCACCCGGGCGTAGAGACCCACCCGTCCGGACGGCAGCGTCGGACGAGCCGTTTGCCAGGGCAACCGGACGTGGGGGAGACAGAGTCCACCTGCCAGGGCCACAGTTGAGATCCATGCGATCTTTCGTGTCTTTTCGTTGAAAAAAAGATAGGTCAGATATGCGGCTGCCAGAATGCCCCAGGTCGCTCTCACAGAGAAGGGGGCCAAGGGAGAGGACAAGAGGGTCCCGCTCAACAGGCAAAGAGCCACGTGAAGGATCGGGGCGTTCATCTCTTCCGCCTGATTTAGGGACTGATTTTCTTATATCATCGCGCTGTTCGCCCGACAAGCCGCTCAATCCCACTCGTGGCCGCAAAGGAAGGAGCTTTGAGGCGGGTGAACCCAGGGGTTGCCAGTAAGGGACGCCGCAATTAACATGCAGACGCTGTGAGGAGGGCGCCCCTGGGCCTGAGGAGCGGGAATCCGATGAGGCCGGGTCGTGTGAGGCTGTCTCTCATCTTGTCTGTATTCGCCCTGGGGCTTTTGATCGGTTGCGGCCGCTCCCAAAAGGGTCCGGCGCCGGACCCGCTGGCCGCGCTGCTGCCGGATGTGCCTCGCCATCAGGCCCTCATTCTGTTGAGAACCCATTTGCCCAAGGTCGTTACGTGCCCTTCCACGATTGAAATGACGGAGAACGCAGTCTCGTGGGTGGATATTCACTCTTGCCATCCGACCGACCTCAGGCGCAGGCTGCGGTTCAGGGACATCCAGGCGACCCGCCTGATCCGGGAGAAAGTTCACATGGGATTCGATCAACGCTGGCTTGATGTGTTGCACAACGGAAGCTGGATCCCCGTCGGCAGGGGCGTAGGGAGGGGCCTCGGGAGGGAGGCGCGCATGCTTGCCCTGGAGGGCGTCAAGGCCGCTCTGGAACGACTGAGCCCGGGACGCGAAACACCCCATGAATGGAAGGTGCAGCCCAGACCTTTTCTTTTCTGAAAGCCTCTTTCAAGGATAGGGGATCGGGGTTTCATGATGGAGGACATTCCTGCCAGGACGCATTACTGCGGAGACCTTCGGCCGGAAAACGTGGGCTCAACGGTCACCGTGAAAGGATGGGTTCACACCGCCCGGGATCATGGAGGACTCATCTTTATCGACCTGCGCGACCGGACGGGTCTCGTGCAGATTGCCGTGGACCCCGAGCGCTCGCAACTGGCCCATCGAGGGGCCCAGAGGGTCCGAAGCGAGTTCGTCCTGGCGGTTCGGGGCGAGGTTAGCCGCAGGCCGGAGGAAAACGTCAATCTAAAGATCCCCACGGGGGGGGTCGAGATCCGGGTGACTGACCTCTGGGTCCTCAACGAGGCCAAGACGCTGCCCTTCGCGATCGAGGACGAATCAGTGGTCTCCGACGCCGTCCGGATGAAATACCGGTATCTGGATTTGCGGCGCCCCGCCATGCAGAGAAATTTCGTCTTGCGCCACAAGGCCAACCAGTGCATTCGGAACTTCTTCACGCGGGAGGGTTTTCTCGAGCTGGAGACCCCCGTCTTGACCAAGAGCACGCCCGAGGGGGCCAGGGACTATCTGGTGCCCAGCCGGGTCAACCGGGGGAAGTTTTACGCCCTTCCGCAGTCCCCGCAGATATTCAAACAGCTTTTCATGGTGTCGGGTTTCGACCGCTACTTCCAGATCGTCAAGTGCTTTCGGGATGAGGACCTGCGGGCGGACCGCCAGCCGGAGTTTATTCAGGTGGACGTTGAGATGTCATTTGCGGGCTGGGAAGATGTCTTTGGCGTCGTCGAGGGTTTGATGGCCGACCTCTTTCGGGAGTGCATCGGCGTTGAGGCGCCGACGCCGTTTCCCCGTCTGTCTTATGACGTGGCCATGAGCCGGTACGGCTCGGACAAGCCGGATCTCCGCTACGACCTCTGCCTGAAAGACCTGAGCGAGCTCGTGGGAGACACGGAGTTCGGTGTCTTTCGGGAAGTCCTGGAGGCCGGGGGGAGAATCAAAGGTCTCGCCGCCCCCGGGTTGGCCAGCGGATCCCGGAAGGATCTGGACGATTTGACGAAGTTCGCCATCGATCAGGGCGCCAAGGGCCTCGCCTGGATGAAAGTGGAGGAAGGCGCCGTCAGCTCACCCATCGCCAAATTCTTCAAGCAGGCGACGCTGGACAATCTCACCAGGGAGCTCGCCGCCAGTCCCGGCGATCTCCTCCTGATGGTGGCCGACGCGACCGACGTGACGGATGGGGTCCTGGGCGCGTTGCGCGTTCACATCGCCAACCGCCTCTATCCCCCCGAACCCAACGACTTCAAGTTCGTCTGGGTGACGGATTTTCCGCTCCTGGAGTGGGACGAGGAGGAGGGACGCTTCCAGGCCGTCCATCACCCCTTCACGTCGCCCCGCCCGGAGGACATCCCCCTTTTCGACACCGACCCGGGGAAGATCCGGGCCTCGGCCTACGACCTGGTCCTCAACGGCCAGGAAATCGGGGGCGGGAGCATCCGTATCCACCATCGCGAGATCCAAAACAAGATGTTCCAGGCCCTGGGTCTCTCGACGGAAGAGGCGAAAGAGAAGTTCGGCTTTTTCCTGGAGGCCCTGGAGTTCGGGACGCCCCCGCACGGGGGAATCGCCCTGGGGCTGGACCGGATCGTGGCGATCCTCGCGGGCGTTGAGTCCATCCGGGAGGTCATCGCCTTCCCCAAAACCCAGAGGGCCCTCGACCTCATGACGGACGCCCCTTCTCCTGTGGACGAAAAGCAGCTCCGCGAGTTGGGCATCGACGTCCTCTCAGAATGAAACCCCGGCTTTCGGCGGGGGGACACGATCTCTTGACGGCTTTGGTATGCTCAGGGCGTCCGTTTTGCGCCGCTCCGGTGGGAAGCAGGTGCTCCCGAGCTGCCGCAACGGACGCGATACGTTTCATCGCTCGGCGAGGGAGATTCAGCCGCGGCTTTGTAAACTCCTTTCCGCTTGAAAGGATGCATTCGTGACTGTGTCTTTCGACGAGGTACACAGGAGATCGCTTTCGCAGCCGGAGGAGTTCTGGGCGGAAGCGGCGGAGGACATCCACTGGGTCAAAAAATGGGGCCGCGTGCTGGACGACTCCCGCAAACCTTTTTACCGATGGTTTTCCGGCGGGACCCTCAACACCTGCTATAACGCCCTGGACCGGCATGTCGAGGCGGGCAGGGCGGATCAACCCGCCCTGATCTACGACAGCCCCGTCACCCAGACGATTCAGACAATCACCTACCGAGAGCTCCTCCATGACGCATCCCGGTTCGCCGGGGCCCTAGCCGCACAGGGCGTGAAGAAGGGGGACCGGGTCCTGATCTACATGCCCATGGTGCCGCAGGCGGTGGTGGCCATGCTGGCCTGCGCGCGCATCGGCGCGGTCCATTCGGTGGTGTTCGGCGGCTTCGCCTCCAGGGAGCTCGCGACTCGAATCGAGGACGCCCAGCCGAAAATCATCGTCTCCGCCTCCTGCGGAATCGAGGTGAACCGCGCCATCGCCTACAAACCCCTCCTCGACCAGGCAATCGAAATAGCGTCCGCCAAGCCGGAGCGCTGCATCCTCTTGCAACGGCCGATGGAAACCTGCGAGTTGCTTGCGGGCCGCGACCTGGACTGGGAAGAGGTGATGGAGAAGGCGGCCCCGGTGGATTGCGTGCCGGTCTCCGCCACCGATCCCCTCTACATCCTCTACACCTCGGGTTCCACCGGACAGCCGAAAGGAACCGTCCGCGACAACGGCGGCCACGCGGTCGCCCTCAAGTGGAGCATGAAGAACATTTACAACGTGGACCCGGGTGACGTGTACTGGGCGGCCTCGGACATCGGGTGGGTGGTCGGCCACTCCTACATCGTCTACGGTCCGCTGCTCCACGGCTGCACGACAATCCTTTATGAAGGCAAGCCCGTGGGCACTCCCGACGCGGGGGCGTTCTGGCGGGTCATCTCCCAGCATGGGGTCAAGGCCTTGTTCACGGCGCCGACCGCCTTCCGCGCCATCAAGCGGGAAGACCCGGAAGGGCTTCACATAAAGGAGTACGATCTTTCCAGGTTCCAGGCCCTTTTTCTGGCCGGCGAGAGATGCGATCCGGATACCCTGCGTTGGGCGGAAGGGCGCCTCGGGGTGCCGGTGATCGACCATTGGTGGCAAACGGAGACCGGTTGGGCCATCGCGGCCAATTGCATGGGTCTGGGGAAGTTGCCCGTCAAGCCGGGCTCTCCCACGAAGGCGGCGCCCGGCTGGGACGTCCGCGCGGTGGGGGAGAACGGCCAAGAAGCGCCGAGAGGGCAGATCGGCGCGCTCGTCATCAAGATCCCTTTGCCCCCGGGAAGCCTGCCGACCCTGTGGAACAACGACGAAGGCTATCTCTCCGCCTACCTTAAGGAGTTCCCGGGCTACTACAAAACGGGCGACGCCGGGTATCTGGACGAGGACGGCTACATCTACGTCATGACGCGCACCGACGACATCATCAACGTCGCCGGTCACCGGCTTTCCACAGGCGCCATGGAAGAGGCGCTGGCGTCTCATCCGGACATCGCCGAATGCGCCGTCGTCGGCGCGGCGGATCCCCTCAAGGGTCAGGTCCCTTTGGGCTTTCTGGTCTTGAAGGCCGGCGTCAGGCGGAATCACGGAGAGATCGTCAAAGAAGCCGTCCAGTTGGTCCGCGAGAACATCGGGCCGGTCGCTTCCTTCAAGAACGCCGTCGTGGCGAAGCGCTTGCCGAAGACGCGTTCCGGCAAGATCCTGCGGGGCACGATGCAGAAGATCGCCGACGGTGAGGAGTGCCCAGTGCCCGCGACGATTGACGATCCCGCCATTCTCGGCGAGATCGAAGAAGTGCTTCAGGGGATCGGCTACGCCGAGGCCCGCCGCCGCTCAGGGAAAAGTTGAAGATCACGCGCGGGCGAGGTCTCGGGCCTTCGAGCGCGCCACAGAAGCTCTGCCGAGGAGGAGTTCGGTTTTCTCTTTATATAAAGGTTCTGGGTCCCGGAAGCCCCATCGGAGGCGGACGAAAAGCGGGCTCGCGAACTGGGAATCGGCGTTTCGATGTAGCCTCAATCTGGGCATTTTTCGGCGAAAGAAAAAATTTGTCTTGCCAGCTATTGCCTAAGCAGCTATCCTTGTTTCTGAGATGGACACGGAAGAAGTCAGGAAGGCAATGTACGTGTGCCCGGCGCACTTGGGGACCGAGCTGTATAGCCCGGACAGGTGTTCGGTACCCGGATGCGCGGCGAAGCCGAAGAGACTCGTCGATTCGGACGACACCCCGCAGGAGGAACGTTTGGGCTACCTCATCAACCGGGTGGGGTGGGAACTGCGTAGGAACCTCGAACGGCTGACGGCCGGCTATGGGCTGACTCTCCAACAGGCGGTCATTCTTCACATTCGCTACGAAGATAGGGCGAAGACCCCAACGGAGTTTGCCAGAGTGCTTGCCATCGACACCTCGGCGGTCACACGCCTGCTCGATCGCCTGGAAAAAAAATGGCTGGTTACACGCGTT
>JBHIBA010000160.1:0-10111 GCA_046758845.1 Nitrospinota bacterium
AGCCTACACCCGGGCCGCTATTTAATCAAGCTATTCCTGGGACAAGACACTAGGGACACCATACTTAATTCTTGCAGGAGACTCTTGGCAGATTCAGGGCGAAAATGGGGGTGCAAGCAGAAATAAGTATGGTGTCCCCCAGATTGGAGACCTCTTCCATCGCCGCTTCCAACTTGGCCGGCCTCATTTTCGTCCCCGCTAATGCTTTCGGGAATCGCGGACCCTCCCGGACCCGCGTCCAGATTCTCTCAACCGGCATGAACAGGGCCTTGACGCTTCAGCCGCCGATGTGATTGCATCCCCCACGGCGGTGTCTCCCTGCCCCTGGAACTCACAGCGCTCGGTTCAGCCCCGCAAGGATGCATCGCCTTCCCCTTTTGCACCTCCAAGGCCACCCCGGAGGCCGGGCGGGGTCCCCTTTGGGAAGGGTGGACGGGTACGCAGGCTTTCAGCCGATGAAGAACTCCTTCGCCAATCGGGTCCAGGACGCAAATCGAAGTCGTCTGCGGTCCCTCGCAGGGGCGGCCTTGGCGGGGCTTGTCCTCGGGGCCGGCCTGGAGTGGATTGACCGGGGCTCGCTGCCTTGGATCGTGGGGCGCGAGGTCCGGGTGGCCGCCGCCGTTTTGTCCGGCTGGGCCCTGATATCTCCGGGCGCCTTCCGGCGTTTCGTCTTGGAGCCGCTCATCGGCCGCCGCCTCACCGGGGACCCTCCCTCCCCTTCCGCCCAGCCGTATTGGGTTCCCCTCCTGATGGCAGTGTGCGGAGGGGTTCTCTGGTGGTTTCTCCCAGGGACGTTCTTTTTAGTCTCGGTCTTCTTCTTGCTTTGCGGGCGGTTTCTCCGGGATTGGCCGCAAGATGAACGACTCAGAGTTCAGCGGTTGCTTTTCGCCTCCTTGGCCGTCCGTCTCATCGTCATCTTCGGTTACTACCCTTTGGCTTCCGCCATGGCGTGGACAACCGCCTGGGTGAGCCTGGACGTCCCCTCGTTTCACGTTCCGGTTCTTCTGGGAGACGGAGCGGACGCAATCACCCTGAGCTGGGCAAAGGCCCGCCTCTGGCGGGGCGTTTGGGTATCCCCCTCGGACCTCAGAGAAATCCTCAATCCTGAGCGCTCCTTCCTCGCTCTTCATGGGGACGTCCGCCATCTGCTCCCGCAGACCCTCTTGTTTTACGTCTTCGGGGTTGAGCCCATCTCCGCCAGGGTGCTGAGCGCGCTCACGGGCGTTCTGACGGGCCTTTTCATCTACGCCGCCATGCGGAATCGGTTCGGACCTCACGCCGCATGGTGGTCTGCCGTCCTCGTCAGCTTTTGGCCGACCCTTTTTCTCTGGTCTCTGGACGCGCTGAAAGAACCCTATTTTCTGGTGGCCGTGGCAGCGTCGGCCTTTTTTGTGTCGCGGTTCTCCGAACGTCGTCAGCGGACGTGGTTGGCTTTGGCGCTTGGGCTGATGGCGGTGGGCCTGAGCATCCGCACCCGGTGGCTTTCCCCTCTCCTGGCCACGACAGGGCTCTGTCTGGGAGGGTTTGTCATACAGCGGTATCTGCATCGGCTGAACTGGTCGAAGCGGGTGGGGCTTGGCCTTTTGTCTGTTGCCGTCGTCGTCGTCTTCCTGATGGGGTGGGAGAGGGGCCGGCGCCTTTTCGTCTTTTACGCTCACGGCAGCTACACCGCGCAGAGGAATTTCGCCAGCGCGAAAACCGGCTATCGGGTCTGGCCTGCGGAATATTACACGCAACCGGAAAGCAGGATGTCGGCCTTCTACCGCTGGAGAGACATGCCCTTGGCCTGGTTGAAAAACCTCGGTCACGTCCTGTTTGAACCCCTGCCTCGGCGGCGTTGGGGAGCGAAGGGTTGGGCGTTCATGGTCCTGACCCTACCCTGGTGGGGGGCGCTTGCGCTGGCGACGTGCGGCGCCTGGAAGGTCGCCGTCGAAAGGGACGGCGTGGGTTGGGTTTGGCTCGCCTACATCGGGCTCACCTTCGGCTTCTTAGCGATGTTCAGCGGGAATGTGGGAACCTTGATACGACACCGGGACACGGCCAGCCCTATCCTTCTCATGCTCGCCGGTTTGGGCATCTCCTCCCTGTTGAAGGCCGCACATGCGCGAAATCCAACCAGTGATTGAGGCCCGAAGCCCGCAATGACGGGACTGTATCCCTGGTCGTGCGAGACTGAGAGGGAAAAGGTGCGCAGAGGTTCCGGATCTTTTCCTACCCCGCCGGGGATAGCTCGCCGGGGTGGAGGGTCTCCCAGCCGTCCTTTCCTATGAGCCGGCCTTACTCTTGCCGCTTTTGCCTCTTCGCCTCCAGAGGCGATGCACGGCGAGCAGGGTCAGGGCGCAGTACACGAGGAGGAACGGCCTTCCCGCCAGAGAATATCTGGCCTCCGGATGAAACGGGGCATGAATGAGGGAAATGTAAACCACCGGCGCGGCCAGATACCAGTGCGTGCGCCAAGTCCGCCGCTCGATGACGTATCCCGCCAGGGCCGCCGCCAAAAGGCCGAGCGTGAACGCCGTGAGAGCCGGAAAGACCCAGCCGCCCCCCGCCACCACGTAAGTCTGGCCTACTTCTTGCGACCTGCCGACGATCACCCAAATCCTTGGGATTCGCAGGAGGCTTCCCCCCAGATAGGACATGGGCCATCTGCGGAGGTTCTCCCAGAAGAAGAAGCGGTGATCCTGGTAGCGGCGAAGTTCCCCGGTGACCGGCTCAATCCCCCCGCTCCAATAACAAGGCACCTTCGACAACGCGGCTGTCCTGGGCACGAAGGGTTCCTCCCCGTGCGGACCTCCCGGCCGACGCTTCCACAACTTGATGCAATTCACCAACCGCTGCCCCGTCCGTCCTTCCGCCAGCGGCACGGAGGACCCCCCTTTCCGCCGCTTCGCTCTCATCAGGAGCGTCCGGGCCGGCGGACTCAGGGGCTTCCAGAGCAAATCACGATAGACCGAGTCCCCGGCTCCCAGGCGGGGGAGGTCCAGGCGGCTTCCGTCGCGGAAGAGAATCGAGAGCGCGATCCCCCCGTCCCGGCTCAAGCGGAAGGAACTGTGGGATTTCCCTCCCATCAGCTCTGCAAGGGCCTCGTGTATATCGTTCCGGCTCAGTAGACCGTCCCCATCCGCGTCCAGCTTTCTTGCGGCCGCTCCGCCGGCCTCCGCCCGAGCGTTCAGCGCCTCCGCCAACCGTGAAATGAAGTTGAGGTCGAGCACCTCCTCTCCGAGGTCTTCGAGAACGTTCCGGACAACCCGGTAGTAGGTGTCGGGGTACGGATCCTCGTCTTTCAGCCCGGTCGGAAGGTTGATCCTCTGACTCGGCCTGCGGGGGTCCCTCGCCGTGAGGAAATACCGAACGCGGGTTCCCCAGGGCTGGGGGGGGATCTCCGCCCGGAATCTGTCCGGCCCGACGCCTCTCATCGTGACCCTCCGGAACCGCCCCTCCCCGTTGATCCGGTAGTGCAGATAGAGTGGGACCAGCTTTTCCGGGAGATGGACCCTCGCCTCGACGGGATAGGGTTTGTCCCTCCGGTCAAAGATGAACTTCCTGCGCTGAACCCCAAGCTCGCGCTGGGGGTGGTAGAGGGGGTGAGTCCAGTACCGGTCGGTGTAAGGTCCGTAGTTGAGCGTGGCCAGCCAGAGCTGGAGCGGCGTCTCGATACTCAGCGGAATGAATTCCCCCGAAACCCGGTAGTTCCGGATCGTCCAGGGCGCCAGGACCGCCGTGAACGTCAGATGGGCGATGAAAAAGGGTTTTACCAATCCGCGAAGTCGCCCCCCGGCGGCCCAAGCACCCAGAAACATAAATGGAGAGAGCAGCGCCATGGCCGGCCGGAGAAGGGTCCCGAAGCCGAACACGATCCCCAGAAGCCCGGCCCGCACGGCCGTGGGGCGGTCGGTCGTCCACAGAAACGTCCAGACCGATAAGACTGTAACGAATACCGATACCATGTCGGCCAGGATCGCAGGGACGTAGACAGCGGTCAGCGGATACAGGGCGACCAACAGGGCCGCCAGGAATGCGGCCTTTCCGGAAAAAGCCCGCCGGACCAGGAAGAAGAGGAGGAGGGGCACGGCTGCATGCAGGAAAGCCTGGACCACTTGAACAGGCAGGGGGGATGGACCGAAGAGCCAGTAGAGGGGGACCAGGAAGATGACATAGCCCGGCGTCCGGAAAAGGTCGGGGAAAGAAAAAGGACGGGACTCGATAGAGAATCCGTCTCCCCGGAGCCAGTTGCGGGCGAGTCGGTCGTAAGCCTCGAAGGAGGGTTCAATGGGGAGCGGTTGCCAGAGGATAAAGAGACCGCTCATCGCCAGTCCGAGCAGGAACGGAATCCAGAGTTCCCTCGTGGCGTATCGCCGGGTCGCGCCCTTTTCGACGACAGGCGAGCCTTGGCTCCTGTTCATCCCAGACTTTCGACGACAGGATCAGAAAAACAAGGGGGGCGGTTTGACCCAACCGAGGAGACGGCCCGCTTGATAAAGGATGCGGGGGAAAGGCCGCTGCAAGTCCGCCCGCAAGTATCTGGGAAATGGGGGGACGGGATGGATACCGGAGAAGTAGTCTGCATAGGGAATGCCCCGGATTTTCGGTTGATTCCTCGCTTTGGCCGCCAGTTCGGGATTCTTCCGGAGGTCGGCCAACCCAGCCATCCGCCCCCCTTCGAGAAAAAAGAGGTTATCCCGCGCGGGGTCGAACAGGTGGAAGACACCCGCAAGCTGAACGACCGCCAGGACGATGGCCTCCCCGGACTCGGGATGGCGAAGGAGATAGAGGGCAGCCGGAATCCCTGCGTATCCACAAAGGACGGAGAACAGGTCCGCCCGCTGCTCACCCGTCCCGTACCCCCGCGTCACGATGGACAAAGGGTGATCGTCCGTCACCGGCAGGCTCCGGACATTTTCCCCCGGGAGGATGTTCTTGACCACCCAGGTGTGCATCGCCAGCGCCTTCTCCACGGGGGTCTCTTTCGCCTCGGTGATCTCTCGGGCCAGGCGACGCATGGCGAGATGACGGGAGAGGAAATGAGCGGCCTTCTCGGAGAGGGTGACCCTCCTTTCGGCCACGTCGTAGTTCACGCCCACCTGTGTGGTGAGCGGGATCCGGCCGACTCCCCACACCGCCCCCCCAAGGGCCAGGAGAACCAAAACGGCCGGAAACCAACGCCCCCGCCCTGCCGACAACCTCATGGGCCGCTTCGCAAGCCCCCGCGCCTCATGATCCATCCCCCGCTTCGCGGGCCGAACTTCTTGAGAGAGAAACTCTCGAAAGGGCCTCTGGAAACCACAAGGGGCCCGCTCGTCCCGACTTGCAGGGGATGAATGATAGCACACCCCCGCTTGTTGCAGGACAGGGGTGGGTCCCGTCCCCTCGCGCCTGCCGGGTCAGCATCCAAATGACGCGCCCCCCGCCTGAATCGCTCGCGCGCCGGCTTCCAACCCATTTCCCCAAATCTCATCTCCCTCATTTTTTGACTGGGGTGTTGACAAGGGGTTTTTCGGGCTGATATGTTCACAAATCGAACACAGGGCCGCAAGGGACTGCACGGGAGCCGGTTGCCATGGACAACCCCGGTCAAATGGAATCTCAGGAGCTTCGTGACCTGCAGATCCTGACCGAGATCGAGCAAGGGGGTTCCATCACGCAGAGATCCCTCGCCACGAAGCTGGGGGTCGCGCTCGGCCTGACGAATTTGTATCTGAAACGACTGGCGAAAAAGGGTCACATCAAAGTCACCACGCTACCCAGGAATCGCGTGAAATACCTCTTGACGCCCCGCGGAATCGCAGAGAAGACCCGGCTCACTTACGAATATATGAGTTACTCCCTCCGCCAATACCTCCGAGCCCGGCAGATGCTCCAAAAAAGCTTGGGCTCTATGGTCAACGCCGGCCACAGGCGAATCGCGTTCTACGGGACGGACGAGGCCGCAGAGGTCGCCTTCATCTGCCTGAAGGAAATTGGCCTGGAGCCCAGCGCCGTGTTTGACGATGAGGATGGCGGACACTTCTTGGGAATGCCTGTCCGTCCGCTCAGGACCTTGGTTCAGGAGGAATTCGACCGGATTGTGGTCACTTCCCTGGGTGCGAAGAGGGTGACCCGGTCCAGGATGGACACCCTGACGGCGCGGGGTGTCCCGGAAGAAAAGGTCGTAAGCCTGCGGTTGTGACTGAGGCGACCGCGGGGGACTCTCGGCAAGCTGCGTTGTAAGCGTCTCAACGGCCCGACAACTGGCTAATCTGCCTGCTTGAGAATGGGGCCGGTATCAAAACAGGGACCCGACCAGAGCCGACAGGTTTACAGGCGTGTCACTGTAACCGAGAGGGCGGAGCCGTGCCCGGGGAGGACAACTGGAGAGCGCGTCGAACATGGATTCAGTGAGCGTGTTGGTGGAGGGGGGGCCAAGGTCCTTGGGGATTTTTCAGCGGCAGGGAGAAACGGTAGTGGAGAGGACGTCCGCCTGGTACGCCCTTCAAACGCGTTCGCGGCACGAGAAGTTCACGTTGGCCCACCTGAAAGCAACCGGATTTGAAGTCTTTCTTCCTTTGATTACCCGGCTTCGTCGCTGGAAAGACCGACGGGTCCGCGTCGACTTTCCACTATTTCCGGGTTACTGTTTCGTCCGTTGCGACGTCACGGATTTCCGGCAGGTCCGGATGATTCCAGGGGCGGTGGACCTGGTTGGGACTGCGGGCAAGCCCATGCCCATCCCGGAAAACGAGATCGGGGCCGTTCACCAGCTCGTCACCTGCACCCTGCCTTTCGACCCTCACCCGAGGCTGGAACCGGGCATGACCGTGAGGGTGGTCCGGGGCCCCCTGGAGGGCGTCGAGGGCACCCTGATTCGCAAGACTCCCAGAGCAAGGTTCTTGATCGCCATCAACCTGCTCTCCCGAGGCGCCACAGTCAGCATCGATGCCGGCGATGTCGTGCCGGTATAAGGCCGGTCCCTGACTGTATCTCCCCCAGATGGAAGCGCCGGACTGGACGCGGCGAAGCCGTGCACACCGGCGACGAGAGGCCCCGATCGGGGCTGCCCTGGACCCTGAGAACCGGGTGGGCACCTTTCCGCGGGTCGGACGGGGAATTGCCATTTGAACAGTCTTCACTCTTCCAGGTTCCTTGACCCAAGAAGGGCTCGGCCGTGAAGGGAGGGGGCTCGAAGCCGGGAGCGGTATGAGAAGGATGAAAGGCTCCAGCCGGAACGATTTCGTGGCAGCCCTGGGGGCGGTGTTTCAGCTGTCTCGGGTCGGTTGGACGAATGTCGGTCTCCTCCTGGCGCTGATCGTGCTGGCCACCCTCTCTGAGGGCTTCGGGGTCGCCATGCTCTTCCCTGTTCTTCAGTACATCGAGCAGGGGGGGAACCTCCAGGTCCTGCTGGGATCCTCCGCGCACTGGAAATACCTCATCGGCCTCTTCCAGGCGCTGTCCATCCCGATCTCCCTGGCCACATTAAGTGGCCTGGTCCTGCTCCTGCTGCTCCTTCGCCAGGGCTTCAATTACGCCAAAACCGTCTACAACAGCTGGCTGGCAAAGACGATCCTCCTGGACATCCGAAGCCGGGGCTTCGACGCCCTTCTCCGGGCGGACATCGGCTTCCATGAGAGGGTCGGGACGGGGAAGGCCATCAGCGCGCTGACCCTGGACGGCGAACGGGCGAGCGGCGCCGTCTTTACGTTCTTTAAGCTGGTCAGCACGGCGTCCGTGTTCATCGCTTACTTGACCCTTCTGGCCGTCCTTTCCCCCGGGATGACGCTCTTCGCCGCGCTGGTCATGGGGTCGGCCTGGCTCATCTTGCGGGCCCGGGTCAAGTGGTGCAGAGACTATGGAAAGGAGATTTCCGACCACAACGAATCGATGGCCCGCAGCATGTCCGAACGGACGGGCGGAATCCGGGTGATCAAGCTTGCGGGTTCTGAGTCCCGGGAGACGGCGAACTTTAACCAGGTGGCGGCGAGGCTGCGGGACCTCGGCATGAACGTGGTCCGGATCGTGACGCGGGTGGAGGCCATCGTGGACCCCCTCGTCGTGGCGGCCGGGCTCTGCGTCCTGTACGTGGCCGCTGAAGTCTATGGGATGTCGATTTCCAAGATCGGGATCTTCCTCCTGGTCCTCCTGCGGTTGCTTCCCTACGCGAAGGACATGCTGAAATCCCGCCAGAACCTAGCCGGCTTCATGGGAAGTCTGAACGCCGTTTCGAGGGTCCTGGCGGAAGCCCTGCAATCGGACGTCATCCGCGGCGGCATTCGGGCTTTCGCGCGTCCGCAGCAGGCGATCTCGTTCGTTGACGTGAGATTTTCTTACGCGAAGGACGCCGCGCCCGCCCTGCGTCATGTGACCCTATCCATACCCGCCGGAAGGATGACTGCGCTGGTCGGACCGTCGGGGGCCGGGAAGTCCACCTTGGTGGACCTGATCCCGCGGCTTCGGGAGCCCCAAGAGGGCCGCATCCTCATTGACGGGATTGCCATCGAGGAATACTCCCTCGCTGACCTTCGCCGGGCGATCGCGTTTGTGCCTCAGGATTCTTTCCTTTTCGACAACACGGTGGCCAGCAACATTCGCTACGTCTGTCCCGAAGCCAGCCTGAACGAAGTCCAGGCCGCCGCCCGGGCGGCCCACGCAGACGATTTCATTCAGGCCCTGCCGGAAGGCTACGAAACGCGTATCGGCGAGCGCGGCGTGCGCCTTTCCGGGGGCGAGCGGCAGCGCATTGTCCTGGCCCGCGCCCTCTTGCAACGGGCACCGATCGTTGTCCTGGACGAGCCGACCAGCGCCCTGGACTCCGAATCGGAACACTACATCCAGCAGGCCGTCGCGGAGATTCGGGCCAAAGGCCAAACCACGCTGATCGTCATCGCCCATCGGCTCTCCACCATCAAGACGGCGGACCGGATCGTGATCCTGGACCGCGGGCAAGTGGTGGGAAGCGGGAGCCACCACGAGCTCATGGACGAGGTGGACTGGTACGCGGGCATCGTCAGCGCGCAGGCGGCGGTGTAGTGGACGGGAGGCGGGCAGTCGCAATGAAACACGTTGTCATCTGGGCCGTGGCGATACGAAACTGGCTGTGGGTGCCCCTCGCCGAAAGGCTGAAAGAGGAGACGGGCGCCCGGATCCACTTCATTTGCAATAGCGATTTGGACGTCAAGTTTTATCAGCGAAACGACCCGGCAAGCGTCGTCGACGGTTATACCTCGATAGGCCGCTTTCACGACCTTTATGATGTGGTGGAACAAGACGAAGAGAACATCGTTCGTCTCGCCCGCTCCAATGAGGCCAGGTATGGTCTCTTGGCGGCGGACGTCCTCCAGTCGGACCGTCACCTGGGCCGCGGATATACGCCCTTGGGGGTGGGCCACCCCCGCTCGAAATTGAGCGAGAAGGCCACCTACCTGAAATCGCTGAACTTCATCAACCGGGCGGTTCGCTTCTGGGAGGACTATCTCGACGAACGACCGGCCGACCTGGTGGTGGGAACGGCGGGCGGGGTGGTCGGCCTGGCGTGCACCATGGTGGCTCGCGAACGTGGTATCCCTATCCGCACCTTGGGTTGGTCAAGGTACAAAGAATATTTTTACTGGTCGTCCGATCGATTCTTATCCTTTCCGAAGTTGAAGGCCGTCTTCGATGGATTGAACGGCGAATTTCCGCTGGACGAGGACACCTATGTCCAAACGAAGCGGACGCATGGCGCGATTTGGGCCTCCAGGATCTACGGCCTCCGATCCCCCATCAACATGCTTCGGATGATGGGAAGGCATGTAGCTATCTATGCATACCGGAAGGTGAAAAAGAACGTCCGGGTGGGAAATGTCCTGCTCTCTGAGTCCCTGAAGCTCAGGTGGAGAACCGTCCGCCGGATGAAGGAGCTGGACAGGACCGCGAAGCCTTTGGCGGAGCTGGCGGGAAAGGACTACGTCTATTATCCCCTTCACACGGAGCCGGAGACGGCGCTGGGCATCCTTTCGCCCGAGTTCAACGAGCAGCTCGCGGCGATTGAGCTGACCGCGAAGAACCTGCCGGCGGGCGTGCGTCTGGCGGTCAAAGAACACGTTTTCGCAATCGGAAGACGACCGCGGGGGTTTTTCGGTTTGCTGGCCGAAATTCCGAA
>JBHIBA010000161.1:0-10039 GCA_046758845.1 Nitrospinota bacterium
GGACCGTGGCGGAATTATAGCGTCTTCAGGCAGGTTTTGGGATAACTTCTAAGGTCGGGAACTGCTGGGACAAAGGATTCTGCTAGCGCTAACAGCGATGTCGCTCTAGGGTACACGCTCAAACCACCCCTCTTAAGCCTTTTTAACCATTCCCCGGGAAAGGGCTTCTCAACTGCCTGAGTGAAGCGGTTCCCCGCACTTGCGACGTCTTGCTTCGCCTAAGCGGTCCAGAAAGGAGAAAGCCGAGAAAGTCTCCTCGGAGCCCCTCAGCGCGTATGTGCATCCATCTTCTTCCAAAGTCCAAGCAGGAATTCGAGAAAAGGGATCCGTGGTTTGAGCTCTCGCCGAACAACAGCTCTGGCCACACGCCCGAAATTCTCCCCTTCCTCTCGCTGCCTTCCACCCATCCTAATTCCCAGGAGGGAAGCGACCTCTCGAATCTGGGCGAGGCGTCGCAAAAGGAGGCTATGTCTGTCGAAATCTCCATAAAGCCGGATGATTTTATGCAACTTTTTTCTCTGAAGTAACTTCACCAAACCGTCCAAATCCGCGTCTGCAAGTAGGCCAAAAGCGGCCCGGAAAGCATTAGCGGTGCGGAGCTCCCACATCATCTCCTGATGCCAAGCCGCCTCGTATCGCTGTAGAGAACCCTCGCTGAGGTCATCTTCCAACAGTGCCTGAGACAGGATCTCGCCAGCAATGTGGCCGCAGACGATGCCGCAGCCGATCCCCCCTCCGGTAGTGGGCTTCACCTGGCCCCCAGCGTCCCCCACCAGCAGAAGGCGCGCGGCGTACGACTTCGCCACCGGAGTGACCGGGATGACTTTGGCAAGAATGGGCTGGCTGTTGGAAATCAGACGCCGGGAGATCATTGGATGGGAGAAGAGCCGCTTCAGGAACTGCACTGGGTGTCGCTCAGAACAGACACCGAGGCGAACATGCTCCCCATCGAAGGGGAGCGCCCAGGCAAAGTAACCGGGGGCCCACTCCCTTCCCAGAAAGACTTCAATTTCCGCCACATCGTGCATCCGGACCACCGTGTGGGCTGCTTCCATGTAGCGAGTCGGCGGTGAAAGACCCGCAACTTTATGAAGGCCAGAGCGAATTCCCGTTGCGAGAACGACGGCCCTCGCAGAAAGCGAAAACCATCCTCTGGAAGACCCCTTCGCGGGCTTCACCGCCAGTTCCACTCTGCCCGGACGAACAGAAATGCCCGTGCAGCCCATTCCCGTCAGGTAGGTCGCTCCGACCGACTGGGCCCTTCTGGCTAATGCCCGGTCAAACTCGCCCCGCTGAACCACGTAGGCCATAGGCCGATCGAACTGGACCTCGGCTCTCTCTCCCCCCGGAGCATAGAAGGAGGCCGAGGAAAAATCCCGCAGCGCCGCTTGTCGCGGAAGATCGTAGGAAGAGAAGAGCTCAGCCCCGATCAGCCCGGCGCAGTTCTCTGGCTCACCAATTCTCGGGTGTTCCTCTAGAACCGTGACACGGTGGCCATGCTCTCCCAAGACGAATGCCGCAGAACTCCCCGCGGGGCCAGCCCCGACAACAACAACGTCTTCTATTGTCTTTCTGGTCGCGGACAAACTGGACATCTCATCTCACCCGGGGTTGAAAAAGAACCCCGTTCCTCTTCCGAGGCCGCAGCACGGTGAGTCAAAAGCGAGACAGCACAATGCCAAAACAAGGTTGGCCTCAACCTGGATGGACGGATCGACGAGAGGGAGCAACTCGTCAGCCCAGGAAGTAACCTCGGAACTTTTGGGGCGCTGGGGGCGCTAGCGCCCGCCCGTCTCTCGACAAACAGACGCCCCAGTCCGCCGGGCTGGCCTCATGGAACACAACGGGCCCGCCGGACCGTCTTCTCGAGCTCCCCGTCTTGCAGTCGGCGAGCTATCATTCGGAGCACGTGTCGTTTCCTTCTGTCCCGACAGGATGCCAGCCCTGCCGCCTCCACAATCGACGCCTTCGTCTGCTGGCGCGCGGTCACGCCCAGCCTCTTCCAGCGAAAGGCTCCGTGCAAACCGAAAGCATAGTGAAATGCAAACCTCGTCGGCTCCCAGCCCACCGTCCTGACCAAGGCTTCCCAGGCGAGACGAGCTACGCGCAGCCTAAGTCTGCCGAACATCTCCTCCCGCCTGTCTCGACCTTCTCCTACAGGAGGGGCCGGCGAACGGAAGAGAGATTGCCCCCTCTGCGTCGTCATCCACCGGTCCAAGTGGCTCAGAATCAAACCCTCTGCAAAGATAAAGTTCCCGGACGCGGGGTGGAGAATCTGCGCCCGACCCACAAGCTCCAGGGCCCGGAGGGCCGATCGGAGTCCATCCTCCGGCTTCCGCAGCAAGTCCAGCCGCATCCGAAGCTCCTCGGCCGAAAGGAGGGCTAGTAGATAGCGCTCTTCTCTCGGGCGAAGGGACGCCACCTCACGAAGAAGGGCCCGGCGTTCCTCGATTCCAAGACCCCTCTCCAGTCCCCTCCGCTTCGCCGACCGGAACCGGAGCGACGCACCGAGCCCCAAGGCCGCATCCAGAGCTATCCCGACCAGCAATGCGCCCACGAGCACAGCGGCAACAGAGCAGAACCACTTCTGGGAGGACCCCTTTCTTCGCGCGGTGTCCCTCGGTGCCGGCTCCGAGCGTTTTAACGCCGCCAGCGTCAAGCCTCCTGTGAGGGCAAAGAGGTAAGCATTGGCCGGAATCCTGAGACCAAAGTCACCGAGACTGTGAAGGAGGACGCTCCCAAGGCCCACCATGGCGGAGCCACTGAACAGCAACACGAACCGATCTTGCCGTCGTCTCCGGAGGCGAAACGTATCCCACCCCACTGCCCCGACTCCCAACAGCACCAGACCCAATCCGACCGCGCCCGTCTCGGTCCAGAGCTCCAAGAAGTCATTGTGCACATGGTCATACTTCAAATGTGCGCGGATCCTCCGATACTTGGGGTAAATCATCTCAAACGTACCCAGACCACTTCCTGTGAGGGAGAAACCCCGCCTCAGATCGCGGGTGTCCGACCAGAGCTGCAGACGCCCCCGTGGCCCTTCGTATTCGGCGCTCAGAAAACGGCGGAGGGGTTGATCGATTCCCACCCAGACCTTCACCACGACAAACGAACCCAGGAAAAAGAGGACAACCGTAGTCAACGCAAGCTTCCGTCTCTTGCGCACAAGACAGGGTATTGCCGTGGCGGAAACCAATAGAAAGCTAACAATACCCATTCGGGACTGCGTATGGACCAAGGCCACGAGGCTCAATGCCAGAGAAAGGGAGACGAAGACAAAAATTACCCCCCGGCCCCGACGGAAACGCGCAAGAGCGCTTCGCCAGCCCGCTTCATCTGCCGATGGACGGTCCCCCATCAAGAAGCTCCCCAGAAAGGCGAGACTCAGCGGAATGGCCATCTCTAGGTACGCGGCAAAATGGTTCGGGTTGATGAAGGTTCCTCGAACCCGGCCTGCGGTCCCGTCCGCAATCCAAAGCACCTGAGATTTACCCGTAAACGTTTCGAATAGACCATATGCGGATAGGACTCCCGCCGTCCCCGCGATGGTCACTAGAAATCGCTTCGTTTGGCGCCGTGAGCCCCCCAGGTTGGCCGCCACAAAGAAGACCAAAAGCGGAGCAAGCAGGCTAAGGAGCGCCTGCCGAGTCCGCCAAGGGTCCATGGAAAGGGTCGAAGGAACGGCGGCGGCCTCGGTCCCCGGGGTCGTCCCGACCACCAGCTCCTGAAGGGGGGCGAGAAGGGATTTGTCCACCTCGGCCCTCCACCGGACCACCTCTCCGTAGTGAGCAAAGGCCTGTGGCGAGAGGGCCTTTAGAGCAGAACCGGGAAGGGGAACCATCGAGAACAGGACGTAGCCGAGAAAGAGAGCCACAGGGGGGCTCAACCACGTCCACACTGGGCGGATCGCCCGGTTTGTACAAAGGCGAAGGACTGTCAGTCCCGTCAGGAGGAGGACCAGTGCCCGAGCCGGCAGGTACGCCCAATCAGGGGCTGCGCCGAAGAAGACAGGAGAAAAGACGATAAGGAGGTGAAGACCTAGCTCAGTCCCGTTTCTGAGGAGTCGCTCCGCCTTCGGCTCGAAAATCGGCCGAGGGCCTAGCCCATCGGGATCAGAGCCAAGCCCGTCCCTTTCCCTGGGCACTGCTCTCCCGCCGGATTTCCTTCCGGGTTGCCAGCGTGAAGTTCACTGACTCTTGGAATAGTAGTATCTGTACCGCCGGTGGTAGTAGTAGTAACTACTGCCTCGGCGATGGACGATCCGATTCATGACCAGGCCGAAGAACACCCGGCTATCCCTCACCTCCTTCAGCTTTCTAAACGCCTGAATGACATTCCGGCGAGGGGTCCGCCCGGCCCATGTGACGACAATTACCCCGTTCACCCCGGGCACAAGCGTCAGGGGGTCCGCCACGCTCAAGACGGGAGGCGAATCCACCACGATGTACTGAAACCGGCCTTGAAGCTCCTCGAACAGCCCCTGCAGCCGATCGGAGCTCAGCAAATCGACCGGGTTCGGAGAATGATGGCCCGCGGGAATGAGAGATAGATGATCCTTGCCCGTCGCGTGAAGGACTTCCTCTAGCGCATTCCTCCCCACCAGGAAATCCGTCAGCCCCGGCTCTTTGTTCAGACCAAAGAGATTATGCATCCTGGGCCATCTCAAGTCGGCGTCTATCAGGAGAACCTCTTCCCCCAAATTTGCCAGGGCCAAAGCGAGGTTTGAGGCAAGGAAGGTTTTCCCTTCTTTCGGAGTAGAACTCGTGACCAAGAGGACACGTCGCTGCTCCGCTGGGGCGGAGTACAGGAGGTTGGTCCGAAGGGTATTGAAGAAATCGACCTCGTAGCCTGAGGATCTCTTTTCCAGAACAACCAGTTCACCCCTTTTTCTGGCCAGATTGCCCATATGGTCCACCGTCGCCATGACGGGGATGCCAAGAATGCGCTCCGTCTCGTCGGGGTCCCGGAGGGAGGTGTCGGAATACTCGACCCCGAAAGCGGCCCCAACCCCCAGGAAAAGCCCGAGGATCATCGCCAGGATCAGGTTGCGGCCCTTCTTCGGCCGAACGGGTGCATCGGGGAGAACGGCCCTGTCCACGATCTGGATGTTGGTCATCCGGAGGTTGGTGGCGAGGTTTGTCTCCTTCATCCGGGTGAGGAAAAGCTCGTAGAGCTTCCGGTTGCTCTCGACCTCACGCTTCAGGATCCCCAGCTTGACGGTCTTCCCCCCCAGTTGGATCACCCGGGCCTTCTCCTTCTCGAGACTCGCCATCAGAGACCGTTCCCGCTGTTGGGCAACCAGAAAGCGCGTTTCTAACTTCTTTACGGCCTGGGAGATCTCCTGGCGCAAGCGGCGCTTGAGGAACTCAATCTTTGAGCGGAGCTGGACGATGGCAGGGTGTTTCGGCTTGTAGCGTCGGGACAGGTTGGCGTACTCGCGCTGGGCGTCGGCCAAATTAATTTGCAGGTTGGCGATGAGCGTGTCACGGCCCAGAAGGCCGGAGGGGATGGATTCCAGCTTCGCGTTGGCTCGGTCCCCGCCCAGATAACTTTTGAACTCCCGATAAGCCGCCTCGGCCGCGATCCGTTCGCTCCGGGCATTCATGATCCCCTGGCTCAGAGTCCCCAGGGCGCCAGTGATGACCTCCCGACTTTCGGCCACTTCCACCCCGACCAGATTCTCAGCCTGGCGATAGGCCTGGAGGGCGCGTTCGGAGCGTTCTGCCGCCTTTTTCAGCTCGGCCAGCTGACCTTCCAGCCACTTGGTCGCCCGACGCGTGCTGGAGAACTCGAACTCGAGTGTCTGTTCGATGAACTGATCGGCCACGGCGTTGGCAATCGCCGCCACCGCCTCGGGGTAATAGCCTCGAAACGAGAGCGTCAGAAGCCGGGTACCACGTACGGAAGCGACCCGGAGGCGAGAGAGGAAATTGTCCACTACGGCGTTTTGCTTGTCCTCTGGACCCTTGGGGGAAGAGCCATTGCCGGGCGCGAGGATGCGTCGGAACCACGACTGGATCGCTCCTCTCAACTTCAGATACCCGTCCTGGTACCAATCCCAGAACGCGCTGGAATCGGGTTGGAACTCTTTGTGCTCTTCCAGGTTCAGGGCGGAGATAACCCGCTTGGCAAGCCCTCGGCTCTTGATGACTTGGATTTGGGTCCTGAGGTAGACGTCCGTCTCGAAACGGGGCTCCACGACTCTTTTAACGTCCACCACCTTCGGCGCAGAGGACTCCAGCAGAAGGCGAACCCGGCCCTCGTACTCAGGGCGGGTCGTGAGCGTCGCAAAAAGGACTACCACCACGACCGCTATACAGATGCTCAACACCAGGCCGAGGTGGGTCCAAACGCGGTGAAGAAGGACGCTTAGGGAAGTCTCCTCCCCCAAGGGAATGGCCTCAGCAGCCCTCTCTCCACTCACAGACGCAACCTCTATCAGAAGAAGCTTTCGGGGACGAATACGATGTCTTCGGCCACCAATAAGATGTCCTTGGCCTTGTCCCCTTTGAGGATGTCGTCAAGTCGAACGTGGATGACCCGCTCCGCGCCGCCTTCCAGGCGGACCACCCGGGTCCGGTTAGGCGCCGCCAGCCGCGTCAGCCCTCCCGCCAAGCTGATTGCCTCCGCCAGGGTAACCTTCCGGTCTTGAATCTTGTAAGGCCCCGGGTTCTTCACTTGACCGAAGACGAAGATGGAGTCGGCCCTCGGAACATAGATCGTGTCATTCCCCTGAAGGGGGATGTCGGCCGAAAGGTCCGCCCCCTTCAGCAGCATGTTCAGGTTGACCGTAAAGAACTGATCCTCTCCCTCCTTCTCCTTGCGGGGCCGAAGGACAACGACTTTCGCCCCGCCTTCCCTCGGGTCGATCCCTCCCCCTTGGGAGATGATCTCAAGAACCGTCGTCGGCCCACGAAGCGCATAGCTCCCCGGCTTCATCACCGCCCCCAGAAGTTGAACCTGCTGGCTTCGGTACTCGGCCACACGGACCGAAAGGCTTGGATTCACCAAGTAGTCCTTGGCCAGGAGGGCCTCGATGTGCTTTTCGATCTCAGCGACGGTTTTCCCCTTCACCGGAACACGACCCAAGAGGGGAAAGTTGATGGTGCCGTCCCCCGCGACCACGTACTCTCCTGAAAGCTCCGCCTCACGAAACACAGACACCTTCAGTACGTCCTTGGGGCCGACTTTGTATTCCTGAAGCCGGGGGGAGGGGAGAAGTTGACGAGGGGGCAGGAGGGGAGCCCTTCCTGAACGAGTTTCCTGTGAGCGAGACCTCGGGGCGGCGCCCACGGCATGCTTTACCCCTGGCGAAGGCCCTACCGTTGTCTCCGCCGCCGCGCGTTCACGCCCCCTTTTTGGTTCCGCAGTAAATAACCTGCCGCTCGGAGTGGCGCGCCACGAGATGACCGCACGGGAGCCTTTTCGGGAATGGAGGAAAGCCGGGTCCTGCCCGACTGCCGGCAACTGGGAGCGAGCATAAAGACGCACCTCCACCATTTGAATGAGCGTCTTTCGCTGGAGAACCTGGAATCGCGAGATGGGACCCCTGGAGAACTCGCGCATCCCGTCGCCCGCGGGATCGTAGATGGCGTCAGGGATTCGGACAACCACAGCCCCCAGACGGGGATCGGAGAAGATCCGGTACTCGAAGGGGGCATCCCCCTGGATGGTCGCCCGGGCGCCTCCTTCCTCCTGAGCCACCTTCACCTCTCGGATGACCGTAAGAGGCTTCAGGACGTCTTTCTCAGGCCGGAACTCGGCGGCGCAGCCAAACCCACCAAAGAGAGCCGAGCTCGCCAGTGAAACGCAGAGAAGAAAGCGCAGATGTTCCCGCCGCCCCCCCTCTGGCGATGTCTGCCGACACCGCGAGTTTAAAAGAGCAGCTCGCACTCTCCTGGGGGCATCGCAAATCATAATCGGTCGGGCCGCCTGCGTCTCGTGACTTTGGGCAGGGAACCCCCGCATGAATCAGCCAGTGCCGCCACGCGTGCCCCGGCAGGACGGAAAGGAAAAGGATACATGGGGCGGGAGAGCTCGGACCCGTTCTCGGCGCCATGATCCGGGAGGGACCCTTGGGTGCAGGGTAACGAGCTCACCCGCCGGCAATCGGCCCCGAGCCGTGGACGAGGAGGGGGGCCGCCTTCCTGCTACCCCTCGCTCACGTTCCCGAGGGCGATGCTAGCTCCTGGCTGGTCTGTGTGTCGAGTTCTAGAGAAGCCTCAGCCGCTCCTGCGGCGGCGGCTACCACAGCTTCCCTAACCCCCTCGGGGACAACCTCCCGCGCTGCCGTCTCGACGCCGGAAACGCTGGCGGTCGCCACTTCCTGGACGGTTGTCGGGTCGAGGCCCGCCGCCTGCGCCCCCGCGACCGCGCCCTGTGAGGCGCCCTCTGCTATCGGCCCAACCTCCACACCGGCGTCAGCAGCCCCCAGGACAGCACCCTCCGAAGCCGCCCAGGCCACCGCCGCTACATCCAGACCGGCCGCCGCAGCCCCCTGAACGGCGCAGGACGCCGCTCGCTGCGCAACCGCCACTGCGTCCTGACCTGCTGCCGCAGCGGCTTGGACCCCGCCCCGTAGGGCTGCCCGAACGCTCACGTTCACGTCAACGCCCTCCCCCACCGCAGCCTGGACCAGTTGCTGCACCAGCCAACACACATCCTGTCCCCCTGCCGCTGCTACGTTAATCCCGGCCTGTAACTCTGCGACCCTCTGCGCCTCTGCACGCTGGGACGGAAAGACCATCCCAACAGCGAGCGACAGTATCAGGCCCGCGAATAGGCCCTTCGCCAGGATTCCCCAGTGTCTCCTCATCAATCAGCCCTCCTCATGCGGGTAGCTCTCCGGTGACTCAATCTCTTGGCGCCCCATCCCGCCCGGCGGTGGCCAAGCCAGCCATAAAGTGATCGAAAGGCGAAAACCCCCTCCCCACACCCGGGACACCCGAAGGTCCCGGAGGAGCCCGCGCCCGGTCCGCAGGTCCCGGGTGGAGTGGCCGTTGGTGCAGGCCCGCGCGCTTTGGGGTTTGCACCCCAGGGTTTGGCTCGAGAGATAGCGCGCGGGCCTGGAGGTTTCAGGTCCGAGTTTTCCCAGGGTTTTAGAACCTCCCCGCGATGATGAAAATGAATTGGCTCTGCTCGTAATCGTTCACGTCCACGTCGGAATCTTTCTTCTCATACTGGTACTGAAAACCTACGCCGAGCCAGCGCAAGAGCTGATAGATCACGCCGCCATTGACGGTATAGGTGACGTCGTCTCGGTCGGATTTGACGAAGTCGTCAGAGACCGCCTCGGCCGACAAGTTCAGGGCGAGTTTTTCCGTGAGAGCCTGGTTGCCGGTGATCAGGAAGATGGTCCGAACGGCGGCAAATTCCCCTACGGCGGATGTGTCGGCGAATTCCCGCCGGAGGAGGAGACCAAGGGTCGTTCTGGCAAGAGGACGGTAGATGAGCTCCGTCTCCACGCCGACATCCACCTCGTTGTCTCGGCCCGGCTGGTCGAAATCGCGGAGGGTGGCGCCGGCTGAGAGCCGGCCGGAAAGCTTGGCGGTGGGGTCAAGGTCGATGCCGGCCAGGACGGTATGCGTCAGGGAATCATCGTTGAAGTCGTCGGGGGGGCGGGGGCGGTTGGTGAAGTCGGTTCCCCCGAAGGTGTAGCCCAAGACCACGGAGGTTTTCGGGAAGATCTGGCGGAAGCCCTCCGCGGTCACTCTGAAGGTGTTCTTCTCAAGTCGGTTGTTTACGACCCGTTTGAAGCGGTCCTCGGTGAAATCCCCCGCAAGGGAAAACCGGGTCTTGGGTGAAAATGTCCACTTCCCGCCCAGGGACCCGATGAGTTGGGTCCGGGGAGTCCTCGGCCCCGTGACGCTCTGTTGCTCACTGGTAGAGGGGTCTTCCGTATCCTCATAGGAGATGCCCCCGTTTAGCTCAAGCCTCCTGCCGGGGCGGAAGATGAAGTTTCCCCGACCGAGATAGTCCTGGTGGTTCTCGTTGGTGCGGTCCGCAAACGCCCAAAAGCGGGCCTCCGAGTACAAAT
>JBHIBA010000162.1:0-10021 GCA_046758845.1 Nitrospinota bacterium
GGATTGTATCTGGCGGTAAGCACCCTGGCATTGCACTTCATCGTGGTCTTTCTAGGTGGGGAGTACGAAACGAGGCGTGGCTTTTCCACGGGCGTGGTGATCGAAAGCCCGATCATCGGCCCGTATGAACTGAGCGATCCCCGGGTGTGGTACTTCGTGCTGCTGACGACCGACGTTGCGGTGATCCTGTTCAGCCTGAACTTACTGCGCACCCGCACCGGCCGAGCCTGGCGCGCCATTCACGACCGGGAGGTCGTCGCGGAGGCGCTCGGAATTCCCGCCCACCGGTACAAGCTGTCGGCCTTCGTCATCAGCTCCGTCCTGACCTCTATCGCCGGGTGCCTGTTCGCTTACTATCGGGGGTTTGTGTCGGCGGAGGCGTTCTCGCTGTTCCTGACCATCCAGTACGTAGCCATGGTCATCATCGGCGGGCTGGGTTCCATCCTGGGCGCTGTGTTTGGGGCAGTGTTCGTGGTGCTGTTTCCCTACGCGATCGAATCCCTGCTCGCGTCGATTCCCACGGCGGCGGATTTTTCCAGTTACATCTTCGCCGTGAACTTCGCCTCTTTCGGCCTCGTCATGATCCTCTTCCTGGTGTTCGAGCCCCAGGGATTGGTAGGCCTATGGGGGCGACTGCGGGACTATTTTCTGCTTTGGCCTTTCCGGCAAAAGCCCCTCGGAGGAAGAGGCTGAGTCGATGAGTTCGCCCGAACCCCTCCTGCGCCTGGAAAAACTGGAGGTCGTCTATCACCAGGTGCTTACGGCCGTACAGGGCGTATCGCTCGAGGTGCGTCCGGGGCAGATTGTGGCTCTGCTGGGGACGAACGGGGCGGGCAAAACGACCACTCTGCGCGCCGTTTCAGGCTTCATCGGAATAGACGACGCGAGGGTCACCGATGGCGCGATCCTCTACCGGGGACGTCGAATCGAGAACCAGTCGCCGCACCGCGTCACCGGGCTCGGCATTGTGCTGGTGCCGGAGCAGAACAAGGTGTTCGAGAGCCTTACCGTCGCTGAAAACCTGGACGTCACCCTCCCTCGCAGAAAGGCGCGGAAGGAGAGCGGGCGGCTTGTTGAGATGATCTTCGAGTATTTCCCCCCGCTGGCCCTGGCGAGGGCCCGACAAGCCGGCTACCTGAGCGGCGGTGAACGGCAAATGCTCACCATTGCTGCCGCTCTGATGTGCTGTCCGGAGTTGTTACTCGTGGACGAGCTGTCGCTCGGGCTGGCGCCCGTCCTCGTGGAAGAACTGTTGGGACGTCTCCAGACGATTCGCCAAGAGATGGACCTCACGATCCTGTTGGTGGAACAAAATGTCCCGGCGGCGCTGGAGATCGCGGACTACGGCTACGTCATGGAGAACGGGCGCATCGTCCTCGACGGCGATCCCGCACGGCTCCGCAGTCACCAGGACATACAGGAGTTCTATCTGGGCCACGGTGAGCGCGAGAACCGCAGGAGCTATCGCATGGTGAAGCAGTATCGCAGGAGCCGGAGGTGGTATGGCTGAGGCAGAGCGACTGCGGGTGGAACAGCTTGGCTTGGCGTTCGGCGGCCTCAGGGTTCTCGACGGCATCACTCTGGAAGCCCGGCCGGGCGAGCTTCTGGCACTCATCGGCCCCAATGGCGCCGGCAAAACCAGCATTCTGAATTGCGTCAGCAGCGTCTACCGCCCGACCGAGGGGCGCGTCTGGTTCGGGGAACGTGACATCACCGGTCTCAAGCCCCACGCAGTAGCTCGCGCCGGAGTCGCCCGAACGTTCCAGCACGGAGAGTTGTTCCCGCACATGACGGTGCTGGACAACCTGCTCGTGGGCCGGCACAGCAAGCTAAAGACCGGCGCGTTCCGGGAGGGCCTGTTCTGGGGCCCTGTCCGGCGGGCTGAGATCGAGCAGCGCCGCCAGGCGGAGAAGATTCTGGATTTCGTGGAGTTGCAACGTTATCGTAAGCAGCCTGTCGCCGGTCTTCCATTCGGTATCCAGAAGGTCGTCGGATTTGCGCGGGCGCTCGCGATGGAGCCCGAGATTCTGCTCCTCGATGAGCCCTCGGCCGGGCTCAACCGGCAGGAAAAGGAGGACCTGGCTCGTTTCATCCTGCGCATCAAGCACGAGACCGGCGTTACCATGGTCTGGGTCGAACACGACATGCAGATGGCGGCCGATTTGGCCGACCGCATATACGTGCTGAACTATGGGGAGTACGTGACCCAAGGGACGCCGGAAGACGTGCTGTCCGACCCCCGAGTGGTAGAGGCCTACCTCGGGACGCGCGAGCGTTGACGATGGACGACAAGAAGGGCTCAGTTCCGTTCCGCTTGAAACCGGTCACCGCGTCTCTGGTCCCGCCGGTTGTGCCCTTGGAGTCGGATTATCGTTGTCCGAAAGTGTGAAGACATTTTCTGAACCGACACGCCTCAATTGGAGGTTGACCTTGGCCCACGTAATGCGGACGCGAGTGCGCTGGGCTGACACGGACCAAGCCGGCATCGCCCACTTTCCAAAGTATTTCGATTGGTTCGTGCAAGCCGAGATGGAACTGTTTCGAGAATCAGGGAAAACCCGTAAACGGATGAATGCGGATTTTGGTGTCGATGAACCTCGTCTAAGCATTACATGTGATTTCTTCTCACCGGCATTTGAAGACGACATGATTGAAATAAGAACCGCCGTCCTCAACATCTCAAAGAAATCTTATCATCTCCGTTGCGAAGTCCACCGGGTTGAAGACGGCGTACATTTGGCAACGGGGGAAATGATTGCTTGCTGCGTTCAGCCACAGGAGGACGGGAGGATCCGATCTCACCCCCTTCCAGATGAGATGCTCGCCGCACTGAAGCGATACCTGGTCTCGCCTGAGGGCGGAGGCTCCTCCCAAGGGCAGGACACCCCCTGACAGGACCTCACTTGCCTCCAGGTATCCCACGCTGGCCAGCGCCTCCACCAGACAGGCTACCCCCTTCTCGGTCCCACCTACGGCATCAGCAATCCCCGGGATATCGCGCGGCCCGTCGGCAAGACCCTCGAACAAACCCAGCTGGCCGGCGGCAATCAGGGCATGCGGCGATCGTCATTTGCTCCTTCAGCTCGACCATGAACAGGGGGAGTTGGGATGTCTGCTGACTCACCACTCTGGCCTCCTTCGCAGGGTGTGCCCGTGGCTGTCTTCGCCCTGGGCGGGAGCACGTCTTTTACGGTGTTAGTCCAATCAGGCCCAAGAAAAGATGGCAAACCGAGGGATTATAAACGCGACCTGGACAATTGGCAGAGGAGAGGGCGGATCGTCCCAAGAACCGCTGTCGCTTCCCTATGGCCGGGACGCCTTCGCTCCGGCGGAAAGTCCCTGCCACGCCTTGGCCACTTCTGGCGGCAAAGAGACTCATCGCCCGCACCTCCACAGACTCACCGGCTTGTTTTGACATTCCCCCGCCCTCTCGGTGGCGGTATGATGGGGCTACATGCACACCGGAAGAAGGCGATGCCCCATGAGGAATTGAATAAGAGGTCTAGCAATCGCCGCTGGAATCGTCGCCCTCGTTTTCCCCAAGGCGCGCCGGTAGCTAGGCAACCTTGAGGTTGTAAGGCGGCCGCCAGTCCACGCGGAGGACGGTCACCCACTCTATCATTCTATTTTCTATCAGATTTTGGCGCAGATGCTTCCAGAAGGGCAGAACGACGGGTAGTGACGAATATGGCGGCTCACACCCGACGAAGAGCGCTTTATGAGTGAAGGTGGACTTCAAACACTTCACGCTTGATAAATGTTACCGCAAGATTTCAGCATTGAGAGGCGGCAAGAACGGCTTGTCAAGGCCCCTTTCAACAAATCTGCTTGGGAAACTGAGTTTCCCAGCGTAGTATCCTTTCGTGGCGCGATTCACGGAGACATCTATCACGGTTGGATCTTTCGAGTCTATGGCCCTTTTTAAGGCCTCTTCAAACTCGGGAAGAGTCTTCACCGTAATCCCCTCCGCTCCATACGCTCTTGCCAAGGCAGCGATATCCGGGTTCCACAGCCCCTCGGAGGGCGCGTTCTTTTTCCCCCTTTTCTTCAGCTCTAAAGGTTCTTTCTCGTAAGTAGAAAATGCCTGTCTCCCATAAAACAGAATCTGAAACTCCTCTTCCATTAAAAGCGATTGGTTATTCAATACTATCCATATAACAGGGATGTTATACTGGACGGCGGTCGCAACCGCCGCCGAGGTCATGAAGAAACACCCATCGCCCGTTAGCGAAATAGAGAGATGGTCCGGATTGGCCATTTTTGCCCCTATGGCAGCTGGCACTGAAAATCCCATGAGGCAAAACTGACCGTGTGTACTTGTATGTTGTGACAAGCTTTTGAAGAATACTGGACCGAAGGATTGGGCATTTCCAGTGTCGATCATGACCGAGGCCATGGGATCGTGTTCATTGATGATTCTGGAGGCGGCTGCGAACAGAGGAGCGTAGTGCGGAGGGTCCATCGTCTTGTTGATCCATTCGTCATAGACTTTTGCGAAGGAATGCCTCCACCCCTCGATCGCCTTCCACCACTCTCCATCCTTATCCAAGGGCTTCGAACCTTCAAGGGCGGAGTTGATATCTTCTATCGCCTTCTTCACATCGGCAACCATGCCGACCTCAGTTGGATAACAACGCCCAATCTCTTCATCATCGATGTTCACATGAATAAGCTTCGTTTGTTCCGGGATTTTATACAAATTCCAACTCATGGTATGGAAATCATTGAAACGGGATCCAAATGCTATTAAGAGATCACAATTGGATGCGGCGTCCCGTGCCGCCCCTGAACCACTTACCCCGGCCACGCCGAGCGTCAAGGGATGATTCTCTGGCAATGCGCCCTTGCCCATGAATGTCGTGATGACGGGAAGGTTGTACTGCTCCGCAAGGGTCTTCAAGGCGTCACTGGCTCGGGAGCTCAAAACCCCGCCGCCTGCCAAGATCAGAGGTCGCTTCGCCTCCCGGATGAGTGTCGCCGCGATTTCCACTGACGTGCCGTCAGGCCTAGGGCGTCCCGAGATGTTGTCAAGCCATGGTTTCGCATCAAAAGAGCCAACCTCTATCGGAGTGTGCTGGACGTCAAAAGCTGACCAGAGAACAACAGGACCGGGTCTTCCTGAAACAGCAAGCTTTAACCCCCGGGCCAGGTATTCGATAGCAACCTCCGGTCTGTGAATGGACCAAGAGGCCTTGCAGATAGGCGCTGCAATGTCTCGCCAGCCCTCTGGTCGATTCCGATAAATCTCTTCCAGACCGCCTCGGCCGTACCATTGTGTGGGTCCTCCACCTGCAAGAATCAAAACAGGTATTGAATCAAAAAAAGCATTAGCAATTGCTGGAATCGCGTTTGTATTACCCGGCCCAACAGTAGTTACCGCTACGAGAGGAGGACCGTCTCTCTTAACCCTCCAATAACCTTCCGCAATATGAACCGCATGGTCTTCTCGCCTCACCACCATCGAAGTGATGTTGGTTTCATGGACAAACGCATCATCCAGGGCAAAATTTCCATGACCACTCAAACCTAGGGCGTATTCAACGCCAGCCGCCTCTAAGTACTTTGCCATCGCTTTCCCTACAGTCATCTTCTCCATTTCCGTCCCTCCTTCATGCGACGTTCTTTAGTATTCGAGACGTCCTTCCCAGAAAAGGTATATAACGAGCTGCACCTAAGGGAAAAACATGTTTCGCAAACTTTTGCTCTGTAAACTTCTAAGCTGAGATTTCCCAGGTGCGCTCATCTGATGCGATAAGGCCGCACCCATCCAGAGCCTCGCGCCATCCTTCCGCACTCTGCGCGCTGGGCAGCCCCATCGTCTTCAACCGGGATTTCCCATTTCAACTCTTGATGGAGGCATTCGGGAAGTGTCCGCTGGCCTCCATCACGGTTTCAGCCTGGAATAGTGACATTTTTAGGGGATTCGGAATCCCAAGAATATGACCTAGATCACCTTTTGGAGATTTCCTTTTCCCCCTTGCCGCCTAGCGCATTTTGAAACCCCGTAAGCCGACGCCGGGTGTCCATCCGAAACTCCGCAACTTCGAATTTCCCCATTCGGCGCCCATCTCAGCGGGGCGAGCTCCCAAGAGTCAAACCCCACCGCCTATCTACGTCTGGAGGAGGGCAGTCAGGTACGGGGCGTAACCGACCCTGGTTCCGTCAGCGGGTGAGCACCTGCCTGAAGGATCCCCAGGTGAACGTTGGACTGATAGATCCCCAAGGGATTGATATGGGTTGCACGGTACAAGCCGCGAGAACCTGAAATCACTTTTGACGGCCGCCTGACGCTTTCGCGGGGGGGGGGGGACGTGACCATTAAGGTTTTTGAAATGCAGCGTCATGTTGCCGAGGACACGGCAGTCTACGTTCCGGGGGACAAGGTCCTTTTCACAAACGACGACATATTTCATGGTACGATAACCTGGTATCATGAGCCGCTTCTTTTCGAATGGCTGGAGACGCTGGACCACTTCTAAAGGAATGGATGTGGAGGTGGTCGATCCGGGGTATCGCCGAGAAATTCACGCTGTCGGGAAGAGCCGAACGGATCCGATGTCCGGTCCTGGTGGTTCACGGGGAAAGAGAAGGGGGTGTGCCGCGTGAGCAAGCCGAAAAGGTCGTTCAGGGCTCCAAAGGGGAGGCCGCTTTCCATTCTGCGCCTGCCGGCAACCACGTCTGTCACACCGTGCACCGTTCTGTGTACGCTCTCGTGAGTGACTGGCCGGCGGACCGGCTGGGCAGTGGAGCATGATGATGGAAAAGAACAGCCCAGGCAATCCGGATCAAGCCAGTCACCCAGCCAAGGGGAAAGACATTCTCCCCCGGTTTTCGGCCTCGGAGTACAAGAGGCGTTACGACCTTGTTCGCGAGGAAATGGATCGGCGAGGCCTAAGGGCCCTGATCCTGTTCGGGGATTCCGGTCACATCGGGGGATTCCAGACCAATTGCCACTATCTCTCGAACTACATCGACCAGTTTTACAGCTACGTCGTGTTCCCTTACAAAGGTGAGCCGACCCTTTTCTTCTGTCTCCAACCTCACGAGACGGGGGTTCCCCCCTTCTCCGTGATCGAAGACATCCGCTGGGGGGGGTGGGATATCGCGGCGGCCGTCGCCGGAAGAATCCGGGAGCTGGGTCATGACAGGGAGCGCATCGGGCTCGTCGGCGTGAGCAGTTTCCAGATCAAGTTCACCTTGCCCAGCGACCACCTGGAGACGCTGCGGAAGGAACTCCCCCACGCGGATCTTGAGGTCGCGACGGACATCCTCGAAGATATCCGCCTCGTCAAGAGCGAAGAAGAGATCGACGCCATCCGGAAGGGGGCCGCCTTCGGGGATGCGGCCGTCCGCGCTCTGGAAAAAGACGTAAACGCCGGGATGCGGGAGAGGGATCTCGAAGCGATTGTTGTGAGCACGGTGATCAAAGAAGGGGGGATTCCCCACGTACAGATGTTCGGGTCTACATCGATGGTGAAACCCGACCTGTTCTGTCCCCGCCCGCATCCTTCGAACCGCATATTGGAGAATGGGGACATCATCTTCACTGAGATTAGCGCGAGTTACAACCGATACTCCGGGCAGATCGTCCGACCTATCGTTTTGGGGGAGCCGACGAGGAGGTATCAGGAGTTGTTCGACCTCGCCGCCGCAGTCCATGATGGAATTGCAGAAGTCCTTAGGCCCGGCCGGTCCGAGCAAGACGTGATACATGCGCTGCAGCCCATCCGGAAGGCCGGGCTGATCATTCAGTGTTCCGGGCTTCATGGGTGGGGACAAACGCTCGAGCGGCCGACCATCGGACTTCCGGGAGTCGGGCGCTGGAAAGAGGGGGGCATCGCTCCATTCTCATTCCGTGCGAACATGACGATGATGATCGAACCCAATCCGGTGACCCCCGACAAGAAGATGGGCATGTTCGTCGGGAACCTGCATCTTGTAACGAAGGATGACGCGATAAACCTTCAGAAGCACCCCCTGAAACTCATTGTCGTATAGCCCTGACAAAAGGGCCCCGCCGGCCGCAAAGAGGCGTGCGACCGGCCCCTTCGTTCGACCCCTAATGAGGTGGGAGCGGCGGCAGGCCGTAGCCCGTCTCTCGCGGGTCGGTTAAGACCTCGATCACCCTTGGTTCACCCGTCGCAAGGGCCTCCTCGAGGGCGGCCCGAATATCCTCGGGGTCTTCAACCCGCCGGCCGGTCACGCCAAACCCCTCTGCGAGGCGGACGAAATCGAGATCGGGCGGGGTCAGGTCAACGCCGACATAATTCGCCGTCTTCGCTGCCCGGCCGTCGAGCCAGTGGAGCGGCGCCTTCACCGAGACGTAGGCCCGGTTATTAAAAACGACAGTAATGACCGGCGGGCCATAGCGGGCAGCCGTCCAGAGCGCCTGGATGCTCATCACCAGGCTCCCGTCACCGCAGCAGGCGAACACCCTGCGTTGTAAAGCCCCCCGACCAAGTTGGACGTGCCCGGAAGCATGTGCACCAAGACGAAAGCCGGCTGCCCGGAGGCGCGTGCGTAGCCGTCCGCCATGGCGACGAGGCTCCCCTCGTGGAGGGCCAGGGTGAATTCTATCTGAGGGCGATCCACCAGGGCGTCAACCACGTCCTGCACGCTCGAATCGGGGAGACCAAACACGTATTTCACCTCGTGCGCGAGGAGCCTCTTGACCACCGCTTGCCCGCCCGTGATTCTCGCCATTGTTCCTTCTCGACTCCAGCTGTCCGTTCAGTATCCCTGTGTGCTCAACCCGCAGATCCGCTGAGCCGATCCGCCAGCCAGTCGAACATGTAGGGGTAAACCTGGGGAGTGTTGTCCATGTTGCAGTGAGCCGCGCCTCCTTCATCGGGTCTCCACATTCTCAGCTCTTTCGGTCCGCGGGCTCCATCGTAAGTTTTCTGGGCGGCCTCGGGCGCGACAATATAGTCCTCTTCACCATGGACGATGAGCAGAGGGCAGCTGAGGCGATCGATCACTCCGTCCAGCGTAAACTCTTTGAGTTTCTTCCGCGCTTCCTCCGGCCCGTTGGCCCCCACCAACCATTCCATCTGGCCCTGAATAGGAGGGAAGAAGTCATAGAGGTCTGCGAGCAGGTCGAAACAGGCGCCGTAGGCGACGCAGGCCTTGATGCGGGGGTCGAAGGCCGCGCCGCGCGGGGCGTAATATCCCCCCATGCTGACGCCGATCAGGCCGAGGCGGTCTGGGTCCACCTCCGAACGGGTCACCAGGTAATCGACCGCCGCCCTGACTGCCACCTCGTAGTCGGACCGGCTGGGGATGCCGTGAAGGCGAAGCGTCTCTCCCTGGCCGGGCCCATCGATAGTGAGGCAGGCCATGCCCCGTTTCAAGGCCTCCTGGGCCCCGAGGAAGTATAGCTCCTCGGCGTTGGAGTCGGCTCCGCCGAAGTAGACCAAGGCCGGTGTCTTGCCCGCAACCCCGGTACGGTTGGGAAAGAAGTACCCGTGCAGACTTGTTTCTTCGTAGGGGACGCGGACAGCCTCGAGGGGCGGCCTGAAATACCGGCCAGCTCTCTGGAAGCACTCCGTCCCGAGCAGATAGGCCGGCGTCTTGCGCTCGTCCGCCGGCTGGAGCATGAACTCGGCGGCCCTGTAGTAGGAGTAAGCGCGGAGGTAGAAGTCGTGCGCGGTGACCGTATGTGCCTGGGCCTCGGCCCCGCTGGCGAGTTGTTCCAGCTTTTCGGCCTCGCGGCGCCATTCCATGTACCAGTCCTCTTCATTCCCGTCCCGGATTCGCCGGCAGACGCGGTGGCATTCATTGAAATCCGCTGCCCCCTGTGGGGCCTCGCCCACGAGTCGCATGAAATAGGAAGACCAATTCCGGTTCTCGGGAAAGTACATGAACATCTCTTCAACCTCCATGAGTTCTTATCAGAGCTTCCCGGAACTTTTGCCGCCCGGTGCGGATCAGACGACCGGCAGTGCGTCAGTTTGAAACGGATTAAGTCCCGTACGCAGCTTTGCCCACGGCTCTGTCATCATTTGGTGTAGCCCCGATCTGA
>JBHIBA010000163.1:0-9944 GCA_046758845.1 Nitrospinota bacterium
GGCACGCCAGTGCCCAAAAAGGTCCCCCTGGGATTTTCTCTTATTCCAGAGGGAACGTCCCATATGCTTCTGAACCTGTTCACCGAGCGCGCCACTCGGCAAAGGGCGTGCGCTGATAGGCGACGAACGGAATTTCGGCTTTGACCGACAAGAACCTTGTCTCCGCTTCTATTGAATCTACCGGTCGCGGCCAAACGCCCCCTGATCGCGCAGGTCAACCGCCCCTTAGCGCTTTCTTGTCTATCTTGCCAACCGTCGTCTTAGGGATTTCCGCCATGAACTCGATCGAAACGGGCGCCTTGTATTTGGCGAGTTGACCGCGACAGTGCGCCATCAGCTCTTCCGCTGTGGTTTCGGCGCCGGGCTTCAGCACCACGTACGCCTTGATCACTTCCCCCCGGTATTCGTCGGGTACACCGACCGCCGCCGCCTCCAGGACCGCTGAGTGAGCGTAAAGCACCTCGTCAATTTCGCGCGGGTAGACGTTATATCCACCGACAATCGCCATATCCTTCTTGCGATCCCGGATGTAAAGGTCGCCCTCGGCGTCGAACTCACCGATATCGCCGGTATGAAGCCACCCGTCGCGCAAGGTTTCAGCCGTTTCTTCCGGCCGGTTTCGGTAACCCGACATGATTTGCGGCCCCCGCGCCCGGATCTCGCCCCGTTCTCCGACCCCCAGGATCTTGGTCCCCGTTTCCACATCGACGATCTGCACCTCCGTCAAAGGCAACGGCCGACCGACGGAGCCCGGTTTGATCTCACGGCCCTCCGCAACGTAGGTCAGCACGGGGCCCGCCTCGGACTGACCAAAACCTTCGAGGATGGGGCAGCCCGTCAACCCTTGCCAACGCTTCAACGTTTCCCCGGGCAACGGCGCGGAGCCGGAGTAGGCGGTGCGCAGCGACGAGAAATCCGTATCTTCAAAGCCTTCGTACGCCATCAGGCCATTGAACACCGTCGGTCCGGCGGGGAGGCGGGTAATCCTCTCCCGTTGGATGGTCTCGAGCACCCAATCCGGCCGGTAGCGCGGGAGGATGATCAGCCGGCCCCGGCAATACGCCGTCAGGTGCAGGCACATGGCCGCCGCGAACACGTGGAACAACGGCATCACGCACAAGATCCTTTCTTCGTCCGGCCGGGTCGGCAGGGCCGCCTCGCGCTGGCTGATGTTGACCGACATCTGACCGTGGGTGATGTTCACACCCTTGGGCTGGCCGGTGGTGCCCCCAGTGTATTGCAGGGTCGCCAGGTCATCGGGCCGCGGCAGGGGTTCCGGCAGAGCGGCGGAAGCGTCTGCGCGCCAGGTATCGAGCAGTCTCCCCTCCGGACGGCCGACCTTGACTCCATGGGGGATATCGAGATCCTCGAGGAGTGGTTCCACGGTTGCCGCCGTATCCTGGTCGTAGACGACGACCGTCGGCTCGGAATCGCTGAGGATGTGGGTCAATTCACGCGCGGTGTAGATGGGGTTGATGGGGACCGCCTGCGCCCCTGCGCCGTGGACGGCGAACATGGCGATCGCCATTTCGATCGAGTTACCGCAAATCAACGCCGCGCGCCCGTCGCGAGCGCCCAGCGTCACGAGCTCGGATGCAAATCCGCCGACACAACGGGCAAATTCCGTATACGTGAGCTGCCGGTCCTCAAAAACCAGCGCGGTGGCGTTTCCGGCCCGCTTCGCCGCGTCGGCCAGCATGTGGACCACCGTGTCGAACACCTTGGGCAGTCGCCCTTCTGCCGACTCTCGCGACATCTTGTGCCTTTTTTCAGTGACCGCGGCCGCGGAAAAAGGTTCCCATCGTCACGCCGCCTTCCGTACGTGGATGACGAAGCGGTTTACCACCCCGGCGGGCGTGAGACCGTAATGTGCGGCTGGACCTCTTCCTCGGTGGGAATCCATTTGGGTTGGATGTGCTTGCCTTGGGGATGAAGCTGATGGCCCGCCGTGCCCTCGGGGAACCCCTTCTTTCTCAGCGTCTTCCGGAGAGCCTCCGTCTCCTTTTCTTTGATGCGATATTCACAAGCCTCTGCGTCGATCTCTTCGATGACCACACCATAGTATTCCCTCGCCGCCTCGGGCGAGAGCCATTCGTCCATCACGTCGTTCAAGACGAGTTGGGGATCCCTTTTAAGGGGGTCGCCAAAGCCGCCGCCGCCGCTGGAGGAATAGTAGATCACATCGCCCTTCTTCAACTCGACCCCCGTGGCGTACATGCCGGCGTTGAACTCCCGGTCCGTCCCCTTATTGATGACCAACATGCTGCCTCCGGCGTTGAGGCCGCCATTAATGCCCCAGGGGGGGAATTTTTCGCGGTCGCCATGGATGGTCATGGTGACGTCGGACTGGACCTCCAGCTCCCGCACCAAGGCGAAGCCGCCGCGATACATCCCGTGGCCGCAGCTGTCGGTCCGCGCCTCGTATTTGGCGTAAATGACCGGGAACCATCGTTCCTCAAGCTCTTGAGGAATGGTGCGGGCGTTGCAGAAACGCATAAAAATGAGAGATTTGCCGTCCTTGAACGACCGCGCGTTTTCGCCCCCGACCGCATAGGTATATTGGACGAATTGCTTCTTGGTCCGTGGATTGTAGCCGCCCATGCAAAGGTTGGTCAGACTGACTGCCGCCGGATAAACGCGCCAGGGCTGAACTTGACTCATCGGTCCCGCGAGGCACCCGATGGTGACGGCTTCCACTTTGTCGAAGGCCCCGGAACAGTAACCGGTGGTCGGCGTCGGCTCCAGGACATGGACACAGGTTCCGGGCTTTGAGACGATTTCGAGGTTGCGGATGATTCCGTGGTTCAGCGGGAAAAGCGACGGGAAGCAGATCATGAATCCCAGGTAGTTGGCGCCGATCAAGGTGGCGCGGGCGGCGCCCCACGAGGCCCTGGGCTGGGGATCGGATTGGGTCCAATCGAAAGTGAGCTTTGTTCCCTTCTTCGTCAATTTGCAGTGGACGTAGATGGGCGGTTTGCCTTCGGCCATGACATCCTGGTCACCGTAATCGCCGAATTCCCAGACACCGTCCGGCAAGGTCTCCAGTTCGGCGAGCATCAGGCGTTCGGTGTAATTGAACTGTTCCTCAAACGCCAAGAAGAGGGTCTCCTTGCCGTATCGCGCGGCGAGTTCCTGGACCCGCCTGTCGATCAGCCGGGCGGCTTCGAACTGGGCCTGAAGATCCGCCCGGCGCTCGACGGCGCCCCGAATATTGATTTCGATCAGACTGAAGAGTTCCTCGTTCAACTCATCGTTCTTGAACAGCCGGATCGGCGGAATTCGGAGGCCCTCGGCGTAACAGGTGGTGGCCTCGGGATTGAAGGTCCCGGGCATCGGTCCCCCGATGTCGGCCCAGTGAATGACCGTGCAGGCAAAGGCCACGATTTCGTCTTCAAAGAAAATGGGCCGGATCAGCCGGACGTCGTTGACGTGGGAACCCGTCCGGTAGGGGTCGCTGAAGATGAACGTGTCACCGGGCTTCATGGTTTCCTTGGGGAAGACCTTGATGAGCTCCGCCACCGAGGGCTCAAATGAGGCGTAATGCGCCGCCGCATCGGTATGCCCGTGGGCGACCAGTCGCGCGTCCGGCGTGAGAATCGCGTTGGACCGGTCCCGTCCCATGCCGATGACCGGATGGTAGGCGATTCGCTCGATCGTGGAGGATGCTTCGTAGCAGGCCGCGACAAAGGCATTTCGCATGACCTCGAACGTGATGAGGTCCATTCTCAGGTCTTTGATCTCGGAAAGAGTTTCCTTGACCCGAAATTCAGTTTTCACCTTGGCGTTCATGGCGGTCTCCTACCGATCCACGGCGATTACGAGATTGCCGTACTCATCGACTCTGCAATGGCTGCCGGGCGGCATGACGGTTGTGGTGTCCGGCTGTTCGATGATGGCGGGCCCATCCGGCCTCGCCCCCACACCGAGCAGGCTCCGCTCGTAAATGTCGGTCTCCACGAACCCGACATCTCTGAACCACACTTTCCTGGAGGGTTTCCGCGCGTCATCGAGGGAACCCTTCCGGTTGATCTTGGGCAGGTCGGGTTTTTGGATCAATCCCACCGCGACGACCCTCAGATTGACGATCTCGACCGGGGCATAGCCCGTCGGCAGAGTGTAGCCGTAAGCCTCCTTCATCATGGCCTGAAAATTTTTCGTGATTTGATCGAGACTGTCGATCCTTTCCGGGGGGATTTCGACCGTAAAGAAGCGGCTTTGGCTGAAGAATTTTACGTCGACATGTCTTTGGACGACGACCTCTTCCTTCCCGATGCCTTCGCCCGCGAGGGTGCCGATGGCCCTTTGCACGAGAGCATCCATGTCCTTGTTGAGGTCATCGAAATCCAACTCTTCCTCCACCTTGTGGACCGCCGAAGTGAATTCGTGCTTCACGTCGACGCGGATGGCGCCCCACGCCGACGCGTAACCCGGCAGGGGCGGAACGATGACGGTGCTTGAACCGATCTCCTTCGCCAGGTCACAGGCGTACAAGGCGCCGCCGCCGCCGTAGGGCACTATCGCAAAATCCCTGGGATCCCAGCCGCGCGAAACGGTCTGGATGCGCATGGCCATCATCAGGTTGGTCATCGCCACCATATACATGTTGGCGGCGGCCTCCTCGCCGCTCCAGCCGTAATGTTTGCCAACTTTCTCTTCCAGGGCCCTGAAGGAGAGTTTGCCATCGACCTCCATCTCGCCGCCCAGGAAGTAATCCGGATCGATTCGTCCGAGCACGATCTGGCAGTCGGTGTTGGTGGCTTCCTCGCCGCCCATGCCGTAACACGCGGGACCGGGAACCGCCCCCATGCTCTGCGGCCCGACGTTGAGAATCTGGCCCTTGTCCACCCAGCCGATGCTGCCGCCACCGGACCCGATGTAGACGGTATCGACCGAGGGCAGACAACAAGGAACGTTCCACAGGATTTTCCACTCATGGGTGATCGCCGGCGATCCCTTGTAAATCATCGACACGTTGTTCGTCGTGCCCCCCGTCTCGAAGGCGATCACGTTGTCGAATTCGGCCAGGGACCCGATGTACCCGGCCATGCCGACGGCCCCGGAGACGGGCGACGAATGGAACGTCCGGGCGGGCACCTTGAGGGCCTCGGTCACGCTGGTGACGCCACCGCCGCTGTTCGTCACCAGGATGGGCCCCTCGTAGCCCCAGTCCTCTTTCAGCCGCTCTGCAAGGCCGCGCAGATAGTTCTTCAGAATGGGAGACACATAGGCATTGAGAACGGTGGTGCAGGTGCGCTCGAACTCGAGCATCTGCGGCAGCAGTTCGTAGGAAATCGTGACGTCCACATCGGGAATTTCTTCCCGCAGGATTTCCCGCGTCCGCTGTTCATGGACCGGGTTCATGAATGAGTCGATGTAAACGACCGCAACCGATTCGATGCCGCGTTTCCGGCATTTCCTCGTCGCCATCTTGACGTCATCTTCGTTCAATGGAATCAGGATTTCGCCATAGGGGCTGACACGTTCCCGGACCGTGAGAACATTGCGTCGGGGAACGATCAGCTCAGGCGGATCCCAGTCCAGCTCGAAAGCCGAGATCCGCTCGGCCCGGCCGCCGCCCAGGACGTCGCGAAACCCCTCGGTTGTGATCAACGCGGTTTTCACGCCTTTCCTTTCCAAAATGGCGTTGGTCGAGACCGTGGCGCCATGCCGGAACGAGATCGTTTCCTCCCCCAGCAGTTTGGCCTTCCTGAGCCCGTCGATGACGCCATCAAAAAAAGTAGGGGGCGTGGACGGGACCTTGCCCAGACGCTGCTCTCCGGTCTTAATGTTGACCCCGATTACGTCGGTGAAAGTCCCTCCGATATCGGTGCCGACGATCCAATTCCCTTTGCTCACTGTTTTGACTTCCTTTTCGCTACTCGGCCCCGAACCCATTTGGGAACCGCAGCATCCATCTCCTCATCGGGCGCGATGCCTCCGGAGGGGACGGCGAATCACCCGAGCCGATAGGCGCGACCCTCGGCGCATCCCTCAAACGGCTCCCCTGGGTGCCGCGAGCCTTGCACAGAAGGCCTCCCGGGCGCGTAATCTCCAACGATCAGGCGCTACTTCTTCCTCTTCGGAGGCATGTATTTCTTGGCGTTCGACTTGACGGCCAAGATATGCTTGATGAATACCCGTTGCTTCAGCCGTTCGCCCTTAAGGTACCGGTCCATGACTTCGACGCCGAGGCGGCCCCACGCGACGGGGTTGAGCACCACAGTCATATCTACTTCGCCTTTCATCACCGCGGCCAGGGCGGGAGGGACGCCGTTCATTCCGGTGATGATGATACCAGCCTTCCTGCCGACGGCGGCGACCGCCTGCGCGGCGCCCAGGGCGATTTCATCATTGGCGCCGTAAATGGCCCGGACGTCGGGATGAGAGACGAGGACGTCCTCTGTCTGCTTCAATCCTTCCTCGCGGGTCAGCGGGACCGTCCGCTTGAACACGATCGGCATGCACGGATTCTTCTTCATCTGCTCCTCGAAACCTTTCGCCAGATTGCGGAAGGTGCCAGCTCCGGCAGGACCGGCGATCATGGCCACTTTTCCCTTGCCGCCCGCCTTCTTGGCGATCCACGCCGCGATGTCTCGCCCGATCTGCACTTCGTCCATGGCAACGAACAGCGTCTGGTATTTCGACTCTGCGCCGCGCGCGATCGAGATGATCGGGATGTTGTTCTTATGCGCGGCCTCAAAGGCAGCCCCCGTTGCAATCCTATCAATGGGGGAAATCAGGATGCCGTTCACTTTTTGCGCGACCAGGTCGAGGACGCCGTTGACCTGTTTGTTGACATCCTCGTTGGCGATGACGGTGCGGACTTCCCAACCCAGTTGTTTGGCGCGGCCCAGGACTCCCTTGCGCATGGCAATATAAAATGGGTTGGTGTCGGACGCCAAAGCCAGGCCAATGACGATTTTTTTGGCCGCGAATGCCGGACCGACCACCGCGAACAACATAGAGATCCCGAGGATCACCGTTAACACCTTTCTCATACCATTTCTCCTTCTCTTTATTCCCTTGGGTTTTGGACTCTCACTTGCGTGATTTGAACATATCGGCGGCCACGGCCGCGATGATCACCACACCGATCGCCACCCTCTGCCAGTAGGAGTGGACGTTGAGCAAATTCAATCCGTTGGCCAAAACGACCATGATGAAGACTCCGATCATGCTCTTGTAAAGACTCCCCTCCCCCCCGTGGAGCGAGGCGCCGCCCAACACCACCGCAGCGATGGCCAACAGCTCGTAAAACTCTCCGGCGGTGGGCTGTCCCGATTGCAGGCGCGAGGCCAACATCACCCCGGCGACCCCGGCGAGACCTCCGCACCACGCATAGGCCGAGGTCGTTACCCGATCGACCTCGATGCCGGCCAGATACGCCGCTTGGCGGTTACCGCCGGTGGCGAAGATGCGTTTGCCATAGGCGGTCATGTGGAGAAGCCAGGAAAATATGATGAACAGGAGCAGGGGCACCCAGATCAGGTAATGGACCCCGAAGAGCTTTCCCCGGCCCAGCTCCAGGAAAACCTCCGGCAATCCTTCTTCGCCGACGATTGGGCGGCCTCCCGTGATCAACAAGGCCGCTCCGCGGAACACGACCATCGTCCCCAGTGTCGCGATAAATGGGCTGACCTTGAGATGCGCGACAACCGCGCCGTTGACGAAGCCGATGGCGGCGCCAAGGGCGACGCCGGCGAGGACGCCAAAAAAAACGTTGATTTTCAGCATCACCCAGGCCGCGACGCATCCGGAAAATGCCACCACGGACCCCACCGAGAGGTCGAACCCGCCGGAGATGATGACGTAAGTCATGCCCATGGCCACGACCGACATCACCGACGCCTGAAGCAGGATATTCGTGAGGTTCATCGGCGTCAGGAACCGGTCGGACATCAGGGCCGTTGCCAGGCAGACGGCGATCAGCGCGATCAAAGGGATTTGGTCCCAAAGAAGCCCGGGTTTCGGCAACGCGCCGATGCGACGCCCTCGGGATGCGATTGGCACCGATCCGTCTACCGACGGCATACTCAGCCTCCCAATACAGACCGCAGGAAACCTTCGCTGTATTCCCCGCCCTCCCGCGAGATGCGCGCGACGATGTCTCCGTGGCGCATGGCCAGGACGCTATCACTCATCGATACGACTTCCACGATTTCCGAAGAGGTGAACAAAATTCCGCCGCCTTGTTCCACGAAATCTCGCATCAGGCGGTGGATTCGGGCCTTGGCGCCGACATCAATGCCATGGGTGGGTTCGTCGAGGAGAAGCACGTCGATGTTTCCCGCAAGCCACCGCGCGAAAATCGCCTTCTGCTGGTTGCCGCCCGAAAGGAAGCGCACCGGCTGGCCGGGATCCCGCGGCCGGATATCAAGGGCTTCCATCAAATCATCGACCAATCGGTTCATCGCGTTCAGGTCCATTCGCCAACGCTTCGTGAGCGTATGCAAGTGGGGCAGCACGATATTGTCGCGTACGCTGAGGCCCATGACCAGGGCATCCGCACGGTCGCCGGGAACCATCCCGACGCCGGACCGGATCGCACTGGACGGTTTGCCGACCGTTTTCTTGTCGCCGCGCACTTTAACCGTCTCCGGGTCGCCACCAGCGCCGAAGAGCTTTCGCAGGTACGCGGTGGTACCGCTTCCGAGGAGACCGGCGAGGCCGACGATCGCTCCCTGTCTGAGGTCGAGGCGGCGGTCGACCCCTGGGGGCGCACCGCGGCCTTCAGGGACGGAAGGTCGCGGCAGGTCCCTCTCTCCACCGTTGTATTGCAGGAGGGTTTCCCCGAATTCCAGCCTGTGGGGTCGGTGCAGTTCTTCCAGGTCGCGCCCGGTCATCAGCCGGATCAGCCGCTCTTCGGCAATGTTTCCTTTCGCAGACACATCGACCACGCGACCGTCTCGCAGAACGGTGCACCGGTCGGAAAGGCGAACCACCTCATCGAGCCTGTGTGAGACGAAAATGATGCCGACGCCTTCCGCCTTGAGAGCGGCCATGACATCGAACAAGCGCTCGGCTTCGCGCTGTTCAAGGGAGGCCGTGGGCTCGTCCAGGATAAGAACCTCGGCTTTGCGGCACAGCGCCTTGGCGATGGCCACCAACTGCCGCTCGGCAAAGGGCAACTGATCGACCCGGGAATCGAGGTCGCCGGAGAACTTAAGGCGCCGCAACGCCTCATCGGCCCGCCCGCGCATCCGGCCGCGGTCGATGGCGGGCAAAAAGCCAAATTGCCGTTTCGAGGGCCAGTCGCCCAGCGTGACGTTCTCGGCGACGGTGGCCGCGGCAACGAGCTGCATTTCCTGGGGAATGACGACGACGCCGGCTTCCTGCGCTTCGCGCGGATCGCGAAACCTCCGTTCCACCCCGTCGATGATGATCTCGCCTTCGTCTCGCTGATAGATACCGCCGATGACCTTGATCAGCGTCGATTTGCCCGCGCCGTTCTCACCGACGAGGGTGTGGACCTCGCCTGGGGCGAGATCGAACGATACCCGGTCCAAGGCTTGGGTCGCGTAGAAACGCTTCGAGACATTCCTGGCAATGAGCAAACTCGACCGATCGTTCAAAGGGTGCCGCTCCCTTGTGCAGAATCAGTCCCCAACAGAAGCCCCTTTTCGGGTCGGTCGGATGTGGCGGCTTGGGCCAGTCCTGTCAAACCGGAATGGCCGTCGTGGCGGACGCGGCCTTTGCGAACGAAAACCCTTCTTGATTCTTTCTACCGAAAACCGCGAATTGAGTAAGAAATTCGTCTGAATAACGCGATTGTTCTCTTAAGCGCCTATGCCTGATCGGATAATGACGAATGCTATTCTCTTTCAAGGGGTTAGTCAACGGCCTGTACTGGTTCAAGACATATGAGACACGGACGGTGAGCCCGCCCACCGGCGCGAGGGAGATTTGAGAGGAAACTTCTTTGCGGGGGGCGCTTTTTGTAAGGC
>JBHIBA010000164.1:0-9925 GCA_046758845.1 Nitrospinota bacterium
TCCCCAAGCCCGGGTGGGCCGCCTGGACCGGGACGCCGCCCGCCCCGCCCGGGGTGGGCCTGGGGAGGTGCTGGGGCGCCTGCGGCGGGGCGAGGTGGACATCCTGGTGGGCACCCAGATGGTGGCCAAGGGTCACCACTTCCCCCGGGTCACCCTGGCGGGGGTCATCGCCGCCGACCTCTCCCTCAACATCCCCGACTTCCGGGCCGCCGAGCGCACCTTCCAGCTCCTCACCCAGGTGGCGGGACGCTCAGGCCGGGGGGAAGGGCCGGGGGAGGTCATCGTGCAGGCCTTCCACTGCGACCACTACGCCATCCAGTGCGCCCGGGAGCACGACTACGCCTCCTTCTTCGCTAAGGAGCTGGAGATCCGCCGGGCGCTGGGCTATCCCCCCTTCCGCCGGCTCGCCCGGCTCACCTTCGAGAGCCGCGACGAGGGCAGGGCGAAGGGAGCTGCCGAGCGGGCGGCGCGGGAGGTGAGGGGAGGGGGCTTCGCCGGGGTGGAAGCCCTGGGCCCGGCCGAGGCGCTGGTGAAGCGCGTCAAGGAGGTCTTCCGCTACCAGGTCCTTCTCAAGGGCGAGCGCCCGAGCGCCTTGCGGGAGGCGGTGCGCGCTGCGGCGGAGGCGGCAACCGGCAGGAAAGATGGGGTCCGGTTTGCCGTGGACGTGGACCCGGCGGGACCGTTCTAGGGAGCCCGCCGTGGGAGGGGAAGGGAAGGTCTCGCGCCCCTCATCCAAACCAGAGTCCCAGAAATCTCCCCTCCGCGTGGTCCTCGACACAAACATCCTCATCGCGAGCTTTTTCGGTTCGGTCCACCGAGGTTCGGTCCACCGAGGTTCGGTCCACCGAGGGAAAGGCTCGGCGGGCCTCCTGCGCGCCTGGCGGGAGGGGAAGGTGGTTTTGTGCGTGAGCCGGGCCGTCCTGGCGGAATACCGGGCGGTGCTCGGAAACCTGCGCTTCCTGGGAAAGCGAAAGGAGGAGCTCCTAAAGGCGCTCGAGGAAGGTGAGGGCGTTGTGCGGGTGCGGGCGAGGCGGCACCTTCAGAAAGTGCCCGACCCGGGGGACAACCGCCTGCTCGAGTGCGCCCTGGCCGCGGGCGCGCGCTACCTCATCACCTCCGACCGGGCCCTCCTCGCCCTGGATGGCTTCCGCGGCCTCCAGGTCTGCACCTCGGGCGAGTTCTGGCGGCGGTGGAGGAAGGACGCGGGTTGAGGCCGGAAGTAGAAAAAGCTTGACATAAGGCAAAAACTTATATAAGTTAAATAGAAGGGGGGCGTTCTTTGCCGCCCGAGCCAAGAAAGCCGCAAAGGCGGCACTCAGAGGAGATGATGTCGTGGATTGATTCCGGTGCATGGGCACGTGCCTTTGGGTCGGACATCTCATACAAAAGCCGGGTGCGGGACCGGCAAGAAGGTCGGTCATGCCGCCCCGAATGACTTTGGTCGTAAAAAGGAGCGCGCAGAGGGATTTGGAAGTTCTCCCGCCTAAGCTTCGGTTGCAGGTCTCGGACCGCATCGAAGCCCTCGCGGAGGATCCGCGACCCAGGGGGTGCAGGAAAATCGGCGCCGAGATTTTCAGGATTCGACACCGCGACTGGCGGATCATCTATTTGGTGGACGATGGGAACAAGAGGGTGGAGATACTCGCCGTCCGCCACAGAAGGGAGGCCTATAGGGATAAGAAAGGCCGGCCATAGCCTCTGAGGCGGTTGCTCTCCGAACGGGGGGAGCGTTTATGGACACAAAGGAGACGCGGATCAAAGCCAAGTTCGTGTATGGGACAGACGGGGCGAAGCCCGAGTACGCCCTCATCCCTTATGCTGCGTATCGAAAGCTCCTTTCGCGTTTGGAAGACTTGGAAGATCTGGCTGAGGCGCAGGCCATCCTTGCGGACCCCGTCGCGGGGCGATCGATCCCCTTCGAAGAGGTCAAGCGCCGCCTCTTTAAGAACCGCATCCGGGCCGTCCGGCTGAAGAAGCGGCTCACCCAGGCCCAGCTCGCCCGCAAGCTGCGGGTGAGCCAGAGCGCGGTCGCCCAGATGGAGCACCCCAGGAGCCGCCCGCGCCTCAAGACGCTCCAGAGGGCCGCGCGGGCGCTTGGGGTCTCTGTGGAGGAACTAGTCTAACCCGCTCGGGAGATGGCGCGGGCGAGCGTTACCTTGCTCGCCGAGTTTTCTCGAAACAAACGGCCCGAAAAGCGATTCCCGGACCGACGCACTTATTGGATGGTGGGCCGTGCTGGATTTGAACCAGCGATCTTCTTATTTTTGGCCTCCTGCACGCTGACCGCCGACGCCAGACTGATCCAACCCTACCCGACCCAGGCCGAGGCCATCCGGATGACAGGTGATCTCTACTATCGCACGCGGCTGACACCCCTTGTGAAGAAGCTGATGGGGGCCTGGTTGAGGTGGTGGCGCGGACGCTGACAGTGGCTGAAAGGCTGGCGAAGCCGACGCCTAAACCCGCCCACAGGGCACATCCGGATTGCAAGTCTCGGGGTTGTTCCCTACGAGAGATGGGACGGGACTCCCTCTATCGCCCCCGTTGGGGTGCCAGACCCGCCACAACCTCACCTACCGGAGCACCCAGGAGCACGACAGCCGGGTGGCCGCGCTGTCCGCTCCCCCCTGGTCTACGCGAAAATGAGTCTTTCACTTCAAAAATCAACGGCTTGTGCCCTCCTCGACAATTTCGCTAGGAAACATATATCTTTTGTGTCCCCGAAGCACGATCTCCTTGGCAGGCAGGCCGCTCGCTATAGGCGCGGGCGAGGAGTACCTGGGAAATGTCGGTAATCCCGGCTGGAGATGCGTGCAGGGCAAATCTGGCACGTATCCTGCGGGGCTCCAGGGCGAGATGGATCGCCTTTGAAGAGGAAGAAAACCCATGTTCAAGAAGGTCGTTCTTCCGGTGCTGTTGCTTGCGGCGGGGGGATTCGCGGTGGCCCTTATCGCGGGTTCGGTTCCTTCGCCGACTGGTCCTGGCGCTGCCACACTGCGGGCGGTGAACCCCTGCGCCGCCAGGACCATCAACCCCTGCGCGGCCAGGACCATCAATCCCTGCGCCGCCAAGACCATCAATCCCTGCGCGGCCAAGAACCCTTGCGCGGTGAAGAACCCCTGTGCCAAGAAGTAAGTTTCTCGTTGGTGAATCCAACGAATAAGGAGAGGCCAGAAAATGTTTTCCAATGGGATCGTGGGTCGCGTACCCCGAGGGGCGTTCGCGGGGCTCCTGGGCGGCATCGTGTTCGGAGTCTGGATGGGTGAAAAAGGGGCATTCGTTGCCCTCGCCTCCATGGGGGGTGGGAGCTCGCCCGTTCAGGGCCTGGTGATGCACCTGGTGTTCAGCATGGCGATCGGTGCGGGCTTCGGGGTTCTCTTTTCCCGCCTTGCCGTGGGATTGATTCCCTCCATCTTGTGGGGTCTCGTCTACGGATTCATCTGGTGGTTCCTGGGGCCCCTGACCCTGATGTCCCTCATGATGGGGATGGGCCTCCAGTGGACGGCTTCGGCGGTCGCGCAGACCATACCGAGCCTCATCTGGCACCTGGTCTTCGGCGGGGTCCTCGGGGTGTCCTACGAGGCGCTGAGGCGGGAATCGCTGGCGTCCCTTTTCGGCCGGGAATGAATCGTCGACTGAAACTTCCCGTAAGAGGAAATAGAAGTCCTTCGGGCGTCGGGGGCTCTTCGGTTTCTAGTACCATCGGAGGCGGGCTTCATCCGTTATTATCGGGAGGCGCCGTATGACCCAGCGCATACTCATTCTGGGCGGAGGGTTCGGCGGGATCTACGCGGCCCTCCGCCTGGAGAAGGCGTTCGCCCGGGAGGAGGATGTCGAGGTCACCCTCATCAATCGGGACAACTACCTGCTCTTCAGCCCCATGCTGCCCGAGGTCACATCCAGCAGCATCGAGGCGAAGCACATCATTACCCCCATCCGGGAGTTTTTCCGGAAGGCCCGCTTCATGGACAGCAAGGTGGCGGCCATCGACTTCGAGAAGCGGCTCGTCCACGCCTCCCACTGCCCACAATGCATGGATTTTTCCCTGGAATTTGACCATCTCGTCCTGGCGCTCGGCTCGGTGACCAGCTTCCACGGGCTTCCCGGGGTGGCGGAGCACGCCCTCCCCTTGAAGACGCTCGCCGACGCGATGGCCCTTCGCAATCACGTCATCGATCTGCTGGAGCACGCCGACATCATCATGGACCCGGAGATGCGCGAACAGCTTCTGACCGTGGTGGTGGCCGGAGCGGGCTTTGCAGGCGTCGAGGCCGCGGCCGAACTCCATGATTTCCTCCGCAGGGCAAAGCGCTTCTACCCGAATATTCGGATGGAGGAGGTCAGGCTGGTGCTGGTCACCGCGGCATCTCGAATCCTCCCCCTCATGGCCGAGGACCTGGCCGCCTACGCCCACGGAGCGCTCCTGCGGCGTGGCGTGGAAGTTCGGCTCGAGACGGCAGTCTCGCGGGCTTCATCCGTTGGCGTTGACCTCCAGGATGGAAGCCACATCCCGACGAGAGCCTTGGTCTGGACGGCGGGCATCGCGCCCAACCCCCTCCTGGCCAGCCTCCCCTGCCGCAAGGAGCGAGGCCGAATCGTCGTGAACCATTTCTTGGAGGTTCCCGAATATCCCGGCGTCTGGGCCGTGGGAGATTGCGCCTACATCTGCGACCCCAAGACGGGCCGTCCCTATCCTCCGACGGCCCAGCATGCCGTGCGAGAGGGGCGCCGCGTGGCCGAGAACGTCGTCGGCGCCATCCGTGGCCGGCCGAAGAGACCTTTCGCATTCTCCTCCCCCGGGCAGCTCGTCCCCCTTGGGCGGCGGTCGGCCATCGCCGAGATCCTGGGCTTCAAGTTCCGCGGATTCTTCGCCTGGTGGCTTTGGCGGACCATCTACCTGAGCAAACTGCCGGGGCTGGGGAGAAAGATCCGGGTGGCCCTCGATTGGACTCTGGACCTGTTCCTCCCCAGGGACATCGTCCTCCTCAAGACCCTTCTAAGGGCCCCTCGGGAAGAGAGGGTCGCCGGTAAGGCTCCGATGGGCTCTTCACGGTGACCTTCCCGCTATTAATGGGACGTGCCGTATGACCAGCGCATTCTGAGCAAAGGGGTTCATCGGGTCCTTCTGAGTCGCGAGAGGAGACGTCACCTTGAAGAAAGTCATCCTTTTCCATCAACCCGGCTGAGGGGACTGCCGGGCGGCCGAGGAGTTTCTTCGGCAGAGGGGCATTTCCTACGAGGGCAAGGACATTCGGGCTGACACCGAGGCGATGAAGGAGCTCACGGAGAGATACAACAGCCGGGTGACGGCCACCCTGGTGATCGACGGCGAGGTGGTCCGGGGCTTTCAGGCCAACCGGGCGGAGGTGGAGCGCCTGTTGGCCTGAGCGGCTCCGGAGGAGGCGACGTTCTAAGGGGGAAGGTCATGGAGGAGGTCTTCGACGTCATCATCATCGGGGGTGGCCCGGCGGGCGCCAGCGCCGCCATCTACGCCTCCCGGGCGAAGCTCAAGGCCTTGGTCATCGACAAGGGGATGATGAGCGGCGCCCTCGCCCTGGCCGCGAAGATCGAGAACTACCCCGGGGTCGAGGAGGATGTCACCGGGGCCGAACTGCTCGCGCGCATGCGGCGGCAGGCCGAGCGCTTCGGCGCCCGTTTCGTCCAGGAGCAGGTCCTGGGGGCTGACCTGGAGGGGGGGGTCAAAAAGGTCTTCGCCCAGGAGACCTATTCCGGCAGGGCGGTCATCATCGCCACCGGGGCGAGCGAACGCAAGAGCAAGGTGCCCGGGGAGGCGGATCTGCTGGGTAATGGAGTGAGTTACTGCGCCACCTGCGACGGGGCCTTCTTCACGGGCGAGGAGGTGGCCGTCGTGGGCGCCACGGACCATGCGTTGGAGGAGACCCTCTTCCTCACCAAGCACGCCTCGAAGGTGTACCTCATCCCTCACGCCCGGCGCTTCCGGGCCCCCGAGGAGCTGGTGGAGCGGGTCCTCCAGCACCCGAAGGTGGAGGTGAAAGAGGACCACCGCCTGCGCTCGGTAGAGGGGGACGGCTCCGTGAGCGGCGTCCGCCTTCAGGGGGAGAGGGGCAAAGAGACCCTCCTTCCCGTGCAGGGTGTGTTCATCTTCCTCCAGGGGAACCAGCCCACCACCGAGTTCGCCAAGGGGAGCATCGAGCTCATGGAGGACGGCTGCGCGGTGGTGGACCACAACCGGGCGACCTCCGTCCCGGGGGTGTTCGCCATCGGCGATGTGGTGTGCACCCAGCTCAAGCAGGCGGTGGTGGCGGCCGCCGAGGGGGCCGTCGCCGCCATGGCCGCCGACCGCTACCTGAACAGGCTGGGGAAGGCTTCGCCGGGGCGCTACTACTAGGCGGGCGGCGAGGGGGCCGAAGGGCAGGGACCCCTCCGCGCCGGGTCGCGGGTCACTGTTTTACACAGAGGATCCCGCGTCCTGCCGTCCGTCGATGAGGAAATGCGCGGCGCCGGCCTGACGCGGGGCCAAGTGGCGGAGATTCACCCGGTTTTCCCGACCCTCGGGAGCGCTGTCATCGACGCCGCCAACGGCCGGTAGAAGAACGGCCGGCCCGGCCGGATGACGAACGCGGTTCGGATGGCGCAGGGAAAACCACGATGAGAGGGTGAGTCGTGGTGATGAAAAAGCGGATCGATGAGCTTTGCATCAACACAATCCGTACGCTGTCGATGGACGCTGTCCAACAGGCGAACTCCGGTCACCCGGGCACGGCCATGGCCATGGCGCCGGTGGTCTATTGCCTGTGGCAGCGATATTTGCGTTTCGACCCCGATGACCCGATCTGGCCCAACCGGGATCGGTTTGTCCTTTCGGTCGGCCACGCTTCGATGCTGCTCTACTCCATGTTGTATCTGTGCGGCGTGAAGGCTGTGAACCCCAAATACGAGCGACTGGGCGAACTGTCCGTGACGCTCGAGGACATCAAACGATTTCGCCAGCTCGACAGCAAATGTCCCGGCCATCCGGAATACCGTTGGACCTCCGGCGTCGAGACAACTACGGGGCCGTTGGGGCAGGGGGTGGCGACCAGTGTCGGCATGGCCATGGGCGGACGATGGATGGCGCAGTACTTCAACCGCCCTGGCTTCGAGATGTTCGATTACGACGTCTATGCTCTGTGCGGCGACGGTTGCATGATGGAAGGGGTGTCCGGCGAGGCCGCCTCGCTGGCGGGCCATCTTAAGCTCTCCAACCTTTGCTGGATCTACGACAACAACAGGATCACAATCGAAGGTCACACGGATTGGGCGTTCACCGATGACGTGGCAACGAGGTTTATTGCCTACGGCTGGAATGTGACGCGCGTGGGCGACGCCAATGACCTGGAGATGCTCGAGCGGGCGTTCGACACATCTAAGAACGCCCATGACAGACCGACTCTCATCGTTGTCGATAGCCATATCGCCTACGGCTCGCCGAACAAGCAAGACACCAGCGCGGCGCACGGCGAGCCGTTGGGCGAAGGAGAGATTCGGCTGACGAAGCGGAATTACGGGTGGCCGGAGGATGCCCAGTTCTTCGTGCCCGAAGGGGTCCTCGAGCGTTTTCAGGAGGAAATGGGGAAGCGCGGGCGCACGCTGCGCGAGGCCTGGATGGGGAGATTCAACGAGTACCAGGCTCAGCATCCGGAGCTTGCCGACCACCTCTACAGAATGCAGCACCGCCAGCTTCCCGAAGGCTGGGACAAGGATTTGCCGACATTTCCTCCGGACCCCAAAGGGGTGGCCGGGAGGGAGTCGTCCGGGAAGGTGCTCAACGCCATCGCCCGGAACGTGCCGTGGCTGATGGGCGGCTCTGCCGATCTGGCTCCCTCCACCAAAACCCGCCTTACGTTCGAGGGGACGGGGGATTTCACCGCTGAGAATCACGGCGGGCGGAATTGTCACTTCGGCGTCCGCGAACATGCGATGGCATCCATCTTAAACGGGCTGTCGCTCTGTAAGGTCCGGCCGTATGGATCTGGCTTCCTGATCTTCAGCGACTACTCTCGGCCTGCGCTGAGGTTGAGCGCATTGATGGAACTCCCGGTCATTTACATCTTCACACACGATTCGATTGGGGTCGGTGAGGATGGACCGACCCACCAGCCGGTTGAGCACCTGGCCTCCCTGCGGGCGATCCCCGGGCTCATCACGCTGCGCCCGGCGGACGCCAATGAGGTCGTCGAAGCCTGGCGCGCGATCGTGCGGCTCCGCCACGAACCGGCGGCGCTTGTGCTGTCCCGGCAGGCGCTGCCGATTCTGGACCGCTCAAGGTATGCGCCGGCCTCCGGTCTCGCAGAGGGAGCTTACGTGTTGGCGGAGGCCGACGGCGGCGAGCCGGAGGTGCTGCTTATGGCGAGCGGCAGCGAAGTGTGGCTGTGTATTGGCGCGTTCGAGCGACTGGCGGCGGAGGGCGTGAAGGCCCGCGTGGTGAGCATGCCTTCGTGGGAGCTATTCGAGCGGCAAAGCCAGGAATACCGGGACAGCGTGATCCTCCCCGAGGTCGCTGCGCGAGTCTCTGTGGAGCAGGCCTCGACCCTAGGGTGGGCTCGATACGTCGGCCTGACTGGCCGGAGCATCGGAATGGAGACATTCGGGGCTTCGGCGCCGCTGAAGGAATTGCAGAAGAAGTTTGGGTTCACCCCCGATTCCGTGGTCGCCGCGGCCAAGGAACAGTTGGCGAAGGCGAGGTAAGACATGCGAGTCGCTATGGGGGCTGACCATGCAGGATTCGGATTGAAGAAAAGCCTGGCGGCTTACCTTCGCGAAGGTGGATATCAGATCGTAGACGTAGGCACGCACGGCGAGGACCCAGTGGATTATCCCGACTTTGCCGAAGCCGTCGGGCTGGCCCTTCGGGAGGGACGGGCAGAGCGGGGCATTCTGGTCTGCGGCAGCGGGGTCGGCGCGTCGGTTGCGGTCAACAAGCTGCCCGGCATCCGCGCAGGGCTTTGCCACGACCCCTACTCGGCTCACCAAGGGGTGGAACACGACGATATGAACGTTCTGGTGCTGGGCGGGCGCGTGGTCGGCCCTGCGCTGGCCCAAGAGCTCGTTCGTGCGTTCCTGGGGGCGGAATTCAAAGGCGAGGAGCGACACCGTCAGAGGCTGGGGAAGGTCGCCGCGTTGGAGGCGCGCTACCGCGACCCGATGAAGAGCTTGGGGGAGAGAGGGCCGTGAACCCTTTGAGGGGGTTGAACGAATACGGTCAATCCATCTGGTTGGACTACATCCGGCGCGGTCTCATCACGAGTGGTGAGTTGCAGCGTCTGGTCGAAGAGGACGGATTGGCGGGCGTCACCTCGAATCCAGCCATCTTCGAGAAGGCCATCACGGGCAGCACGGATTACGCGGAGGTGCTGGAAACCTTGCAGCAGAAGGCGTTAGACCCCATCTCGGTCTATGAGCAACTGGCGATCCGTGACATTCAAGACGCCGCCGATCTGTTGAGACCGGTTTTTGACAGAACGAACGGGCGCGACGGCTACGTCAGTTTCGAGGTGTCGCCGTACAGGGCTCGCGACACAGAGGGCACGATCGAGGAGGCGAACAGGCTCTGGGAGGCCGTCGGGCGCGAGAACGTGATGATCAAGGTTCCGGCTACGGCCGAGGGCATCCCAGCCATTGAGCGGCTCATCGGTGAGGGGATCAATGTCAACGTCACCCTGCTTTTTGCGCAGGAGACTTACGAACGCGTAGCCGAGGCCTACGTAGCGGGTCTGGAGAAGCTCGATGGGCGAAGCGGCGGCGTGGGAAAGGTCGCCAGCGTCGCCAGTTTTTTCGTCAGCCGCATTGACACTGCGGTCGACGCCGTTGCGAAGGCTCGGCTCAAGACGGCGGCGAACGCGAGCGAAGGGGCGCTCCTGCGAAGCATCATGGGTAAAGTGGCCATTGCCAATGCCAAGCTGAC
>JBHIBA010000165.1:0-9892 GCA_046758845.1 Nitrospinota bacterium
AAATTGAGAAAAAAACGAGATGCGCGATGAACATTTCGGTATGATCAATGAATAGTCACCTGAGGGGCATTTAGGATTTCGCGTGTTTGGGCTTCACCCAACGGAAGCGGCCAACCTGTCAGCCCGACGGCGTAGCGGTGCCCACGAATGATGACTCAAGGCGGATGGGGGGCACTCCCTCGGGGGGGGATTCTTCTTCATCAAGAAGGAGGAGAAAAAATGAAAAGGGGGTTCGTCATTGTCGCGTCGTGTCTGTTCCTGGTTGCAGGGCTGTGCGGCCCAGCGAGTGCGGCCAAGAAGCAATTCCTGCTGGACTGGATCATCTACGGCAAGCACGCGCCCTTCTTCGTGGCCCAGGACATGGGCCACTATAAGAAGGTGGGCCTGGACATCGAGTACAAGCGGGGCTTCGGCTCGGGGGACACCATCAAGAAGATCGCCGCCAAAGTCGGCCCCATCGGGTTTGCCGACGCCAGCTCGCTGGTCAACGGCCGGGCGAACAGCGACATCCGGGTGAAGGAAGTCGCCATGATCCACGCCAAGTCGATCGCGGTCGTGGTCTTCCTCAAAGAGAAGGGCTGGAAGACCCCGAAGGACCTGGTGGGTGCGAAGGTTGGCGGTCCGTTGGGGAGTGCCACTTATGTGATTTTCCCCGCCTTGGCCGCCGCCAACGGCTTCGACCACAAAAAAGTCAAGTTTATCGACATGCCTTACGCATCGATGATCCCTTCGCTGTTGGCCGGCCGAACCGATGTCGCCCTGCTGTATGCCACAGAGCTGCCCACCGTCCGTCCCAAGGCCAAGCAAATGGGCAAGGAGGTCGGCACCTTCTACTACGGTGACTGGGGCGTGGATACTTACAGTAATGGTGTCATCGCCCACGAAGGCACCATCCAGTCTGACCCCAAGTTCGTCCGCAACACCGTCAAGGCCCTCATGGAGGCCTGGTCCTGGTCCTTGCTCCACCCGGATGCGGCCATTAAAAACTTTCTCAAGTACGCGCCGGGGATGAGCGAACCCCTCATCCGCGGCCACTACGCCATCGCCCTGGAGCACCTGTTTGACGACGGCGTCAGACGGCACGGCCTGGGCTACATCGACCACAAGAAGATGGATTACACCGTTGAACTCCTCACCAAGCTCCAGAAGCTCAAGAAGCGCATTCCGACGGGAGACGTGTACACCAACCGGTTTCTCCCCCAGTGGCCGGCCATCAAGGCCGCCCTCGGGGACAAGGCCATGTAGCTGAAAAGGAGTCTTACATAACCTCCGTGCAGGAACTGGCTCTTGCGAAGGGGGCCTGAGTGAGTTTGTGCGGGGGCAGACAAGTTCGCCTTTGAGCCGGGGAGATTCTCAGCAGTCTAGGAATCACGCCAAAAACAGAGCGCACCGGGGAAGGCATCGGCTGGAGGGACCCAATGGCAAAGATGGATACGGTGATCAAGGGGGGTCTTCTCGTCCGCAGGGATGGAACGCGCCGGCAGGACATCGCCATCAAGGGCGGCAAGGTCGTCGCAGTCGGTGAGCCGGGGACAGTCCCGGATGGGGAGGAAGTGATCGACGCCAGGAACCTCCACGTCATCCCGGGCGTGATCGACCCGCACGTACACCTCCAGCTCTTTCGCAACCCCTTCGATGTGAACGTCTCGACGGAGACCCGCTCCTGCGCGGCGGGCGGCGTGACGACCATCATTCCGATGCTCCTGCACCGGGAAGATGCGACCCGCTCTTACCGGGATTACACGCCCTGGGCCATCGACGTGGTGAAGAAAAACGCCATGATCGACGTGGCCTTCAGCGCCGTCCTGGGCACCGAGGCGCAGATCGCCGACATCCCCTTTCTGGTCCGCGAGTACGGGATGTGCTCCTTCAAGTATTACATGGCCTACACGGAGGACGAGGCGAGGGTGTTCGGGATCATTGCCGTGGACGACGGGCTCCTTTATGAGGGGTTCAGGCAGGTCCGGGACATGATCGCCGAGGGGTATCCCTGTCTGGCCATGGTTCACGCGGAAAACATGGAGATCATCCACCGGGAGAAGCGGCGCCTCATCGCCGAGGGCCGCAACGACCTCAAGGCGTGGACGGACGCGCGACCGGAGTTCTGCGAGGAGGAATGCCTAAGGCGCGCCTTCTTCTTCATCGAGCAGCTCCGCTCGCGCCTCTACGTCGTCCACCTGACGGTGGGCCAAGGGGTTAACCTCGTCCGGGAGATGCACCGGCGGGGGGTGGACATCATTGCGGAGACCTGTCCCCACTACCTCACCTTCACCAAGCACGACCACAACAAGATCGGATTTCTGGGGAAGGTGAACCCGCCCCTTCGGGACAAGCGGGATCAGGAACAGCTTTGGAAGGGGCTTCAGGACGGAACCCTGAACAACCTCGGCTCGGACCACTCTACGGTGGTTCCCCGGCAGGAGAAGGAGGCGAACGGCATCTGGGACGCCATTCCCGGATTCCCGATGTCGGGCTGCATGCTTCCCGTGATGCTTCACGTCGGGGTGCACTCGAGCCGTCTCACCCTTGAGCGGCTGGTGGAGCTCACGTCCTATAACGTGGCGAGAGCCTACGGGCTTCTTCCACGAAAAGGGGACATCGCGCCCGGCTATGACGCCGACATCGTTCTTGTGGATCTCGAAAAGGTCCGGCACGTGACGCCGGATGTCTGGCACTCTGCCGCCGATTGGAGCCTCTACGACGGATGGGACATCAAGGGATGGCCCGTTCGGACGATGGTCCGGGGCGTAACCGTGGCCAAAGACGGTGAGGTCGTCGGCTCCCCCAAGCACGGGCAGTACATTCCCCGGGACATCCCCAGGCGGCCCGCCGCCTGAGGGGGGAAGGGCGGCGCAAGCCGAGCGGCCCTTCATTCTTCGTTTCCTCAGAAGCGCTCAAGGCAGCTGTTTCAATGGATCCAATCGACGCTAATATGGAATGGAAATTCCTGTGATCCGGGCGGGAGCGGCGGCTTCCCGATACGCATGCAAGGGCAACTTTCTTCATAGCGGTTCGAGGGCGGCACGGGAATTCCGGGTTGGAGGGTTGGCGTGGAAGGTCTACGGGTCGCCGGCAGGCCCATCCCACAAATGACCCGAACGGTCCCTTCGGGGCCAAGGGTTGCGCCGGATGCGCCTTGGACGCCTGCGGCGCAGCCATTGCCAACGCCGCCTACGACGCCGTCGGAGTCCGGGTGAAGGATCTGCCCGTTACGCCCCAGAAAGTCCTCCGGGGACTTCGGGAAAGGGGCGAGTTCGCGCAGACGTGAGGGCCGCGTGCCGCGGGGGGAATAAGGAGCCCATCGAGACGGGATCTTCCCAAGACGAAGGGGGCCGGACGGGGCAGCCGGTACTCGGCGAAGCGCACGGAAAGGGAACGCCATGGAACTTTGGAAAGACGCGGTTCTCCTCGTGATCGACATGCAGAACACCTACCTCCACCCTGAGGGGGGTCTCAGCCGCAATGGAGTGGACATCGCGCCCATGCGATCGGCGATCCCTGCCGTCCTTCGCCTCATCCAGGAAGGCCAGGCCAGGGGCCTCTCCGGCATATACACCCGACAGATCTACTTCCCCCAGGATGAAGGAATGGCTTCGAAGCGAATTTGGCCGAAGACCCGCCGCGGGCAGGGCAGCGGGTCTCACGGCGGCGTTTACGACACGCCTTACGCCCTGGAGGGGACGTGGGACGCGGAGATTGTCGAGGAAATTCAGCCGCTGATCCGGCCCGTCCCCCAGGATCGCGTTTTGGACAAACCTCGCTACAGCGCTTTCTACCAGACCGGCCTGGACAACCTGCTGCGGGTCATGGGAGCCCGGACGCTCATCGTCTGCGGCGTTGCCACCAACGTCTGCGTGGACTCCACCATCCGCGACGCCTTTTTCCGGAACTACGACGTCCTTGTGGTTCGGGAGGCCGTGGCCTCCGCTCAGCCCGACCTCAACCAGGCATTCTTGCGAAACTTCGATCTCTTCTTCGGTCAGGTCGTGGGCCTGGAGGAGATCCTGGGGCCGTCTCTCGTCGAATCCGAACAAAGGGTGAGCGCTCCGGGGGGGAATCGTGGCTGAGGGAAGTCTCGTCCGTCACCGCGACCTTCGCGAATACCTCGCTCTGCTCGAAGAACAAGGACAGCTCCGTCGCGTGAAGCGGCCGGCTGACCCGACGTGGGAGATGACCGCCGTCCTCGGCCGGCTGGAGGAGATGGGGGACCCCTCTGCCGTCCTGTTCGAGGAGGTGAAAGGGTGTCCCGGCTGGCGCGTCACGGGCAATCTCTTCGCCGAACGCCGCCGCCTGGCCCTGGCCTTCAACGTCTCAGAGGAAGAAATCCTTCCGACGTTCCTCGAGCGGTTGGCCACGCCCATCCCCGCCCGGACAGTTCCTTCGGGGCCGGTCAAAGAACACGTCCTCAAAGGGGGGTCCGCCGACCTCCATCGCCTTCCCCTGGTGCAACACCACGAAAAGGACGCCGGCCGCTACATCTCCTGCGGCGTTTGCATTTCCCGGGACCCCGACACCGGGACCCTGGACATGGGCGTTTACCGGTTCATGGTGAAGGACGGCAACACCCTCGTCCCCTCCCTGACCCAGACCTCGAACATCTCGGACATCTTCGGCCGCTGCGAAGAGAACGGCCAGTCTCTTGAAGTGGCCATCATTCCGGGCGTGGACCCGCTCGTGACCCTGGCGGCGTCCTACGGCGCGCCGATGGGCGTAAACGAGCTTTCGCTGGCGGGCGGACTTCGGGGCGAGCCCCTGGACCTGGTCCCCTGTGAGACCGTCGACCTTCTGGTGCCCGCCCTCGCGGAGATGTGCATCGAGGCGGAGATCCATCCGGGCGAGCGGCTTCCGGAGGCCCCCTTCGCCGATCAGTCCCTTACTTACAGCCGCGTGAAGCGCGGCCCCCGTGTGACCGTGCGAGCCATCACTCATCGCAATGACCCCATCCACCAGTTCATCTTCTCGGGCCATCCGGACGTCCTCCACCTGATGGCCATCATCTTCGAGGCGGCCATCTACGAGGCCGTTCGCCGCGTGGTGCCCGCGGTGAGGGCAGTCCACGTGCCGCCTTCAGGGGCCGGTTTTCACTGCTACGTCTCCATGAAGCGGCGGCCGACGACGGAAGGGTTCGAAACGGGGGAGGGGAAAACGGCCTTGATGGCCGTCCTTGGCGCGGCCCCCTACATCAAGCTGGCCGTCGCCGTCGACGATGACATCGATGTTTTTGACGAAAGCCAGGTGCTTTGGGCGATCGCGACGCGGTTTCAGCCCCTGGACGCTCATACGGGGGAGCCGCGCTATTTCGTCGTGCCGGGCGCGAAAGGGGCCTCCCCGGACCCCTCGGCCTTCCATAAGGCTTACCCCAGCAGCAAGCTCGCCCTCGACTGCACCGTTCGCGTAGATCTCCCTGAGGAGGCTCGGGCGATGTTCTGGCGGGCCGAGGTTCCGGGCAAAGGCCGCATTCGTCTCGAGGACTACTTCGACATCTAAGGTTGTGATTTAAGAGATAATATATAACCGTCTGACTTATAGGTTATTACAGATGTAACGAATCGGTGTATCGCGGGGGCTGAAGGTCACCGACCTGCGCCCCGCGGTAGATCCCGAATAACGCGCTTTGCCAGACAAAGCGGAGCCTCCTCGCATTTCGGGTCGAGAAGAGACATGAAAAAGGAATTTTCCGCGGTCCTGGAAGGAAAGGCCCGGATGAGCCTTCGGGAGTTTCCCTTGCCTGAGCTCGGCGAGGATGAGGGATTGCTGCGGGTCGAGATGGCGGGGGTGTGCGGGAGCGATTACTCCTGGTACCACGAGAAGGTCCAGCTCCCATACTATCCCGTGATATTGGGCCACGAGATCCTGGGTCGGATCGAGAAACTGGGGAAGAAGGCGGCGGACCGGCTGGGCTTGGCCGAGGGCGACCGGGTAGTGGTGGAATCCCGCATCAGCTGCAACGCCTGCCGATATTGCCTGGCGGGCAACTACGTCTTTTGCGACAAGGAGCTCGGCTACGGCACGACCGTCCCTTGCGATCGCCCCCCTCACCTTTGGGGGGCCTACGGGGAGTACCTGTACATCGCGCCCGGCGCCCGGGTCCACAAGGTCTCCGAGTCCGTCCCGGCCGAGGCCGCCGTCCTGACGTGCGGCATTCTGGCCAACGGGCTCCGCTGGGTCCACCAGAAGGGCGGCGTTGGGATTGGGGACGCCGTCGTCGTTCAGGGGGTCGGCCAGCAGGGGTTGGCCGCGGTGATCGCGTCGAATGAAGCCGGAGCCGGCCTCATCATCGCAACCGGGGTGAGGGGTGATGAGAGGCGCTTGCGGCTGGCCCGCGAATATGGGGCGCATCACACCGTCAACATGGAGGAGCCGGGGGCGGTTGAGCGCATCCTGGACCTGACGGGCGGGCGCGGCGCGGACGTTGTTGTGGATGTGACGTCCAGTCCGGATTCGTTTCAAACCGCCTTCGATCTGGTGCGCAAGCAGGGGACTGTTGTGAGTGCGGGCCTCAAAGGCACGCGGACCCCCACCCCTGTCATCGTGGACAAGATCGTCCTCAGGGAGGTTCGGGTTCAAGGGGTGTTCACGCACGATGCGGAATCGGTGATCCCGACCATCAAGCTGCTGGAATCCGGCAAGTACGCCTTTGAGAAGATGGTGACGCACCGGTTCAAGTTGTCCGAGGCCGAGAAAGCGATTCAGTGCGTCGGACGGGCTCTGCCGGGGGAGGACCCCATCAAGGTCGTTTTGTTGCCTCAGATCTGACAGGTTGCTGAAGAAGTTGGATTTTTCCCCTTAGTTGCTGCGCTTGACGATGTGCTATACAGCCTGCGTTTTCTCACCTTCGCAGGTTGGCGCACGCTTTCAGAGATGGGAAAATCCGGTTAGAGTCAACGGACGAGGTGGTCGGCTGCAAGCCAAGCACTGGTCCCGAAGCTGGGCGGGAAAGGGGTCGCGCGCTCGATTGTCTGGTGGGAGGAACAGGTTTGGGGAATAGGCTCAGTAAGATCCGAGCCGCCGATTTGATCCTGGACGTAGGAAGCGGCAATAAACCCCACCCGCGGGCCAATGTAATCTGTGACCGATACGTCGAGGGTCAAGCGGAACGCTCTGGACCCATCATTGTTGACCGCCCTTTCGTCGTGGCCGACGCCCACTATCTCCCATTCAAAGACAAGGCGTTTGATTATGTCATCGCCTCCCACATCTTGGAGCACATGGATGATCCGGCGCTCTTCCTGAGCGAACTGTCGCGGGTGGCGAGCCGTGGTTACATCGAGTCCCCTTCCGAAGTCTCCGAAAAGCTCTTTTTCTGGCCTTACCACAAGTGGTACGTCATGAACGTGTCGAATGTTCTTGTCATTAAGGAGAAGAATTTTCCTGCTACCTTTGGGAGCCTTTTTCACCATCTGTACGCTCGCGACCGGTTATTCAAGGTCTTTGTAGACCATAACCCTTCCATCTTCCTCACTTCCTACGAATGGGAGGGCACGATTCGCTATGATTTCACGGCGGCCAGCGAGAAAACCACAATCGACCTCTGGAGCGATGGGGTCCTCTCGGCACTGACGGCGTCAGACAGGAAGTACCTTCGCGTCAAGCCCTTGCTTAAATTGTTCACTCCCCGCTGGCTGGTTCGGGCGGTCAAGCGGCTCTTGCGCAAGCCTGAAGCCGCTCCTTTTTGAAGGCACAACCGGCAGTTGTAAGACCCCCCCGGTCTTTCATCTCCTACCGAGAGCGAGTGGGCCGGTGGTAAGCGCTGTGACGCCGGGCCGCGCAGGAGCACACTTCGGTTCTTTCCGGAAACCCGTTCACCCCATGATGAACTTCGTCACCTCGGCGGCGAACTCCCCGGGCCGCTCCAACTGGATGGAGTGGGCGCACCCTTCGAGTTTCACCAGCCGGGCGTTTGGGATCTCCGAGGCGTAGACCTCACCGTGAGCCGGCGGGATGAGGCGGTCCTGGGCGCCCCACAGCACCAGGGTGGGGCAGGTGATTCGGTACAGCCGCCGCCGCAGGGCGGGGTTACACAGGAGCGGATCCCACCCCAGGTGGGCCAGCGTGACCCGGCCCCGGTACATCTCCTGCTGTAGTTCGGGGGGAAGCTCGGCCGAAGCGGCCTGCGCCACCTTCTCTGGGTCGGCGAACAGGTACTCGGCGAGCTTGGCGGGGTCCATCAGGAACAGGTCCGCGATGGGCGCCCTGTCCACCCGCAGACCGGCAGCGCCCGAGAGGACGAGCTTCGTCACTCGCTCAGGATGAGCAGTAGCGAACTCCGCCGCAAGCCACCCGCCGAAAGAGGACCCGACAATGGCGACCCGCTCCAGTTCCAGCAGGTCCAGGAGGTCGAGGTAGTGATAGACCAGGTCGTCCATCCCATCTAACCAATCGGGGCGGTCCGACTGGCCGAATCCCGGATGATCCGGAGCATAGACCTTGAACATTCCGGCCAACTCTTCGTGGAAAGGCATCCAAACGCCGGTTTGGCCAGCTCCGTGGAAATACAAGAGGGGAGGACCTTCCCCGCCCTCCATGAGGCGCACCTTCACATCCCGTACCAGAACGAACCGAGTCACACTGTTGGTGGGTTGGGCCATCTCACACTCCAGAAGTCAAACAAATGGATTCCAGCGAACATACACTCACTTCATGCCACCCTCTCCTTTAGGCCACGGTCGCCGCCACGTCTTTCCTGAAGTGAGGCATCACCTCCTCGGCGAATATTTCTAAGTTTTTTCGGGCGAGGGGGTGGGGCAGGCTTCCAAAGTGAAGAACCGCTACCAGAAGCCCGAAGCCCGATAGCTGCTGACACTCTTCGAGTTGCTCGCGGACGGTCGAAGGGCTCCCCACAAGGATCATCCGCTTCTCCAAGAGGTCGCGCGGATTGATCCTTCGGCCGAACGTCTTCATCTTGTCCCCCAGGATCCGCGCCATGGACTTTTCCGAAACGTAGCCGGGAGGAAAAAGGAGCTCGGGCGTGGTCTTGAGGAACTTGTTGAAGAGGCAGTCGATGTGGGGCTCGGCCTCTTTCCACGCGATTTCGTCGGTCTCGGCCACGTAGATTGGGGCGGACCAACCCAGTTGCTCGGGGGCGGCCTCATAACCGAATTTCCTTGCCTCTTCCTTGTACTCCTCGTGCAACGTCTTCACGTGGGAGAAGGGGCTGTAAATCTGGATGTAAGGATATCGGCGCTCGGCGGCGAAGGATATCGTCTCGGCGCTTCCCATGGAGGGCATCCAGATGGGCGGGTGGGGCTTTTGGTAGGGACGCGGCCAGGGATTCACATAGCGGAAGTTGTAATGCTTGCCCTCGAAGGCGAAGGGGCCCGGCTCCGTCCAGGCCCGCAGGATCAGGTCGAGGGCCTCGTAGAAGCGATCCCGCGAGGTGCTGGGGTCCATGCCAAACGCGGTGAACTCCGATCCGATGCCGCGGACGACGCCGGAAATGATTCGCCCCTGGGTGATCACGTCCAGCATGGCCACCTCCTCGGCCACGCGCAGGGGATGGTCATGCAAGTTGATGGCGTTGCCGAGGATGGCGATCTTCGAACGGGAAGTTCTCCGGGCCAACGCGGCGGCAACGATGTTCGGCGCAGGCATCAGGCCGTAGCAAGTCTGGTGATGCTCGTTGACGCAGACGGCATCGAAACCCAGTTCGTCGGCCCTCTCCAAAATGTCCAGATACTCGTTGTACAGCTCGTGTCCGACCTCGGGGTCGTAGAAGGAGTTGGGAATGGTGGCCCAGGATGAATCGTATTCCTTCTCATAGCCTTCGGGCATGTAAATGTAAGGCATCAGGTGGAAGTAACAGAACAGCATCCTGAGGTCCCCCTCTTTCACCTTGATTTACAAGCCCGCTTCGTCGGTGACACGTCAGCCCGAGCGGCGTCATCGAGCGGCG
>JBHIBA010000166.1:0-9840 GCA_046758845.1 Nitrospinota bacterium
ATCGACCCGCATGCCGGGCGGTCAAATGTTTGGCGGGGGGGTGCGGGGGGGCGCCTTTCAAAAAGCGCCCCCCCGCAGAAAACAAAGCTACGTTAACTCTCTTCGTGTCATCGGAGACTGCCGCGGACCAGCGAGGGCGCTCACTGGTCGAATTGTTTCAACTCTTCGTCGAGAATCCGGGCGTATCTTTGAATGGCCGGATCATCAGATGCCGCCCGCTTTCTTTCAGGAGGCGTCTCCTCCCCTTTTTCCCCGCGAGCCCAGATGCGCACCAGGACGAAAATGATCCCCCCGCCGGACAACATGAGCGCCAGCGGGAGGTACCAGGCCGTCAGGAAAAACCCTCTTTGCGGGGGGGCCGGCAGAACGCTTTGGCCGTAGACCTCGACGAAGTAATCGACGATCTCCTGCTTGGACTTGCCCTGCGCCACCTGCCGGCGAATGACCTCCCGGAGCTGCTCCGCCTCGGGGCTGGGACAGTCGGCGATCAAGCGACCGGGGCAGACGGGGCTCATGATCGACTTGGCGATGTCCAGCGGGTCCGGCGCCGGCTCCGCCTGAAGCGCAGCGCCGAGACCCCAAAGACCCAGGACGGCGGCCGCGATGAGGACCCAGGGGCCGCGCTTCATCCCTCTTTCCCCTGGGCGTCCAACCGCTCTCGAAGGCGAATCATGTCCCTTCGCAGGGAGCGGTTCTGTTGCGCCAGCCGGAAGACATAGGCGCACAAAATAACCCACACGACGGCGTACGCGGCAAAGAGATAGCTCATCTTGAATCCTGCCTTTCAGCTCCGCTCATCCAGACGGCTTCGCAAACGCTCGCCCTCGTCCCGCAACTCCTCCAAGACGATCCTTTGGCGGAGGAGGGCGCCAAACGCCACCAAAAGAGCCAGAAACGTCAGGCCCAGGGCGACGGCAAACATCGGATCATCCAGTCCCGCACCCATTCCCTTTTCAGTAATGACAACCGGCTTGGGATGAAGGGTGCGCCAAAGCTGGACCGAAAAATGGTTGATGGGGATGGAAAGCGCCCCGACGATCCCCAGAACCGCCGAGTATCGGGCCTTTTTCTCCGGCTCCAGGTCTTGAGCGCGGATCATGAGATACGCCAGGTAGATGAACCACAGGATGAGCGTTAAGGTGAGTCGGGCGTCCCAGGTCCACCACGCCCCCCAGATGGGCTTGGCCCAGATGGGTCCGGTAATCAGAACGATGGTGCAAAACAGAACCCCGACCTCCGCGCAGCCGTGGGCGTAGATGTCCCACCTCCGCTTCCGGGTCATCAGGTATAGGATGCTATAGAGCGCCACCAGCCCGAACGCCAAAAACGCGATCCAGGCCGAGGGGACGTGAATGTAGAAGATCCGCATGACGGGCAGGGCCACGCGTTCGCTGCCCACCTCAATGGCAATGTTCGGCGTGATCACGAAGTCGAAGGCAAGGGCGACCACCATGAGGACCAACGCCCCCCCGATGGTCAAGACGTCATAGGCGGCGGAGCCCATTTGGAGCCACTGCTCCTTCAGCGGGACGGCGGGGGCCTTGGATTCCCGGACTTTGGCGTACGTCACGATCACTCCTCCAGCACGTAATCCACCACCCAAAGCGATATTACCAGAAAGACCACGTCATAAACACCCAGCAGGCGGAGCCAAACGCCTTGCTCCCCGAGTCCCTCTCCTGCGAGGATCGCGGTCGTGGCGCCGGCGGCCCCGATGATGACGGGAATCGCCACCGGAAAAAGCAGCAGGGGCAACATGACCTCCCGGGCCTTGGTGTTGACGGCGATGGCGGCGAAAAGCGTCCCCACAATCGCCAGACCCACCGTGGCCAAAAACACCACCGGCGCGAGTCCCAAGAACACCCGCCCCAATGGAAAACCATACAAGACGCCGAAGATCGGCAGGCTGACGGCCTCGACGATCACGAGGAACATCAGGTTGGCCACCAGCTTCCCCAAAAAAATGGCCCCGCGGTCCGCCGGGGACAACAAGAGTCCCTGGATGCAGTCTCCCTCCTTCTCCAGCGCGAAAGTCCGGTTCATCCCCAGGACGGACGAGAAGAGGAAGGCCGTCCACAAAATCCCCGATCCGACCGACGCCCTCCACCGCTCCCCCAGCTCGAAGGCGAAATTGAACAGCGCGATCACCAGGAGGGAAAACGCCACCATCGTGACGACCACTTCGCGGGACCGGTACTCGGAGAGGATATCCTTCCAGAGGACGGCGCCCATCTGGGAGAGGTATCGGCGGAAACCGCCGCGAGCCGCTTTCACCGAAACGCGGTCCTCCATGGGTTCGGCCGCTGCGGGAATTCCCTTTTCGGCGCTCTCTACCTTTGTCACCCCCGGCTCTCCGTATGGAACTCATAGACCTCGGCAAACCTCTCCGGCTCGATCCCCGAGCGGGGAGAAGCATAGCGGACCTTTCCCCGGCGAAGGATGAACACCTCGTGGCAAAGATCGAGGCCCCGCTCCAGTTCGTGGGTGGCGAGGACCAACGTCCGTCCTCCCTCCCGCAGCCGAATCAGGACCTCCATCAGCATCCTGGCGCCCGATCGGTCCAGTCCCGTGAACGGCTCGTCCAGAAAGAGGATGTCCGGGTCGTGAAGGAGGGCCCGGGCGATGGCCGACCGCTGGAGCATCCCCCGGGAGAAACCCCGGACGGGATCGTTCGCCCGATCCGCCAGGGCGACGGTGGCCAGGACCTCCTCGGCCCGTTCCCGAAAGCGAGAGACCCCATAGAGCTTTCCGTAGAACCGGAGGTTTTCCATGGGACTCAGATGGCCGTACAGGAGAGGCTGGTGGGAGAGGAGACCCATCCGAGCGCGCAGGACATCGCGCTTCGGCCCTCGGGTCGCGTCCTCGCCGTCCACCCAGATGCGGCCCTCCGACGGGCGCATGAGGAGCGCCAGCATCCTCAGAAGGGTCGTCTTCCCCGCTCCGTTGGGACCGAACACCGACAGACAGCGCCCGGCCGGAAGGGAAAGGTCCACTCCCTCCACAGCCACGAAGGGGCCGAACTTGCGGGTCAGTCCTCGTGCGGAAAGGCGGGCGTCCGAGAAGGTAAATGGGTCTTGGCGCAGAGAGGACCCCTGCATCTCGCCGTTCGGCGATCCCTCCGGCGGGCAAACAGTCATTGCCCCTTCATCTTCCGGGAGATTTCCAGGGCGCGCCGCTTCAGCTCCGTGCGCCGAGCGCCGTACGCCTCTTTAGGGACCTGACCGGCCTGCCATTCGTCGTCCAGCGCGGCGATCTGCGCAAGGAGTTCGCCCCGTTCCTGAACCAGGTCGGTCGTCCGTGCCTCGGTCCCATCGCTCGGGTGCGGAGCCGGTTCGCTCGAGGGAGGTCGCATTGTTTCGGACTTCGGCAAAACCGCAGCGGCAGGCGCTCTCATTTCCTCCGCGCCACTTGCTCGCCCTCCCCTTCTCCCCGCTCCCAGCCTGGCCAAACGGCGGCGGCGGCGGCGAAGGGCGATCGGAACGGCGAGACCCAGGACGACGACTGCGACGATACCCAGAAAAAGGGGCTCCGAGAACCGGCTCTCCACGTCACGGCTGAGGGTAAACTGGACCCGCGCCCCGGCGGGCAGGTCCGCTTTGGAAGCCAGGTGGACCCGGTTTCCCACATCCTCGCCGAAAACGCCCTGGTAGTTCAGGTCCGAAGGGGACGGCAGCCGCATGCCGATTTCCGGGACCATAACCTGAAACTGTTTGGTCGAAAACTGGAAGCTCTTCTCCACCGGGAGCTGGGCCGGCGGATCGGAGATGGCATATACGAGCTCCACTTGCCGCAACCCGGGGGGGAGCGGGTCGGAGGAATGGACCGAGCCCGGACGCATTCGCACCGCCTGCGGGTTCAGCCCAGATGGAGGCTGAAGCATCTCCGCCCCTGCCGGGAGGCTGAAAGAGAGCGTCTCTCCGCCTTCCGCGACGAAGGTTGAGGCGCCCGTGTTGACCAGATGGATCGACTCCCGGAAGATGAGGCGCCCTTCCTCGTAGCGGACCCAGAGCCGATGGGCCTCCACGCGCATGCCTGAAGGGTCCCCCGTCAACTCGAAGACGAGTAGCCGTCCTTCCTTTCCGCCGGGAGGGGCGAGGGTCATGTAGGGCACTCCCCGGTACTGGGTGACGGTCAGGAAATGTCCCTTGCCGGCTTCCGGGGCCTTCACTCCTGGAAAAGCGAACCGACCGGAGCCGTCCGTTTTCGTCACGCCAAGCGTGCGGACGTTCTCCCCGTCAATGGCGACCAGGCGGACTTCGAGGCCCGCCGGCGCCGGCCGGTTCAGCGTTCCGTTGACGACCACCCCCCAAACTTCAAGGGCGCCGCCGGCAGCGGGGGGTGGTTTCCCGGCTGCGGCCGGCTTGTCCGATGGAGCTTCGTGATGCGCGCCCGAAGCCGCCCCGGCGAAGACGGCCGTCAGACCTACCGCAAGAAAGAGGGCGAGGGAAGCGCGGCGGGACACCAATGCGGGCCTAAACGGATCCCTCTTGGGACCTGGCGCGCAAGGGGATTCCGCAAGAGGAACAGAAATTGTCGGTCGAGCTGACCGGAACGCCGCAGTTGCGGCAAAAGCGCGGCTCGGGCGGGGCGTCGAGTTCGTCCCGCACATCGTGGGCGGGCTGCGCAGGCTCGGAGGCTCTTTCCGCTTCCTCCATCGGCCCGGGCGCCGATCGCGCCGCCTTTCGAAGGGCCAGGATCTCCCTCTCCAGCGTTTCGGAGAGATCTTCATCCAGGTCTTCCCCTTCCCTTCTTCCTTCAGTCAATTCATCGAGCTCGCGGAGGACCCGGATCGCCCTCTCTCGGTACTGGACCTCCAACTGGCGAAAGTCCGCCTCGGAGAGTTTGCCCGCCACGCGGTCGAAATCCAGCTCCTTCAAGGTGCTGTAAATCGTATGTTTGGCCGCCAACAACTCCCTCAGGCGCCACTGGGTATCCTCCGCCTTCCCCGCGTCCTCTCGCCGCAAGAAGGGATAGAGAACGGCCGCCAATGCGCCCGCCGTCATGAGGCCGATGGCGACCGCAATCAACTCAGCCTCTCCCGAGGCCGCGATCCTGCGGGTTCCGGCTCCCGTGGGCGAGCGGCTGCGGGCCTCCGGGCGCGCCGGGTCTGGGGGCTGGGCAACATGCAGATGAGGGTCCCCAGGACGAAGACCACTCCGCCGATCCAGATCCAGTTCACCAGGGGGTTGATGTAAAACCGGAACGTGGCCGAGCCGTTGTCATTGACACCTGCCAGAATGACGTAAAGGTCTTCCTTCAGGGTGGAGCGGATGGCCGTCTCTGTGGTGGGCTGTTCGGGGTTTCGGTAGATCCGCCTCTCAGGTCTGAGGACCCCGATCTCCTTCCCCTTCATCCGCAGGCCCAGGTCGGCTGAGACGGCCTCCATGTGCGCGTCGGACCGCTCGTGCTTTCCCCGGTACTGAAGCCAGTAATCTTTCACCTGGGCCAGCTCTCCGGGACGCAGGGTGGCCTCCACCTGGGTCTGGAAGGCGGAAGAGCCCGTGATGCCCACAAAGATGGCCATCATCCCCAGGTGAACGATGTATCCCCCGTAGCGCCTCGTGTTGCGCCGGGTCAGGTTCGCCAGGGCCACCGGGGCGGATTCCTCGGCGATGCGCTGCCGGGCCCGCGTCCCCCGGTAGAATTCATCGACGATCGTGACCAGGACGAACGCTATCAGGCTGAACGCCAAGATGGCCAGGAAGCTCCTCATCCCCAGCGCGAACAAGACCCAACCCGCCAGGAAGCCGACCGCCAAGGGGAGAAAGAAGTGCTTCTTGAGCTGCTTGGCGGAGGCGCGCCTCCAGGCGATGAGGGGACCGACGCCCACCAGGAGAATCAAGGCCAGGCCGATGGGGCCGTTGACGCGATTGAAGAACGGAGGCCCGATGGTGATGCGCGTCCCGGTCACGGCCTCCGAGATCAGCGGGAAGACCGTCCCCCACCAGATGGAAAATGCGGCCCCCACCAGGATCAAGTTATTCAGGAGAAATGCGCTCTCCCGAGAGAGCATGGACTCCAGATGGTTGGGACCCTCAAGCTTGTCCAGCCGCCAGAAAAGGAGTCCGAGACTGGCCGCAATCACCAGGAACAGAAAGACGGCGAAATAGTACCCCAGGGCGGACTGGGCGAAGGCGTGGACACTGGAGATGACCCCACTGCGGACGACGAAGGTGCCGAAGATCGTCAAGGTGAACGTCATGATGATCAGGACCAGGTTCCAGACCTTCAGCATGCCTTTCTTTTCCTGGATCATCACGGAGTGAAGGAAAGCCGTGCCCGTGATCCAGGGCAGAATTGCGGCGTTCTCCACCGGATCCCAGCCCCAGTAGCCTCCCCAGCCCAGCTCCCGATAGGCCCACCACGAGCCGAGCAGGTTGCCAATCCCCAGGAAGCACCAGGCGATCAGAGACCAACGCCGCGTCGAGCGAATCCACTCGTCCCCCAACCGGCCCGTCACCAACGCCCCAATGGCGAATGCGAAAGGGACCGCCCAGCCCACGTAGCCCAGGTACAGGTTCGGGGGATGGATGGCCATCCCCGGGTCCTGGAGAATGGGATTCAGCCCCCGGCCGTCCGCCGGGACCGGAACGAGGCGCCGGAAGGGGTTGTCGAAGAACATCAGCAAGAGGAAGAAGAACAAAGCGGTGGCCATCAGCGTCGTGATGACGTAGGGAATCAACTCCCGGTTTCTGTCCCGGTTGGTATACAGCGCGACGGCCGAATAGAGGCTCAGCAGCCAGGCCCAAAAAAGCAGGGAGCCGGACTGCCCGCCCCACAAAGAAGTCATCTTGTAGAAGAGGGGAAGGCTGCGGCTGCTGGTGCCGCCCACGGCGTTCAGGCTGAAATCGTCGGTGAGGAGGCCGACCTCCAGAGAAAGGACGGCGAGACTCGTAACCACGGCGACGGCGTAAACGGCGTTCCGCCCGCTCTCGACCAGGGTGGGCCGGCTGAGCCGCCCTCCCAGCAGAGAGGAGAACATCGCGTACAGGGACAAGGCCCCGCCCAGCCAGATGGCGAAGTAGCCGATGTCACCCATGGGAGAAAAGCTCGCTCAGGCGAGGGGGGTCAGTCCACCGGGCTACGGGATGCCTCTCTCGCGTTGGCTTCCGCCTGATACTTGGAGGACAGGCGGTCATGACGTTGCTGGCCACCAGCACACCGTCCCGTCTGAATTTCCCCTCGACGATGACCTCGGCGCCCTCCTTGAACAGATCGGGGACGATCCCTTCAAAATGGATGGGCAAGGAGGCCTTCCCGTCGGTCACCTGGAAGTTGTAGACCCGCTGGTCGGCGGTCTTCCGGATGGAGCCCTGCTGCACCTTCCCCGAGACGCGAAGGCCTTTGCCGTACAGGTCGATGGCTCGGGCCTGGACCTCGTTCACCTCGTGATAGTAGCTCATCCCCTGTTGCATTCCGGTGATGGAAAGGTATGCAATGGCCCCGAAGATGATGATGCCGCCCCCGATAAACTGAATCTTCTTTCGATTCACCGCATCCTCTCCCTCAGGCCCTCAAGAAGCAGGTTGAAGCCGTAAGGGATATCCCCGGGCGGGGATACTCCCCCGTCCTCGGTCTCTGCCGAAATTCCCTGGGCCCCCTCGCTCGTTCCACCCTGTCGAGCCGAGCCGGCCCCGGTTTCCCGCCCCCGACGCCCTTTGGCCCGTTTCCCCTCTATCAGAAGTTATTCTCAACCCGAAAGCGTGTCAATAGACCAAAAGGACCAGGCGGACCGCTCAGGTCTCCAGCTCCCGGGTCCAGGTCATCATGGAGCGCAGGCGTTCGCCCACCTCCTCAATGAGGTGAGCCTCGTCCTCGGCATTGCGGCGGTTGAATACGGGCCGTCCGACCTGATTCTCGAGGATCCATTCGCGGGCGAATTCACCGGTCTGAATTTCCCGGAGAATCTCCCTCATCTTCTGCCGGACGTGCCCGTCGATGATCCGGGGTCCCCGCGTGAGATCGCCGTACTGGGCCGTGTCGGAGACCGAGAAGCGCATGAGCTTGATGCCGCCCTCGAAGATGAGGTCCACGATCAATTTGAGCTCATTCAGGCACTCGAAATAGGAGAGCTCCACCGAATAACCCGCCTCGACCAGCGTGTCGAACGACGCCCGGATGAGCTCCGTCACGCCGCCGCACAAGATCGCCTGCTCCCCGAAGAGGTCGCTCTCCGTCTCCTCTCTGAAGGTCGTCTCGAGGATCCCCGCCCGGGCGCACCCCACGCCCTTGCCGTAGGCCAGCGCCAGGTCCTTGGCTTTGCCGGTGGCGTCCTGCTCGATGGCGAGAAGCCCGGGAACGCCCCTGCCTTGGGTGAACATCCTCCGCATGATGTGGCCGGGGCTTTTGGGGGCAATCATAAAGACGTCGATCTCCGGGCCGGGCAGGATCTGTCCGTAGAGGATGTTGAAGCCGTGGGCGGCCACCAGGGCGTCGCCCTTCTTCATGTGGGGCGCGATCTCCTTTTCCCACAGCTCTTTCTGGACGTTATCCTGGGTCAGGATGACCACCAGGTCTCCCGCCTTGGCCGCCTCGGCGGAGGTCATCACCTCAACCCCGTCCGCCTTGGCCTTGTCCCACGATTTTGAGCCCTTGCGAAGCCCGACGACCACCTGAACGCCGCTATCCTTCAGGTTCAGGGCGTGGGCGTGCCCCTGGCTCCCGTATCCGATGACGGCGACCGTTTTGTCTGTCAACAGCCCAAGGTCGCAATCATCTTCGTAATACACCAAGATTTCTGACATCGTTCTCCCTCCTTGCGCGGTCAACACGGTCAGACGGCAGGCGCTTCCTTTCCCAGGCCCGGATCGGCATCCGGGCTTCAAAACAAAAAGAGCCTGGCCCTCCCCATATCGAGCGGCGGGGCCAGGCGAATCCGATGGCCGAAGGCTTGGGCTTTCTATCAGATGCCTCACAGGGTGTCAAGGAGAGGGGAAAGTCCGGCTTTTTGTGCTACTTACGTCTTGACAGCCCACTCCAAGGAGTGTACGGTCAAAAAAAATTGACCAGGTTCGGGACGAGAAAAGGGGGTCCGCGTTTCCGGAAGGAAAAGCGGTCCCCTCCGAACGGAGGTGTCCTTTGAGCGGTAAAACCATTATCGAAATTCGGGACCTGACGAAGGTATATTTTACCAAGAACGGTGAGGTCCACGCGCTGGAGAAGGTCAGCCTGGACGTATACGACGAGGAATTCGTCACCGTTGTCGGGCAGAGCGGGTGCGGCAAAACGACCATTTTGAAGATCATCTCGGGCCTGCTGGCGAAGACCAGGGGGGTCGTTAAAGTCAACGGAAACGACGTCACGGGTCCGGTCTCAGACGTGGGGATGGTCTTTCAATCCCCGGTTCTCCCCAAGTGGCGAAACGTCATCGACAACGTCATGCTCCCGGTGGAAATTTTGGGCTTAGACGAGGAGGAGTATCGAAAGCGCGCCATGGATCTCCTCCAGCTCACGGGCTTGATAGGTTTCGAAACCAAATATCCCAGGGAACTCTCCGGCGGCATGCAACAGCGCGTCTCCATCAGCCGCGCCCTCATCCACAACCCTCCGCTTCTCCTCATGGACGAGCCCTTCGGCGCGCTGGACGCCCTCACGCGCGAGGCCATGAACTTAGAATTGCTGCGGATCTGGCAGGAGAGCAAGAAGACCTGCCTCCTGATTACGCACAGCATCGGCGAGGCCGTTTTTCTCGCCGACCGCGTCATCGTCATGACGCCCCGTCCCGGCAAGGTGGAAAGCGTCATCGCCGTCGATCTCCCGCGCCCCCGAAGTGCCGAAATGAGGACCGATCCCAAGTTCATCGAGTACGTCAAAGACATCCAGGGGCGGATCGGTCTGGTG
>JBHIBA010000167.1:0-9783 GCA_046758845.1 Nitrospinota bacterium
GAGCCCCGGAGAATCGGCGTCTCCGGGGCTCGTTGGTTGCGACTTGGTGGAATTTACGGTCGTTGCTGAGCGTCGCTCCGCTCACATCGCCTTATCGCCCAGCGCCGCCTTGATGGCGGGCCACTGAGGCAGGAACCGGTTGGTGTAGAGGTCTCCCGTGGGAATCCGCTTCTTCAGCTTCTGTAGCTTGGTCAGCGTCTCAATGGTGCTGTCCATCTTGGCGTGATCCATGTATCCCAACCCGTGCCGCCGGACCCCATCGTCGAACAGGTGCTCAACCATGACGGCGAAGTGTCCGCGGATGATGGGCTCGCTCATAGCCGGGGCGTATTTGAGGAAGTTCTTCACGGCCTCGTCTACATGGAGCAACGACCAGGCAAAGGCCTCCATGTTGGCCTTCACGGCGTTGCGAACGAAGTTCGGGTTGGACTGGATGGTTTCTTCGCGGGCGATGATCCCGTTGTTGTAAAATCGCACGCCCCAGTCTCCATAGGAGAAGTATTCGATCTCCTTGCCAATCTTCGCAGCCGCCGGACGGACGGTGGGCAGTTCGGTGGCATAGAAGAGGGCCACATCGCTTCGGCCGGCCAGGAGGGTGGGGAGCACCGACCCGGGGTTCGCTACGTCGACCCACTTCACGGACTTCGGGTCGAGCCCGTTGGCGGCGGCAAAGGCGGGGAAGACGACGCGGACTGCATTGCCCACCGGTGAGCCGATTCTCGCGCCCGCCAGGTCTTTGGGCGATTTGTAGCCTTTCTCTTTGAAGAACGTCGCAACCATGATCGTCTTGGCGTGGATCATGGCGACTTCTTTGATCTTGATGTCACTGTTGGCCCGCGCGTTGACCAGCGAGGCGGCGTCGGCGAACCCGATGGGCGCGATCTTCGCGGCAATGTCCTTGATGGTCCTGCCGGAACCGAAGCCCCGTTTGTACACCACGTCCAGGCCCACCTTCTTGTAGAACCCCTTGTCCTGGGCCACGAAGAACGGCGCGTGCTTGCCGTAGATGATCCAGTCCAGGAGGAAGGTCGTCTTGGCCGCGTCCGCCCTGGCCGCCAGGCCGCTCATCAACAACAAAATCGTGGCAAAAACCGTTAAACCTCTTTTCATCTCGCTTCTCCCTCCATATGGAATGTTATTCTGGCCGAACTTTCGAGAGCCGCCCCGAAAGCCCAACAGACCCGATCCCTTTTTCCCTTTCTGAGGTTATATCTTTAATCATACCGCAATAACCACCCCGCGACAATGAAATTTGATCCTCAATCCGCTCATCACATCGCCACACCCTAAGCCGGTTGTCCGTGTTGCAGGATCATCCGATCGATCTCGGCCAGCGCATAGGCCCCGAGTTTCTTTTGTTTCTGGATGCTGTCCTGCTTCACCTCGTCGAGTTTGCCCAGGATGAGGATGTTTTCGTCATTCAGACGGTTGGCGGGGGCCGTGTAGTTGAAGCTGCCCGCAATGATGAGCTGCCCGTCGATGACCATCAGTTTGTGGTGGAGCTTGTTCAGGCCTTCTCCACGACGGGCGAGATAAAGTTCCCCGCCCGCATTTCTGACCGGCCGGGTCGCCGCCCACTCTCGGTTCCCCTGCCCCGAGTCGACGATTCCCCTCACCGCTACGCCGGCGCGTTGTAGCGCAATCATCGTGTCATCAATGCCGGAGGACTGAGCGAACGTGAAGATGGCGAAATCGACGCGCCGCTTCGCCTTGAGCATCTGCTTCATGATTTCCATCTCGGGGGAATGATCCGGCGCAAACAGCGCCTTGACCCGGACGCCGGAAACGGTCAGCTCGCTCGGTTTTGGGTCGTGCCGGAGGCCGGCCGTACCGAAGGTGCCGCCCCATATTTCCTCGAACTCCTCGGCGTACTTCTTGGCAAGACGCTTGCCGTGGACTACAACCAAGTGGTTGAGGTTCTGGTGCGTTCCGGTGGGGGTAAAGTTCGTCGAACCGGTGAGGAGGGCCGTTTTCCCCTTGTCGATGTCGCGCATAATGAATTTTTGGTGAAAGATTTCCGGATTGTAGTCGGTTCTCACGTCAATTTTCGCTCGCAGCAGCGCGGCGAAGAGCTCTCGATTCGGTTCGTGGGCGCCGCCGGGCTGAAACGGGTCAGGGCGGCGGGTTTCGGCAGCGAGGTAGTCCCCCTCGAGGACCACACGGACCTTCACGCGGCGTCCTTTTGCTTGGATGAGCGCCTCGGCGATCCGACGCGATTCGAGCTCTTGTACGGCGACGTCAAGATTATTTTTTGCCTGGTCGATAAACGAAACGATCGCCTCTTCGAGGTTGTCGGGAGCGTTCAGGGTGTGCGGACCCATGTATACGGAGACGTTACCTACTGTCCTTGGCATCCTTTTCGCCCTGTGTTTCTGTGAGAATCGTCTTCCTCTTTTTGAAAGACCGCCGCCCTTGGAAGGTGACGGATCAGGGTGGCCCGGTTCGCTCAATTTCCAAAATCACAGTCTGCGCATCCGGGATCGCCCCCGGTTTGCTCAACCGGACCTTCATCCTCTCCAAGGAGAAACGAGAAAGGCAAAGGCTCGCGACCTCCTCCGCCAATTCCTCCATCAAATGGCAAGAGCTACTTTGGACGTGGGCCTTGACCTCTCCCGCAACCTGAGCGTAATCGACGGATGGAACGTGCGGGCCTTCCCCCGAGGAATCGCCAAGGGGGAATTCGAGGTCGATCACGACGGGTCTTTTTGCCTTGCGCTCCGAGTCATAGACCCCGAGGATGCACTGGACCTCCAATCCCCGGATAATTATATGGCCTTTCTCCACAGTTTCGCTCCCCGGGGGATGAGACGTTTGGCTCAGACCGGTTATTGATTCGAGAAGCGAAGCCCGCCCCTCCAGAATCGGCTCTTCAGGGACGCAGGCATCCTACCACAGTCCCCGCCTGTTTTCCTCGGGTGGACTTCCCCGTTGGACGCTGACGAACCGGCCCCCTGGACTCTAAGGGGGAGGGGATATAAGATTCAGTGTGATGAAGGAGAAAGTGGAAATTCGCTGTGTGGAAGAGGGCGGATTCGTCCAGCTTCCGGAACAGGTCCTGAATGCCCTCGGCCTCGCGCCGGGCAAGGAGGTCAAGATCCGCCTGACGGGGGACCGGGTGATATTGGAGCGCCATGTCGCCGATCCCTTTGCGGAATACAGGGACAGGCCCAAAGCGCCCAGCATGGGGGATCTGATCAAGGCGGACGCCGAGAAGAAGGAAGCCGTGACGAAGGAATTCGAGGAGCGCCTGAAAGAGAAGCCCGAGGCCTCGCCGGAAGACCATCCCGATTTCTGGCGCTAAGCCGGATTTCGTCCGGGCTCTCTTTCAAAAATGCGCTTCTCCTGACCGCCCGAAAACCCTTTATTTTGGCGAATGAAGGAAGCCATCAGAAAGCCACAGACGACCGCGCCAGCCAACCCCACGCTCAGCCCAGGCAGGCCCGGCCGCCGAGTCCCGGGCCGTCAAGGGCTATCCAGGGGGTATGGTGGGGCGGTTTTCAAAAACCCCCCAGAAGTTTTTCGCCTGGACGTTTCGTCGGAATAAAGGGGGACGATCTGCCCTTGTATAAAGAGGAGGCAACGTAGGATTTCCCTCGGGAACGAAAGAAAACCGAATCTCATGTCAAAGTTTTCCGCGTTTCGGTGAATCTTTTGGCCAACTTTTCGGGTCTAAGCGGATGAAGGGTTCGAAAGCGACGGTCGGCGGGCCGGTGGTGTACAATCGAAGTATGGACCCTGAGACGACCGCCAAGGAAACCTCGACGGATTGGGAGTCTCAAGTTCTCGCTCGCTTTCGCGGCGGAGAGGTGGAGGCGTTCGAAGAGATTGTCCTTTGCTACCAGGACCGGCTCTATAACACCATTTACCGGATGTCCTGGAATGAGGATGAGACGCGGGACGTGTTGCAAGACACGTTCCTCAAGGCATTTCGCAGCTTGGGCGATTTTCGCGGAGAATCATCGATCGGGACCTGGCTTTACCGGATTGGCATCAACACGTTTCTTCAGCGAAGAAGCAAGGATCGTCCCGAATCGATAGAGGACCTTCCGCTGGAGGAATTTCAGCTTTCTTTTCGGGAAGGGTTGAGGGTCCGGCCACCGACGCCCGAAGAGGCGCTTGAAGAGAAACAAGGGCGGACTTTACTGGAGAATGCGATTGCCAAGTTGCCCGAAGAATACCGGCAGGTTCTGGTGCTCCGGGACGTGGAGGGCCGATCGGCGAACGAAACCTCAGAGCTCCTCGGCATATCCGTTCCCGCCGTGAAATCACGGCTGCACCGGGCGAGGCTCTTTGTTCGAAGGGAGTTGGAAAAAAGGACATCCTCGTAGCGGCGAGGATCGAATGGGATTGCAACCAGGGGGGAATATGAGGGCTATATCGTGATCATTAGACATTTATTGGATATGCTTGTTCCCTCCAGGCGCCGGCGGTGGTGGATTGAATGCAGTGATGTCTTCCCCGTCATCTCCGAATTTATAGACAAAGAGCTGGACCCCGATTTCATGGAGAGGATGCAACGGCACTTTGAAGATTGTGCTCCCTGCCGCAACCTGCTTCGTTCTCTGGAGAGCACCAAGGAACTCTGCGCAACCGCGCCCGAGCGCCACGTCCCCGAGGATGTCGCCCAGGACCTGCTGGCAAGGCTCCGCCAGGAATATCAGGAAGCCAAACGGCATTTGGGCGGGACGGAAGCCGGCTGAGTTTTCTCTTCCTCTCTTCTCGATTCATCCCCAGCAACACGGCCGAGAACTGGCCCTTCCCGAAGACACGCTGGCCCGAAGACACGCTGGATTGGCAAACGATTTCCGCCTCCTGTCTTAGGGAGGGAAGCTCAGGCGAGTCCGATTCACGCCGGAGCCGCAGCGTCAGGAGCCCTGTGAGCGGACGATCTCCCGGAAGCTGGTCGCCAGGTATTTGCCCATGTCGCCCTCGTTGAGCTGGGCCACAAAAGAGTACACGCACGCCCCGTCTTTCCAGACGGCGACTCGATGATCGCCCGATTCCAGGAAATAAACCATTCGGCCTTTGATTTCCTTCCCGCCCCAGCGCGGAAGCCGGATACCGCGATAGTCCATGGTGAAAAGGGAAAGTCGATTGTTCCCCCTGCGGTAGAAAGTCAGGGCTGACTTGCGGTCCACCAGGAGGGAGATCCTCCCCCCCACCATCTGAATGTCTTCCTGAGCGAGGGATGGGAAAGCTACTTCGAACTGAACGCGTCTTTGTATCAAGGGAAGAAGGGCGCGCTCATTGTCGGCCCAGAACTCGGGCTGATCTGCCGCTTGGGCATATAGCCGGTGGCTCTTGACCGAGCTTCGCACGAGACGTGTCAGGTCTCGCCGGTCGTACTGGAAGTAAACGGCGCCGCCGATGAAAATCGCCAGCAGAACCGCCGCCGCAGCCCGCCAGCCGCCGAATTGGCCCATCGCCTGCCGCAGGTCATGGCGGCGGATGTCTCTCTGGATCCTCGCCCGAAGGAGTTCAGGGGCCGATTCTTTCGCCAGTTCTTCGCGGACCCGCAGCCGGAAACTCTCCTCCCGCTCCAGGAGATCCCTGCACTTGGGATCCGTGTCCGCCAGCTCCTGAAACTTCAGGGCCGAGGAGGCGTCCAGTTCCCCGTCCAGGTACAGATCTATACTCTTCTTGAACTCTTCGTAATTCATTGGTTTTCCGGCGGTTGTCCGTTCGTCTGAATCCCCACCTCTTTTTCCATTTTGTTCCGTTACGGATAACACTTCAACCTAAAAAAAATTCCTTTGATGGATTCAGGACCGCATTTTGCCCTCAATCTGGAGTTCAAAGGGCTCAGCGGTCCTTGACACCTTTGCGGGGACACAGCGCGCGAGGCGCCACATGCCAGGAAGAGGCGGCGATGAAAAGGCGGGAAGGATACCATCGGGCCCACGGGCGATCATCCGATCCGTCTCGCAATCTTGCTCAGCTCCCCGGCAACAAACAATCGTTTTGATTTACAATGGGACGTCTTCGCGAATAGGCCGGGCTGCACGAGCCGCGGATATGGATTCATTGAGTTTCTTTGCCTGAACCCCTGACCTGGCCATTGGACGGGACTGGCGGCAGAAGGGTCCCGGAAGGCAGGGTTTTTCCGGCGCCCTCTACAAAATGCATGCATAGCGCACCGAGCGCCGGACGTTCATCAGGCGCGGAAACGGGAGCCATTCTTCCGTCCGCGCCGCAAACGGGGAGACCCTCCTTTGCGGGTCGGGATAATGTACGATGGATTTTCGCCTTTCCCGGGCGCCATCGACCTGGTCCGCAGGGCGGATGATCTGGGCCTCGACTCCCTGTGGATCGCCGAACATCTCCTCTATCGGGACGCCTTCGGTCCCGCCATGGCCTTTCTCGGTGAGACCCGACACATCGCCGTCGTCCCCACGGCGGTGAGCCCCTACGCGAGAAATCCAGTGTTGATCGCCATGGGGCTGGCGACACTGGCCGAACGCGGTCCCGGCAGAGTCCGGGCTGTCCTGGCTACCGGACAACCCGACGACCTGAAAGCCGTCGGCCTCAACCCGACCCGGCCGCTTGAAACCATGAAGGAGGCTCTGGGAGCGGTCCGCTCCGCCCTGGCGGGCGAGCCGCTGAAACACCGCGGGAGGGACTTTCCCGTGAGAGATCGAAGGCTCGGCTTTGCCCCCCCCGCTCCGATTCCCCTTTACCTGGCGGCCATGGGACCGAGGATGTCGCGCCTGGCTGGAAATCATGCGGACGGCGCGCTGTTCTCCGGGGGCAGTTCTCCCGCCTACATTCGGTGGGGGGCGGAATCGGTCGCGCAAGGGGCCCGGGACGCGGGAAGAGACCCGAAGGAAGCAGCCATCGCGTCCGTTATCGTGGGATCGATGTCGTCCGAACGAGAGACGGCTTACCGGGCCGTGCGGCGGACGTTGGCGTTCATCCTCCGGGGGCCTCACCACGATCGGAATCGCGAGCTGGCCGGAACGAAGCTCGACCGTCAAGCCCTGGCAGAGGCGGTTTCACAGGGGGATTGGGCCCGGGCGGAAGGGTTGATCGATGACGAGGTTGTCAGGAACCACTCGGTTTCCGGAGACGCGCGGGAGTTCCTGGGGCGATTGGCCGAGTTCGCCGAGGCTGGGCTCGATGTGGCAGTCCTGTTGCTCCAAGGCGCGCCGGAGGACCGGATGCGCGCCGTCGAAGCCGCGGCAAGGATCTGATTGGCCGGGGCTTCTCTGGGGGGGCTTCTTGGGCACTTGCGTGCCGGCCGAACTGCGGTTGGAGGCGCGTAGGCTCAAGCCGGGCGTCTTTGGCGCGCACCTTCCGAGAGGTGATTGACCAGGCACGCCAGTGCAGAAGACTGACGCGGTGCGTCCGCCCCCCAGACCCCCCGTAGAACTTTTGACGGCCCGGCACTGCGTGGCCGGGCCTGCTTTGGGTTGGGGGTGGACTTGGTGGGTCGGTTGTCCGTGCCCCTTCGATGGCCGATGTTTTTGGCCGGATGCCCGTCTGCGTGCGGCAGCCGCAGCATCAGACCAACGAGCCAGTTTTAGGCGATAGAGCGCCGCCCCTTCGGGGGCGGCGCTCTATCGCGAAACAAAAGTTTTGCTGGGGGGTGTGGGGGGGCGCCTTTCAAAAAGCGCCCCCCGCAATCTATCGCTATAAGGAATTTCGATGTTGATCGATCGGGAACGAGCCGCCGATGAGATGGCGCGGGCGGGTTACGACGCCCTCATTGCCACCAGCCCGGAGAACGTCGTGTACGCTTCGGGGTTCGAGAGTCTCGGCCAATGGCTCATCCCGGGGGTTCAGGTCTTCGCGGTTGTTCCCATGAGCCCCTCGCTGCCCGTGGCGGTCGTCGCCCCGCTCGGGGAGCTCGACCGGGCGGCCGAGTCCCATGAGGTAATGGCAAGAATCCATCCTTACGGGGTATTTTTCATGGAGATTGCCGAAGGAGAGCGTCGAGACGAGGAGGAGGAGGAGGAACGCCTCCAGCAAATCCGCATGAACGCCTCCCGCGCCCCCGCCCCGGCTGCGGCCCTCCGGGACGCCTTGGGGTACCTGGGCGTGGCGGACGTCGGAGTCCTGGGGTTGGACGAGGGAGGTCTGGACGCGCCGGGATTCGCCTCCTTGTGCGAGGCCCTCTCTCAGTCCCAGATCGACCCCGCCTGCGAAAGCTTCCGTCGGATCCGCCGGATCAAAACCCCTGAAGAGGTCCGGAGACTGCGCCGGGCCGTGGAAATTGCCGAGGAGGCGATCGAGGAAGTGCTTCGGGCTGCTGAGGAGGGCATGACGGAGCGTGAGATGGCGCAGGTCTACGAGTGCGCCCTGATACGCCTCGGGGCGCGCCCTTCTCTGACGGTCATCGGCGTCGGCCCTCATTCGGCCTTTCCAAACGGCCGGCCCTCCGACCGCCGGCTCCGCGCCGGTGACCTCATCCGCTTTGACGTGGGCTGCCGGTATCTTTGTTACCACTCAGACATCGCCCGGACGGCCGTCCTGGGCGATCCCGTTCGGCGCCAAAAGGAGGTATACGCGGCCCTCCTTACGGGGCACCTCGCCGCCCTGGACCGGGTACGGGCCGGCACGCCGGCGCGGGAAATTTTTCAGGCCGCCGTCTCCACGGTTCGCAGCAGCGGCCTTCCCCGCTATGACCGCCACCACGTAGGGCACGGGATCGGCCTTGAGCTCTATGAGCCGCCCATCCTGAACGAAAAAGAGGGAAGGCGGCTCGAGGCCGGGATGGTCGTGAACGTGGAGCCGCCCTACTACGAGCTGGGCTTCGGCGGGCTTCAGGTAGAGGACACCCTCCTCGTCACTGAAGAGGGCTTTGAGTGTCTCAACCGGATGCCCAAGGGTTTGATCTCTATCCGGTCGTGAAGTCTCCGAAGGGCCGGGTCGTGGCGAAGTAGCGTCCTGCGCAAGGCGCCTGGCGAAGTTGCCCCCCCCCCCCGCGAGCAGGGCGCCCATGTCCCGTCTCACCGTGCCAGGAGGGCCCGAAGGTCCGAGGCCAGGGTCTCGGCGGGGGTGGGGCCGAAGTGCTCCCTGACCACCTCCCCGCTTTGGCCTATCAAGACGAATTTGGGGACAAACCACACCTGGTAGTAATCCTTGGCCCAGGTATGCGCGGCAGAAATTCGGGCGGGATCGATGACGACGACATTGGCCCGGCCGGCAAACCGCTGTTTGAGCTTCTCGATGGGGCCGACAGAGCGAAGGCAGGTGTGGCAAAGGTGGTCGATGAAGGCGATGAGGGTGGGGCGTCCGTCTCGCACGAGTGACCGCAAGCGGTAGGGGTCCTTTTCCTCGACGGCGGCGAGACGCCGGGCCGCGACGCTTGAGTCAAAAGGGACTTGGTGACCGAAGAGGGACGGCGCCCCTATCACCATGCAAAAGGCCGCGAGGCTCAGATAACCCTTCCGGACCCAATTCCAACCTCTCGGACGACTCACCCGCTTGCATCCATTCTTTGGTAGTGGGTCAGTTTGCTGAATGACCCTTGATTTGAGCGGAGCGGAAATCGCGGCCGGGCGTTTCCCGATCTCCGCTCGGACCCAGGCCCTCGCTCAGATCGGGACTACACCAAATGGTGACAGAGTCGTGGGCAAAGCTGCATACGGGGCTTGATCCGTTCCCAAACTGACCCACTGCCCAAATCTTTCGATTGAGCGTGCGTCACTTCTGCGTCGTCGTAATTTCCACGATGGCCTTCAGTTCCGAGTCGATTGTGAAGTGGATTTGATCGCCTGGCTTCAGGCCCTTGAGGAGCTTCGCCGGTTTCACGGGATAACCCATGATCATCTCGGCCATGAA
>JBHIBA010000168.1:0-9747 GCA_046758845.1 Nitrospinota bacterium
CTAACTGAGGGGCCTGATGCCCAAGACTTTTCGAGGGCAACCGCGGTCTTGGCCTGCTGCTCGGTTGGAGCCTCCGCTCTCAGCGCTCCACATAAGTGCGCCGCTCTGTCCACACCGTCCAGGCCAGCTGTGCCAGCTTGCGAGCCGTGGCCGCCCGGGCGTCCTTCGCCCCGCGGCGGGCCTTGAGTCTTAGGTAGGAGCTTCGCAGCTGCTGCCCGTTCACCAGCTCCTTTGAGGCGGCGGGCAAGATGCCCACCCCACCTATGGAAATCGTGGTCGTGTATCCACCCCGATCTCCGCTGCGGGCTGCGCCCGCGGGGTCTGCGACCCCTCGCTCAGATCGGGGCTACACCGGGAAAATGAATGCGCGAATGTATGAAAGGAAGCGCTAGTGAAAATAGGCCCCGCCGTTGACCAGGAGGCTCTGTCCGGTGACGAAGCCGCTGTCCTCACTCGCCAGATAGAGGAGAGTCCCCACAAGGTCGGCGGGTTCGAGGGACCGCTTGAAACATCGGGCCTGGTTGACCCGCTCGACCTGCTCGGGATTCTCCTTGACCTCGTCTTCCGAGTGGATCACGGCGGGCGCGAGGGCGTTGACGGCGATCCCGTAGTCTCCAACCTCGCGGGCCAGGGCCCGGGTGAAGGCCAGGACGCACCCCTTTGATGTGGTGTAGGCGAGCATCCCCGGAATGCCCAGGTATAAGCTGTGGGAGGAGATGTTGATGATCTTCCCGGAGCGTTGGGCCTTCATCGTCGGCAGAACCGCCTTAGAGCACAAAAACATGCCCTTCGCGTTCACCGCCATGATCCGGTCCCAGAACTCGACCGACGTCCGTTCCACGGGGATGGTGGCGAATCGGCCGGCGATGGCGGCGTTGTTCACCAGGATGTCAATCCGGCCGTGGGTCTCCACAGTCCCTCGCGCCATGGCCAGCGTGCTGGCCTCATCGCTCACGTCTGTGGTCAAGCCCGTCACCTCGCCGCCCGCCTTCCGGACTTCATTGACAGCCTCTCCGTCTTCGTCGATGTCGGCGGCGACGACCTTGGCGCCCTGCGCGGCCAGCGCCCGGACGTACGTGCGCCCGATGCCCCGGGCGCCCCCTGTCACGATGGCTACTCTGTCTTTGAGGCGCATTTTCTCCCCTCGATGTGAATCCTTCCCGGGTCCACCACACCTTCCCCTTCAGCCGGGATTTTCCCCGATGGCCCCCGCCATCATACTTCTGACAAGATGTTTTCGTAATGGACCACACCTTGACCACAAGGTCAAGGCTTTGTACTGTTTCTGAACCTGAACGGCCCCTTGGGAACGGGAGGGCTATGTATTTCCCGAATTATGCTGTGAAACAGAGGGAAGAGCGTCAGGAATCTTAGTAACCCTCTATGTTTGTCCCCCATGGCTATCCATCCAAAGCAACCTAGCCCCTAAACGGACATCGGATAGAAGATGAGAAGAAATGGATCTAAGAAGCGTCGCGGTTTCACCGTCAAAGCTCTATTTCGACGTCTTGCCCGTTTACAATGTATGTGCTCTTCAGTGGGACGGCCGTTTGGACCATATTTTCAGCAAAACAGCCGCGCTTGGCATTCCGGATAAGCTTGTAAAGGTCTTCCTCCGACGCCTCCGACTCAATTTCAAAACGGGTTCTCACCTCGCTGAACCCGCTGAAAACCGTTCCCTTAAGAACGGAACCTCCGCGAAAGATATCTGACTCGATATGGACTCTCGCGGACCGTAAAGGGATTTGCATCATCGAGGCATACTGCCTCAATTGAGTCAGCAGTCACTGACCGATTCCAGCCGTCAGGTAGGTCAAGGGCTGAGGGTGGTTTTCCTCCCCCCCCAGGCGGGGGGGCTCATCCGAACACCAAGTAAACTTGCCTTGGGTGGCCTCGTGAAGTTGCTTTTCCAGATTGACAATATCCACAGGGATCGTCTTCGTCATCGACTGCTCCGACGATTCCTCGTGGGGAGCGTTCTGCGGATGCTCTGCCTGCATGGTTATTTCTCCTTATTCTGTGAACTCAAGCTTAAGCTGACTTTTCCGTCGGCTCCTTAGGGAGAATTCGTTCTGGGTTCGTTCGGACACTTTACAGCGAAAGAGAGAGTACCGCGCCGGGAGAATCCAATCGCAGTGCGCCTTCCTACAGGTGCATCGAGCGCCCCAGTCCCTGGGCGGAGGCCCGCTCAAAAACAAAGTGCGCGAGAGCGATGTCCTGTGTGATCATCCCTTGGGGAACCGCGAGAATGATTTCCTCCTCCCGCTCGCGGCCTGCGGACTTCCCTGAAACAACGTCCCCAAGCTCCGCATGAAGGCCGGATTCCATAAAAGCGCCGCTCTCGAGGCCCGCCGCCAGGTCGCCCCAGAGCTTGCACTTCTCCCAGTCATCCGGAATCACCTTATCGATTCGCCTGAACACCTCGGGGTCAAGCTCCTGATGGGTCCCCATGGAAAGGACGAGGGATCCTTCCCCCAGGAGACGGGCGGGCACAAGGGGCGCGGCGGCGGTGGTGGCGGTCACAACGATGTCGGCCCCGTCGAGGGCTTCGTCGACCGTGTCCACCGGATGCGCCTGAATCCCCAGTTCCTGCCCCATCCGGGTGGAAAAGGCCTCTCTGCTTTCCGAGCGGCGGGACGTCACAAAGACCTCCGCGATCGGCAGGATTTCACAGAGCGCCATGAGAACCGTGCGCGCGATCTGTCCGGCCCCGACGATCCCCACCCGGCGGCTGTCCGGCCGTGCCAGGAATTTCGCCGCCACCCCGGCCTCGGCCCCAGTCCGCAGGAACCAGCTCCACGTCTCGTCAACCATGGCAATGGGTCTGCACGTCTCCAGATCGATCAGGAGGATGTAGCGAAAAGACTCCGGCAGACCCCGGCCGGGGTTATCCGAATTCGCCGCCGCACAGCGAAAGCCCATGACCGATTGCTTCTTGAGTCCGCACATTTTCGAAAAGAAGTAGTGATGTCCTTCCGTCCTCGGAAGCCATAGCTGCATCATGCGGCCCTGAGGATAGAGGGCGTTTTCCTCCGTCGTCGTCACCACGAAGTCCTCCTCCACCAGGCGGAGGGCCGTCGGCATATCCAACAGTTTTTCGGCATCGGCATTCGGAACGTACAGAAGCTTGAAATCGGCCATCCGGAAACTCCTCTAGCGCAAGCGGCGCCTCATCAAACGTTTCTCCGCGGATCAGAGGGGGGGCTCCACTTCCTGATGCAAGGTGATGGGCAGGTGGCGGAAGCGCTCCACGATCTCCACCGTATTCCGGACGATGACCTCGTGTACCTTCCGCCCTTTTTCCGCCGAGGCGGTGGTGGGGTCTCCTTCGACCCCCGAGGGTCTGTCTTTCGGCTCCAATTCTCCCGTCCGGAGCGATACCCCCTGTCGAAATTCCCGCCAAGTGTTCTTGATGGAAACGCGATTTCCCTCCAGCTCCGGATCCAGCATCAGGAAGGAAAAGGAATACTTATCCTGTTGAGACCCCATGGACTTTTCGGCGTGCTCCATCTCCACAAGCTCAGGCGCATAGTGGAGCATGGCGGAGGTCTCGATTTCGCAGGCGTGACCGATTCCCCCCGGGGGAGACTCGCTCAATTCCTTCACTTCCAGAAAGGCGACCAGCGCCAGGTCCACGGCACAGATGAACGCCCCGGTGCGGTTCCGAAGCCGCGTGGCGACGGTCTCCGCCGGGGGCAGGTTGAAGATGCGGTGTCCGTTCAGAATGAAGATCTTCCGGAAGCCGTGGAAAATAAAACTCTGGCAGACGTCTTCGATCACGGCGGCGAGGGTCTCGGGACGAAGGGTGAGGGTCCCCGGAAAGGCCATGTGGTGGGGGGTCCAACCGTAAGGAAGCGGAGGGGCCACAAGAACCCCGGTCCGCTCCGCCACGGCCCGAGCCACTTCCGCCGCCTCCACCGTGTCGGTCTTCAACGGCAGGTGCCGGCCGTGTTGCTCGGTGCTTCCGAGGGGGAGCAATATGGTATCGTTGTCTTCGAGATAGGCCTCGACTTCGGGCCACCGCAGATCATGGAGCCAGACTTTCATAGAGGCTTCCTCCCAAGATAAAGAGAAGGGATATGCCAAGGCTTGAACCTTCCCGCCGGGGCCGGGAGATCGAATGCACTCCGATCATCGCCCTGGAAAATCGACGCATGGAACTCGTGCGTGAGGGCAAAGACATCGTGAACTTCGCCGGTGGAGAGTTTGACCTTCCCACCCCCGACGCCATCATCGAAGAGGGCGTGAAGGCGCTTCGTGAGGGTTTTACTCGCTACACGGAAGACGCCGGCCTGCCCGAGCTTCGAGAGGCGTTGTGTCAAAAGCTCGCCCATGAAAACGCGATTCACTATGCAACGGATGAGGTGCTGATTACGCCGGGCTCAAAGTTCGCGCTCTATACGGCCTTGCAGGTCCTTTGCGAGCCCGGCGATGAAATCCTTATCCCGGCCCCCTTTTGGCCGACGTACAGAGAGCAGATTCTCCTCGCGGGAGGTCGTCCGCAGGTCATTTCCCTGTCCCGAGAGAACCATTTCAAGCTTACCCCCGAGGCCCTCTTGGGAAGTCTGGCAGAGAAGGCCCGGGTTCTCATTCTGAATAATCCCGTCAACCCCACCGGAGCCGTATACACGCGCGCGGAGCTTGAAGCCCTGGCGGAAATCATCGTGCGCGAGGGCCTGTTCGTCATCGTGGATGAGATTTATGAACACCTCGTCTTCGAGGCAACCGGGCATGTCTCCCTCGCATCACTCGGCGAGGATATCCACTCCCAGACCATTACGGTGGGGGGATGGTCGAAGAATTTCTCAATGACGGGTTGGCGCATCGGCTTCGCTGCGGGGCCTCGCGATGTGGTTTCCGCGATGAAGGGGATCCAGAGTCAAGTGACCTCCTGCGCGAACGCCGCTGCGCAGAAGGCCGCGGTCATTGCCCTTTCGGGTGGGCCCGTGCGCGAACTCAAAGAAACCCTTCGTGTCCGAAGGGATGCCTTGATGGACGGCCTGGAAAACCTCCCGGGGTTTTCCCCTCTTTTTCCATCAGCGGGATTTTACATTTTCGTCGAGGTCTCCCCGGACCTTGGCTTCGAGCGGAAGGGCAAGGGGAAAGCGCCCGTCGATTCGGCTTCACTTGCGAATGCACTCTTGGAAGGGGCTTTGGTGTCGTTATTGCCAGGTTCCATTTTCGGGTCGGAAGGATACCTTCGGCTGACCTTTGCCCCGACTCCGTTGTCTCGAATCGATGAAGGCGTGAAACGTCTTCGCACCTTTTTCGCATCGAAGTAAACCCTGGACTGCGTGACGGGAACCGTTCGTCCAATCACCGCATTCAGGGTGACCACAGAATCAGGAGGGCGGCTCTCGAGCGGGTTCGCACCTCCGGACAATCACTCCACCGGCCATCGCGTCTTGCTTAAATGCCCGAGGCCCGTTCGTTTGAGGATGGCCTGGCCGCACTTTTGGGCTTCTTTCAAGAGCGCCCCTTCGTCGATCCCCAGAACCTTTCCACCCTCCATCACGATCTTGCCATCGACGATCGCCGTGTCGGCGTTGGTCCCGTTGGAGGTGTGAACCAGGTTGAAAAGCGGATTGAACCGCGGCACCCACTCGGGTCCGGACATGTCGAACAGGATGATGTCCGCCTTTTTCCCTTTTTCCAAAGAGCCGATTTCATCCTCCCACAATGCGCCCTTGGCGCCGTTAATGGTGGCCATTTCCAGGGTAGACTCGATGGTCATAACGCTGGCATCCATTCGGGCATCGCGGTGGGCGTTCGCGGCCAGGTACATGTTCTTCACGATGCCCACAAAGCCACCCGCCGGAGCGGCGTCGGAGCCGAGGCAAACGGTGATCCCCATCTCCATCATCTCGGGGAAGCTCCCCAGGGTGAAGGCCCCATACCCAAGGTGAGCGGTCGTGCTCGGGCAGTGGCAAACCTTCAGATCGTGGCGCTTCAGGAGCTTCAGCTCGCGGGGACGCACCCATGACATATGGACCAAGAGCCAGTTTGGCCCCCAGGCCCCCAGCTCCTCGATGCGATCAAACTCGGTCGCTCTGTGGTCATAGAGGGACTGCGCCAGCTCCTCGTAGGTGGATGCCATGTGGCTGTGAATCATGGCGCCATGTTTGTCCGCGAGCTTCTTGATCTCGACGATCAAGCGATCGGAGCAGACGGCTGTATTCCGTACCCCGAAACCGCTCCGAAGGCGGCCTCCGCACGCACCATTCCAATCCAAAAAATCGCGCTCGGCCTGCTCCAAGGCCCGGTTTGTTGTCTGTGTGAACAGCTTTTTGGGAACCGGCGCAAAGTCTCCCTGGCCCCGATCCATCGTGCTCCGGCAGAAAACGCCCCTCATGCCCGTCTGCTCGGTGGCCCGCGCCAGCTCCTGAGGGAAGTAGTTGGCCACTTCGAGATAAGTGGTCGCCCCTGAGCGGAGCATTTCCCATTGGCAGAGCAGAGAGGAGATGTAGGCCTCCTCTGCGGTCATCACGGACTCGAACGGCCAAATGAAATGATAAAGCCAGGGCCGGATGAACAGGTTGTCCCCAAGCCCTCGGGCCAGATGCTGCGTGTGGTGGATGTGCCCATCGACCAGCCCCGGCAAAACCAATTTGCCCTTGGCGGAAAGGGTCCTCTCCGCCCGTTTGCCGTATTTTTCCTCGAGCTGTCTTGACTTGCCCACTTCAAGGATCTTGCTATCACGCACGGCGATAGCCCCCTGCTTGATGACCCGGCGCTTTTTGTCCACCGTAACAATGCAGTCAGCGTCGTGGATCAGAAGGTCAACCAATTTCAAAGCCTCCGCAGCCTTGGCCTGACGCGAAAAAAGAATTCACCGGAGACTTGATCCTGTAAACCGTAACCCTGTGAAATCACAACACCCGTTTCGCCCTTGCCGAACCATGCGGCTTGGAGGGCCCCTCCGGGGGCATTGACCCATTGGACAACGGCAATCCCCCATCCCCCTTCGCTTGCTCTTAATCTTGCTTTCCAGGAGGTTATAGCATACCCTAGGAACCTCCTGCGAGATAGCTTGCGAAGGTTTTCGACGGGGAAGAGGTTTTGGAACCCGTTGCATCCCACAGCGGCAGCTTACAGTGCGGCTCGTCACTGGGCGATTCTGCGGGTGTCTGGTCCAGGTGAGGGGGGACAACGGAACCGGGGAAATCCCTTGGTCGTGAAAGCTGGTCGTGAAAGGTCATCCAGAGAAGGAGGTGTCACATGCCTAGGAAGTGCTGGTTTTGGCTCATTGTGGGAATCTTCGCTTTGGTTTTGATCCCGGCGCCTCAGGCAGCGGAAAAGGTGACGTTTGTCAGCAGTTGGGTGCTTTCGGGTCCCGATGTGCCTTATTTCGCGGCACGCGATAAAGGCACCTTTCGCAAAGAGGGAATCGACTTGAAAATTGTCAGGGGCTATGGATCTGGAAACACCATCAAAACTGTGAGCGCGAGGAAGGCGGGATTTGGATTCGCCGACATGGCATCCCTGGTAGGGGCAAGGGCGAGAGGCGCAAAGGCCAAATCGGTCTCCGTTGTGTTCGGCAAGGCCCCCCACGGGGTTTATTTCCTCGAGGGCTCCGGCATCCGGAAGCCGAAAGACCTGGAGGGACGATCCATCGGGGCAATCCAGGGGGCCGCGTCCTACAGAACGTTCGAGGCTTTTGCCAATCTGGCGGGCCTCGATCGCTCCAAGATAAAGTTCCAATTCATGACTGCCCCGTCCCTTCTTCCGAGCGTTATGACAGGGAAAGTTGACGCAGCGCTTTTCTACATCACACAACACCCTGGAATTACCATAAAAGCGAGGAAGATCAATAAAGCCGTTGCCACGCTGCTCTACAGAGACTCCGGCTTCAACATTTACTCCAACTCCATCATTGCTCATGAGGATGATATCAAGAGCAACCCCGACCGGATCAGGCGTCTTGTGAGAGCTTCGATTCAAGGTCATGCCGATGGGGCCGATCACCCGGAAGAAGCTGTCAAATCCTTCATTCAACATAACCCGGACGTCTCCAAGGAAGTCATCTCCGGGCAGTGGAAGGTGGTCGTCGGCCTTTTTTCGACGCCGGAAGCCAAGAAAAACGGTATCGGCTACATGCTTCGTGAAAAAGTGAAGTTCACCCGTGACCTGATGACCAAGTTATTGAAACTCAAAGTCAAGGTCAAACTGGATGATCTCTACACCAACCGGTTCAATCCGAAGATCTCCCCCAAGTCCTGGTAAGAAGGTGCATTCACAAGACTGACGAACACTGACAGGAGAGAGCTCATACGTATAACCCTTCATGGAAGATGTCGAGCGACTCCTCCGAGATTTCATCTTCTTTAAGAAGAAGGACAAGAGGCGTCGTTGCGCCTGCTGAAGATGGCCGTCAACAGCATAGAGAGTTGATCCGTCTTTTCGTTCAGCAGTGTCAAGACAAGAGTGCGGGGTCGAAAATCTACATGTTCTTCTCGCTATGAGGCCCAAGTCTCGAGGAATTGCTATCTCATTGCCCGGTGACACCTGATCCATCTTCACTGAAACTCAAGCGTATATGGGAAATTCGGAATGCGAAAAATCCGTGCGGGTATTGTAGGTCTCGGAAAGTGGGCGGAAAGCATCGCCGCCGCTGTCGCTAGAGGGGACGCGGTAGAACTGGTTGCTTGCACCTCCTCATCGAATCCCGACAAAGCCAGAGAGTTCGGTGAAAGGCATAGTTGTAAACCCTTCGACACTTACGAAGCCATGTTGGCCGATCCTTCTATCGAGGCGGTTCTGATAACGTCGGCCAATCACCAACACGCCGATCATGCCGTATCCGCCGCGCAGGCCAAGAAGCCCGCATTTGTGGAGAAACCGATTTCCACAACAATCCCGGACGCTCATCGGGTCATCGAGGAATGTGCACGAGCCGGCGTGGTTCTTTCCACGGGCCAGATGACACGGCGGATGACAGGCGTGCGGAAGATGAAGGCCCTCGCCGAAGAGGGAACATTGGGGGAAGTCGTCATGTCGGAGGCGAACTTCTCCTCTCCCACCGGGTACACCGTAACACCGGACAATTGGAGGTACTCGAATGATACCTGTCCGGGAGGGCCGCTCATGCAGCTTGGAGTACACACGGCGGACGCTCTCGCGTACTTGTTGGGGGATATCGATCGCATTCAGGCAGCCGCCCGACGCGCCGTCGTGGAAACGGAGATCGACACACTGACCGGCACGCTGATCGAGTTTCGCTCGGGGGCGATCGGATATCTGGGATCGAACTTCGTCTCCGCCCCGCTATTTTACCTGAACCTTCACGGAACGGAGGCCAATGCGAATTTCAGCGTCATGTCGGATGCATTTCCCTGGAGCCGCACGGATCAGTTGGACGAAAATTCCGTTCTCGAGATTCATAAGCGCGGCTCGGCGGAGCGGGAAACGATACCTCTCAGAGGCGGGGATGTCCTCCGCGAGGAGCTGGAAGAGTTCGCCCGCTGCATCCGAGAAGGGGGAACCCCCGAAGTCGGCGGCTGGGAGGGGCTGGTCGCCCTCGGGGTGGTCCTGGCTTCGTTCGGGGCGGCTCACTCGGGCCAGGCCATCGATTTTCCAAAATTCATTCAATGACCAAGAACCTGTTGTCCGGGGACTTGCCCCCCCAAAGTTGGACCCCTTTCCAAGCGAGTCCATAATTACTTGATTTTTAAAAAGGAATATTTTTCTGTTCTCTAGCTCACATTTCTCACAACGACTTCGCGGCCGAAATTTTCATTACCCGAAGAC
>JBHIBA010000169.1:0-9742 GCA_046758845.1 Nitrospinota bacterium
ATCCACATGGCCTGGGCCCCCGGGTCCGCCACATAGATCGCCTGCCCGCTCGCGGCCACACCGGTGGGCCGGACGAACCACTCCTCCCTCCCGCCGGCGAGGAATTCCCCGAGCCGCTGCCAGAAGGAGGGCCGGATACCCAGGTCCGCAGGCCGTGCCACCGCCCGCAGGAAGCGAATCCTCGGTTGCTGAGGAGGCGGGGGCCATGTCAGCGGCTCGGCCAAGGCCGGCTGCGGGGCCGGGGGCTCGCTCGGCAGCGGCCCGCAACCGGCGGCCAACAGGGCGATGGTCAGCAGGACGATGGCACGCATCCTCAAGCCCGTCTCTTGCTCCCCGGTCAGAACCGGCGGATGATGCGCAGGGTGGCCCGGTACTCCTTCGTGTTGGTCTCTCCCCGCTGCCGATCGAAAAACTCCAGAGCGGGATTCACTTCAAGTTTGCGGAACAGCCAGCGCACGCGCAGACCCGCCTCGGTGGTGCGCTCGGTGGGCGCCAGCGAGTCTTTAAGATAGCGCACCGCGGTGGAGGTGTCGACGAACAACTGGGCGCCGAGGCTGTAGGTCAGGGCGGCTCGCCCGGTCAGGGTCGTCCGGCTCTGAGTCCGCGGACGGGAGAACTCCGAAAAGGCCTGATCCCCGCTGATGTTCAGCGCCAGCGTGGGCAGAAGGGCGAGCGCCAAGGATTGGGCTGAGCGAACCGTGTCAAAAGCCTGGCGGCTCGACGTGAACCGCCTCGCTTCCCCCAGCAATCTCGCCCGGAGGCGGCGACCGTCGTATCGCAACTCGGTCCCAACCGTGTCCGACTGCATGTCGTTCAGGAACTGGCCATCGCGACCCGATAGCAACTCCTGCTCGCTCTGTTCATGGATGAAGAAGGGGCGGATCCATCGGTAGTCCAAGCTGACATCGGCGCGCCACGTCGTTGTGGTGAACGTGAGGGAGGGGGAGACGGTAAACCGGTAGTCAACGGCAATCGTGTCCCCGGGGTTGATGCCCGGCGTCGTCGCCGAACAGGGGAGGGGAACGATCTCGGTGATGTCACCATCGGTCCGCAGCGTATAGTCCCCTCCGAGAACCAGCGGGGTGGGAGGTCCCGGCGCGGGGAGGCAGCCGGCGGGCAGCGGGCCCACCGCCACCTTCGTGACCACGACCGAGGACGGGACGACGAAGGGATTGCGCAGGGCGATCGGAAGGGCGAAGGGGGTGGCGGCGGTGTGGGTCTCCTGAGAGACGGAAGTCTCGGCAACGCCAAACCGGTCGTCCTCGTATTGGAATTCTCCCCCCAGACCCACGTTCAGCCGGCCCTCTCGGGGCAGGCGCTTGGTGTAGGCAAGGTCCAGGCGGCCGCGATAGGTGTCCTTCTCGCCCCCCGGCAGGGTCTGAACTGTGCCGTCCACCCCCAGGGTGGTCGTGAGACTCTCGTACAGCCGGTGCTGCAAAGTGGACTCCCCCGCGTGCGTGGTCGTCACGCCGGCGGATGTTTCAGTGCGTACAAAAGAATACCGGAAATCTGAGCGGAGCCGTTCGGTGTGGTCGATGCGCAGCAACTCATTCAGGTTCCAGTTCGTCAGCTCCGTGACACCCGTGCGGGTGAACACATGCAGGCGGGAGTCCCAGCGACGGTTCAGCTCCGGCCCGAAATCCAGGCTGTAGTTGAGTTCGCCCTCATGGCTTTGGAAGCTGAGATCCGGGAAGACCTTGTCCGAGAGGTCGAGGAACTCGTACCGGAGGTCCATCTCGCTGTCAATCCACCCGCGCCGGCCCTCATAGGTGATGATGTTCCGCTCCTCTTCGCGGCGCGTCACGATGGCGCCCGCGCGCGACTCATCTTCCCGTGACTCCCGGCGAAAGGCCAGCGTCGAAGGGATGTATGACCGACTGACAAAGAGCGTCGCCCCCAAGTTCTCGCTCAGGACCTCGGTCTGACCTGCCAGCTCGCGGGACACGAAGGACTGGTCCCGGTTGGCGAGCAGATTCAGCGAAACCGGCCGCCCGGGAAGGATGCCGGCGAAGGCGTCGAACCCCCACAGCCTGCCCTCGCGAGAATCGCTGGTGCCGTCCGTCTTGACCCCCTCCTGGGACAGCCCGAAGGTCCCCCCCACGGTCAGCGTCACCAGCCGGGGATCGTAGATATAGGCCCCCGAGTTCCGCAGGGTGATCTGCTGCTCCGTTCGTCTCCTCTCGACGCTGGTCTGTTGGGAGCCCTCCGTCTTCGTGTCCTGGCGGGCATAGTCCAGCAGGCTGCGCATCGACCCTGCCCAGGTGCCCAGGCGGAAAGGCGGCGCCGAGGCCGCCCCCAACTGAGTCATACCCAGTTGTCCCGGGACCGCCGCCACCTGAGACATCCCCAGATTTGATAGGTGAGGGGTGAGGACCCCGAGGGCATTCTCAAGGGCCTCCCCCCGATGCAGGGGAACCTGTGGAACTGGGGGATCTGGCGCCTGAGGCGGGGCCGCTGGGGGGCGAGCCGCACGGCGGCCCTGGGGGGCCGCAGGCAGCGCGAGCCTTGGTGCCTTTGCACCAGCAGGCCGGCGCCTGCGCTGTCGATCGCCAAGGCCTACGCCGTCTCCTTTACCCGGAACGAGGCCTTCCGGGACAAGAGGAAGATGCGCTCTGGATGTTTTCTGGGCTGGCTGTGCATCCAGAGGGTTGAGCAGCAGGAGCGGTTGCTGGTGGTGGTGGCCGTTGCCTCCCGGCTCCTCTCCCTGTGGGGTCGGCAGGCCGGAGGTGCGGGGGGGAACCGCAGGGTCCGGGCCGACACCGCCGAAAAACGGACGCACACCTGATTCACGCTGGGGAGAATCCGTTTCCGGCGGGGGCTCTCTGCCCCTATCGCCGCCGCCGAAATTTCCTTTCGTCGGAGGGAACTGACCTGAAAACTGCGCATCCCTCAGCAGCACCACCCCCCAAAAAACCCCAACCATCAGAGCCCCCGCGCCGAGAACTCGGAGAAGCCCCCGCCTCATTTAGTTACCGCATGACACCGCCCGCAGGTTTTGAATGTCACAGGCCATGCGATCTTGCCGTTGTGACAGGCCCCGCAGAACTTGCCTTCGAGGATTGCCTCCATCGAAACCTTATCGGCGCCTGCTTTCATCTTGAACATGGCGGGGTGGCAGGTGTAACACTTGTAGCGGATGCGATGGATCCAGTGTGGGAACACCGCCGCCGGCGTCCCTGTCTCTCCTCCCTCTCGCTTGAAGACCACGTCGCCTTCGACGGCGAGTCCCCGCGACAGCGTGAGCACAATCATGAAAGGCAGCAAAACCGCTACGATGAAGACTCGGCCGTTCATCTCGGATTCCATCCCGCCAGGGAGGACGGCCGACAGGGCGCGTAGGGAGGTGAGAGAGTTCCCTTCAAGGCCGGCTCGTCGGGGTATAGATGAAATCGGGTGGCCGGTGCGACCGAAGAAATTTGCAAAGCGCCGGGAGCGCAAAGGACGCGCCCCGCGGAACCCAAGGGGCTGATTTTGGCGTGAGTGTCGCTTGAGCAGGGGGGTCCGGGGTCTCGACCCCCCGCCGGCTGAGGCCGCATCGTGGGGGCTTGTTCCCCTCCGCCCCGGCGAACCGAAGCCTTCGGTTCGCGCATAGGGGCTGCATAGCTGCACAGTCCTCGCAGAGCGCGCCGATCTGACAGACTCTCTGTCGGATGCAACCGGTCACATGGTGGAGAAGGCAGCGGACAGGACCGCGAGCGGCGTTGCGCCGGCTCACGCTTGAGAGCAGCCAGTATGGCCTTTCGATTTCCTGAAGGAGCGGGCCTGTGGCCTCTCCTGTCGTCTCGAAGCCTTGGAAAACTGGCTGGATTCTTCGCCGGAATTGAAGGCCGAAGGAGCGCCCGGACGCTTCGCCCATGCGGATCGCCATCATCCACTGGGCAGGGGAGGACTGACGCCTATACTATCAAACATCCCGCTAGATCAAAAGACGCTTCTCCTCATCCGAGAGAAATCATTCGCCCTTGTATTCGGCTCATTTCCCGGCGAGGAGCGGGTGGCACCGGCCGCAGTTGGGGGGGACGGCGAAGGCGACCTTCCCGTGGCATCGCCCACAGGACTCTCCGGCGTAGATCTTCGCCATGGTTGTGGGGTTCGCCCCCCTCGCCATCTGGAAGATCGCGGGATGACAGTTGGGGCAGGCCAGCCACGCCGTGTGAGCCTTATGGGGGAAGACCGCCTTGAAGGCCGGGTTGCCGGATGAGACCATCTCCACGTCGATGGGCAGGACCGGCTGCTCCGGCGCCTTCGGGTCAAGGCCCGCTCGGGGGGCGATGACCTTGTCCTCCAGGGCCTTCGCCCAGTCCACGCCGCCGGCCCGATCTTCGGGAAGCAGCTTCACCGCCTCCGCCCACGTCTTTGTCCGCTCGAGTGGGTTTCGCGGCTCCTCGCTGGGGCGCCAGTCGGCCCGCGCAGGGATGGCAGCGGCGGTGTGACAGCGGGCGCAGTTCCCTTCAACGCCGAAGGCCACCTTCCCGTGACAGACGCCGCAAAATTGGCCCGCCTGGATCTTTGCCAGCGTCACCACGGCCGGCTCGGCCCCCCGTCCCAACGGGAAGATAGACGGGTGGCAATTCCCGCACGTGAGCCATCGCGTGTGGGCGCCGTGGGAAAAAGTCGCCGCGTAGAGCTTTGCGGGAGAGGAAGCCAGTTCCACGTCCAGCTCGAGAACTGCCTGCTCCGGCGCGTTCGGGTCAAGGCCCGGGCGGGGGGCGATGGCCTTTGCCTTCAGCGCCTCTATCCAATCCACCCGTCCGGCCTGGTCCTTCGGCAGCAGCTTGGCCGCCTCCGGCCAGGTCTTCGCCTCCTCGGCGGGGAGCGCGGCTCTCTCCGAAGGCGCGCCCAGCTTCGCGCCCTTTGCGGCCTCCCGCGCTGCGACCAGCTCCTTGCGCGCCTTGGCCAGCTCTTGCTGGAGTTCTTGGATTTCCCGCAGAAGGTCCCTGCGGACGCGGCGCGTGGGCGGCGGGGGTCCGACGCCATCGAAAAAGGTGGAGAGGACCTTCTTGCGGGACTCTGGGCCGCATCCCGTGAGCAGGGCGAGGATCAGGATTCCACTAATGGCAAGCGGCAGGGACGGCGCCCGTCGGGTCCGCCGGGGGCAACCCCTGGGTCCCGACCCTGATGTCCCGCTCGGCGGCCGCATCTGTCGCAACCTCGCCAAGTCGCAGGTCTCGCTGAATTCTCGCCTCACGCCTTAAGTTCCCGTCCATCCCCGTTTTCAGCCCGCGGCAATCCCCCCGGGCTGGCGAACGGACCACGTGCCGGTGCCTCGCCCCAAGAACTCAATCTCACAAATGGGCGTCAGTCGTCAAGGTGGAAGCGGGTGCGGACAACGTGCAGGTAGGTGAGGGCGCCCTCGCCGGGGGCGTAGTTCCTGAGCTCACGGATGGGGGTGGGAAGCAGCTCCTTCACCAGCGAGGCGGTGAGCGTGTTGACGGCGTCCTCCTTCTCGGGAGTGAGGGTCTTGAGCTTCGAGCGCAGTCGGGCCAGCTCCTTTTGCCGGACGGCCTCGGCATGGTTCTGCAGGGAGACGATGGTCAGGTGTTCCTCCAGCCCGTCGCACGCGGATGGCCGGAGGGCTTCACCTTCCTGAGTGCGGACCTTGCGCTCTAGCACAGGCGTTTTCAAATCATTCTCCGGAAAATGAACCTACTCGCGGATATTGAGAGGAGTTCGTTTCTGGCCGATCTCGGCGACGAGTTGCTCCGCGGCGCCCTCACGGATGCCAGAGATCAGAAAGGAGGACGCCCATAGGTTACCTCCCCGGGAACAGAAGGCCCGGCGTCATCTGTGAGAAGGGCTTTGCATGCAACAGCCCTCGCCCCCGGGTTTCCCCCTTTTCTCTAAAGTTATCTCCCCGTCTTTTCTTGCATTCCCCCCTTACTTGATGTGACAGCTCTGGCAGAGGGAGGCCTCAGCCACGCGCAAGAACTTCGTAGCGTTCTTGTGAGGATCGTGGCACGAGGCGCACTCGATGCCCTTCTGACCGGCAGTGGTGCCGTAAATCTTCACCCCTGCGGGGGCCAAAACAAAACCATTCGTTGGAGCCGCGGTCGTGTGGCCCGTGGTGATGCCATTGTAAATGGCGCCGACCTGATCGGGGTAGGGGATGGCCACCGGGTGGTTTCCCAAGAGGTTGCCGCTTGGGGCGATCACCTTGTCGCCCGTGACAAAGTTTGTGGTGCTCCCCCAATCGGTACCGGAGATCACGTTGCCGATGGCCACGCTCCCGTCGTGGCAGCTCAGGCAGTACCTGGTGGTGCCGGTCCACGTGTTAATGTTTGTCGGCAGGTTCGTCCCCGCCACCGTCGTTTGGCCCGTGCCAAAGGTCAAGGTGTTCAGCGACAGCGTGTGGTTCCACAAAAGCCCCAGGCCTGAGCCCGGATTGTGGGGGACATGGCAGGTGCGGCAGGGGTCGCCGGCCTCACCGGCCGCCGAAAAATCGTGATCCGTTCCGGTAATCTGCCCGAACGCCACCGGAGGCGCGACCGCACCGGCCACCGCAACCGCCAGCGCGACAAGACAAATCTTCAGCCAGGTCCGCATCATCTTCTCCTCCTCGCTTTGTTGCCCTCCTCTCTTTACTGCTTGTGAGCCTCTAGACGGCCTTTCTTCGCTTTCTCTTTTTCGGGATCACCCCCTCTGTCGGCCCGAAGCGGCGGGCTCAGGAAGCTGTCCTCCCCCTTGGTGTTGATCAACTGGTAGATGGCCACGCGGGCGTTAAAGCAATCGACCACATAGATGCGGTTCTCTTTGTCGATGGCGATTCCCGTGGGGTTGAAGAGCAGGCCGGGGATGCGCCCCCACCCGGCGAAGTAGAGCAGGATCTGCTTCCGCTGGTTGAAGATCTGGACGTTGCTCCAAGAGGAATCCACGACGTATAAGTTCCCGAAGGAGTCCAGGGCCACGCCCTTGGGCTTGTCGAACATCCCGATGCTGTCGCCCCGTTGGCCGAAGGCCTTGACGTAGCGGCCTTCTGGGTCGAAGACCTGGACCCTTGCGTTCAGCGTGTCCGCCACGTAAATATTCCCGCTTTTGTCCACCGCCAGGTACGTGGGGAAGTAGAACTTCCCCTCTTCTCGCCCCCGCCCGCCGAACGCCTTGAGATGGGCGCCGTCCATGTCGAAGACGTGGATGACGTGATTCTCCGAAGTCCGGCTGGATGAGTCGGCAACATAGATCCGCCGCCGGCGCGGGTCGATGGCGATCCCGGTGGGGCGCTCCAGGCTCTTGTGTGTGATTTCCCGGAGGAATTTGCCCTTGGGATCAAAGACGCGAATGAGCTTCAGTTCGGAGTCAACCGCATAGACGTTGTCCGCCTCGTCCACCGCGACCCCAAAGGGCCTCTTGAACCCGAGCGTGGGCCCGCCGAGGAACCCCAAACGCCGCGCCTCGAAGTCGAAGACAAAGACGACCCCCTTGGCAAAATCCGAAACGTACAAACGCTTGCCGTCGCGGGAGGGGGCCACCGCCATGGGCATTTGGAGCGACTCGGGAGCCCTTTTCCCCCCAACCAGAGCCTCCACGAACAGTTCCCCCGAGCTTCTCCCCAGGTCATCCTGGCTTTGGAGAATCCCCACGAACTTGATGCGGGAGGTCAGCGGGGGCGGGGGCCAGAGCAGCTCCGTAAACTGGGGCCTCTCCGTGGCGCACCCGCCGACAAGCAGGACGAGGGCGGTCGCGGCCGCTAAGACAGGCCCGATTGAACTTATTCTGCGGTGTGTTGGAAGCTGCCGTGCAAGCATCTCTGCCACCCCTCACCGGATGGTCACATCCCCCTCTCAAGAGGCTGCTTTCCTACCTCCTACGGCCTTGCCCACTCCCCCCGGGCGCTCACTCGGCCAGGCTGCGGATGTAGGCGATGACGTCTCGAATGTCTTCCTCCTTCAGGCTTCCCCCAAACGGCGGCATCAAAGGCGCCTTGCCTATGGCCGCTCCGCCTTTGGCGGTGATATCCACGAGGTACTTGTCGTCCAGCTTAGAGAGGTATGCCTTATTGCTCAGATCCTTCAGTTTTGGGGTCAAGGCGGCGGCCATCGGCCCATCGCCTTTTCCTGTGGCCCCGTGGCAGCTTGCGCAGAGCTTGGCGTACATCTCTTTGCCTTTGGCCGCGTCCCCCTGTGCGGCCGCTGTGCCCGAGGCGAGCCACAAGGCCGCCAAGACAACCCCACCGACCACAAGCACCCTGTGCATCTTTGCCTCGTTGCACATTGTCATCCTCCGCTCTCGCGGCCTCATTTCGGGCCCCCTGCGCCCACCCGCAACAACCCCTCCTCTCCCGCTGTAAGTTTGTGAATTAATTCACAAGCCTAATTTAGAATATGCTGCCCCCCACGCGCCAAGGAAATGATCCAAATCATGGTTTGTGAAATTTTTCACTTTTCTGGGATTTTTCCTCCTCAATCGCCTGCTCGAGGCCGCCCGGAGCCGGTTGTGTCGCTCGGCGGTGGATCCAACCATCGCGCCTTATTGGTCTCCTCAAAGGAGCCAATAACATGACCCACATCAGAGATTGTGAAGATTTAGGCTGGACAGCGAAATCCTCGCCGAGACCCCCCCCACGGAATTTTCCAAACGTCAAAATGCCCGGGTGCCCGCTTTCCGGGCGGAAATACGATCTAGATCATGGAGGGCCGAGAGGCGCGCACCTAACGTAGGATTAGCCGTTCGGGTCCTCCTCTCCGTGCCGGGCAAGGCCGGAAGGACGGGCAGCCATTGGAAAAACATTGGAGGACGGGGCAGTGGGAAAACCGAAGAAGCGATCGGGCAATCGCAACAAGCGGATGGATGCGGCTCGATCCCGTATGGGCCGCCGCGGGTTCCTCCTCGGATCGGCAGGCGTCGTCGCCGCCGGAATCGCAGCAGGGTTCGGGGTCTACCGGCTCAGCAGGGCCTCCCGTCCCGGGCCGCCGGCCAAGCCCTTCGGGCCCGACGACCTCACAAGAGTCCCCCGCTACGAGACGCGACGGACGCTCCCCCCGGCGCTTTTCATGGGAAAGGCGGCTGCGGCCTATGGCGTCGCCAAGCGAATTCCGGCTCTTCTGGATCAGTTGTACTGCTATTGCCGGTGCAAGGAGAACTTCGGCCACAAGAGTTTGCTTTCCTGCTACGCGGACCGCCACGCCTCCACGTGAGGCGTGTGCATCGAGGAGGCGCTGGACGCGTCTCGACTTTTCGAGAAGGGTTACGGACCCGACCAGATCCAAAAGGCGATCGACAGAAGGTTCGGCTGACGGCCTCCCCCCAGGGAGGCGATTTGTGGAGGGAGCCCGCTTGAAACAAGGACGGTGGGTGCCTCTCTTCGCCCGGGCGATCGCCGCTCTCCTGGCGGCCTGGTCTCTGTCTGCGGGCGGACCGGGCACAACCCGCCCGGCCCAGTAGAGGCGAACCACCTGAGCATTCAGACGTTTCGCTTCTGCAAGTGCACCCGAGGCTGAAGCCGTCCCCCTGATTGCGCAGGACAACAGGAGAATGAGAACCGCGGGGATATAGTGGCAGTGCCGAAAAAAGTGTCCTCCTCATGAAATGAGCCCCATAAGCATTCTTTAACAGATAACAATTTGCCCTCGATTTCTTCTCCTGAGTATGAAGTAGGTCAGGAAACGAGAAGATCTTAGTGCCCTGGGGAAGATCCTCTTCTTATGACGCGCCCCGCTCAGATCGGTGCACGCCAAAGGCAGGTAGCTTGGCCTAGTGTCCTGTTTGATGAATTCTTGGAATAATTTGGGTTGCCCTGGGTTCTCTC
>JBHIBA010000170.1:0-9717 GCA_046758845.1 Nitrospinota bacterium
GGCGCAACCCTCTTCCGCGAAATGAAAGTTTTGCTGGGGGCGGGGGGACGGACGCACAGTGTCTGGTTTCCCCACTGGCGTGCCTGGTCAATCGCCTCTGGGAGGCTGTGCGTCAAAGACACGCGGGTTAAGCGTACGCGCCTCCAACCGCAGTTCAGCCGGCACGCAAGTGCCCAAAGCTTGTCCCGAGCGAAGCCGAGGGAAGCGTCCCCCGCAGAAAACAGAACCCGCCACTGAGGTGCAGCCGGAAATGATGGACGAGATGGGGGTCTCCGGATTGCGGCCAATGAAGCCCGAAGAGGCGCAGGAGCTGCTCGCCTTCCTGCGGGGGCATTGGCCCGCAACGGTCAAGTTCATCGGCCAGCTCGAAGAGGAAGGGCAGAACCTCGGCCTTTGGTGGACCGATCGCTGGCCTCACCCCCGGGCGGTCCTCTGCCGGGCGAGGAGTTCCCTGTCGAGCGGCGCCTTCTCTCTGTTCGCTGTGGACGAAGGGCTGGCCGAGCGCATCTTGGACGGCATCGATTGGAGCAGGGAGGTCAGGTTTTCCGGCCTGGATACCCGGTTCCTCTCCCTCGTCCGTCGCCGCGCAGGGACCGTGTCGGATAATCCGTGCGGGATGTTTCGCCTGGAGAAAACGGGGTTTCGCCCCTTTCAGGCTCCCGACGCCGGGACTCACCCAGTGGAACCCCTTCGGCGGGAGGACGCCGCCTTGATCACCCGCTACTGGGCATACGGCGAAGACGAGAGCTATCCCCTGAGCCGCATAGAGGGATCCCCCACTACCTGCATTCGGATCGGCGGTCAACCGGTCGCCTGGGCCTTGGTTCATTACGACGGATCGATTGGGATGGTCTACACCCTGGAAGAACACCGAAGGAAGGGCTACGCGCGGGCCGTCGTATCGGCCCTGGTGGAGGAGAGGTTCCGCTCAGGGCGGGCGCCTTTCTGTTTCATCGTCGATGGAAATCAGGCGTCGGTGCGGCTGTTTCAAGGCCTCGGGTTCTTCCGGCAGGCGGACCTGAGCTGGGTTTTCTGCGCTCCCGAAGAAGAGAAATCAGAAGCTGCGCCCAGCGGCCCGACCTGTGAGCCGTAGGCGGGCCTTTTTGAAATTCGCCCCCCCCAAGCCTCTCGAAAAGCCTTCTCTCAGCAGAGACGGCCACCAACCTGCCGGATTAGAGAGTTTCCGGCGGGGTCAGCGCGGGGGTGCCGCCGGCGGTGTGCGGCGCGGCAGAACAGCCTTGTCCGCCCCTGGCCCGAACTGGCCCGGAGGAATATACTCGCGTGCTCTCATCAACGACCTCACCGGCGGCTTGTCCAGTGAAAGGTTGGGATAGCGCGCCCTGAGGCGCTTGGTAGCTGCCTCAAATTCGTCGAAAACTACCATCTCGCCCGCAAACTTGGGTGGCCGGCCCTTAAGCCAAAGGGTCCCCACGTATGCGGCAGAACCCGGCGGGACTGTAAACCCTAACCCCACCCCTCCTTCTTTCCACTCCAGGTAGAAAAGTGCACTTGTGAGCCTACTGATCACATAGTCGCCGACCGGGAGGAGTAGGAAGAAATTGCCCCCTCTGTTTGTCGTAAAGGTGAACGATTGCCTGGTGGTCAGGTTGACCAAATAGATACGGTGTCTAACCCTTGACTGGGACCGGACGCGACCGAATGCCAGGCCGGAGTCGGCGGGAACCCCCTGCGCCACCAGCCCCCCCTTCGCAGGAGGGACATGGGTCTCACACCCGAAGGTGACTGTTCCCGCTAAGAGGACGAGAACGGCAAAACACGCCTTCGAATACTTGCTCGTTCGCCCCATCGCCAATCGCCAAAGAATTAACATTTTACCAACCCTCCACGGCTACAACAAACGGCGGACTCCCTCTTCCTCCACCTTGTCGAGAGGGGGGGAAGAGCTTCCCCCCCTCTCGACAAGGCGCCTCGGGCGTCGTTCAGGGAACCAGAACGGTGCGCAAACGTTCGACGATCTCCTCAGCCAAGGACCTGAGCGCGGCGGCCGGGCGGCCGACGCCCGGCAGGACCAGCGGGTCGGACTCCGCGACCTCAGCGATGGAGACGCGAGAGATGCCGGCCCTGAAGTGCGTGTTCAGCTTCTTGATGAACTCATTGGCGATCAGCGCGTATCCCGTGTTCGTCGGGTGAATCCCGTCGAGGGAGAAAATACCGCCGAGGAAGTCGGTCGTGAGCCGCTGGCCACCCACAAGGTATCCCTTCGTGTCGAGGCAGTTCGTAAACGCGTGGATATCCACCAGCGCCGCCCCTTTAGCCGCCGCCTGCTCAGCGATGACGGCGTTAAAGGCGTCGGTGGCGGCTCGGATCTCGGCGACTTCGGCGGCGTCCAGGACGACGTCGCCCGGCAAGGGCCCCGATATGACTCCCCCCAGGATGTCGCTAATCAGGTCAAAGGCGTCCGGCGTCACGAAATCTCCCGGGCCGATCCCTAAGATCAATCCGAGGACATCGGGGGAGAGCCCGATGGCCGCCGCGACTTCCTCGAACGAGGTCAAGAACGGAACGACGGTCACGTCGGGGATATTCGCGACCACCATCGGCGCCCCAGTCGCCGCCAACCGATCTATTACTTCCTCGTAGGCCGCCTCGAAGTCCGGAAGAGGCGTGACGAGCGAGGCGTCCGCCTCGATTGCGGCGGCGAGCACGTCGTTGCTCCCCAGCCACATCAGGATCGTCGTGGGAGCGAGCGCCTCGGCCCACTCGACCTGGCTCCGGGAGATCCCGGAAAAAGCCCCTGGCAGGCCCAGGACGAAGTCGGTCAGATTATCGAAGAGGAAGGCGGGCCGGGTGGTCAGCGCATCCTCGGCTGTGTGTCCCGGAACCGCGAGGTTAAGCGGCTGAGTCAGCGGGTTCGTCCGCCCGGGAGAGGACCCGGGGGCCGGGACGATCACCGGCGGTGGTCCGATATCCGCCAGCGTCAGGACGTTGGGTATCCCCGGCGCCCCAATGAGGGGAAGGGGCAACGGCCCCCCTGCTTGATCCGTGACGACACTGGCGTAGCCGTTCACCTGTTGGGCGTCGAGAAGCGAACCGTTCTGAAACCCGGCTGAGAGCGAGTCACCGACGACGACTATCCGAGAGAGATCGGCTATTTTCCGACGAGAGAGGTCGGCTATTCTCCGACGAGAGAGGATGTCTCTTATCCGGGGCAGCTCAACTTTTGCATCACACCGGATGGCTCGACCCAAAAAGCCCGCCCCGGCGAGTGGAACGGGGACCAGAAGACTGGCTGCGATGACCAGGATGACTACGAGCCTCAAATGGGTGATGAACCTCTTCGTCTTGTTCTCCTTAGCCATGATTGTTCCCCCTTCTGTGTCCAGGAGTTAGCTCAGGCGCGGTGACGGTTCTTTGACTGCGCCATCCTCCGCGCGTTTGGCGTCTCTTCCGGCCCACCCCGTCCTGACGGCTTCTGCGCAGTCATGTGATCTTCATCGCCCGCTCCTTTTGGCCCCTTTTGGGCGCTCTCGCTTCGCTCTTTGAGTGAATGTTCGCTCATGTTTCGAGCACAAATTTACCCCCCCACGCCATCACAGGAGGTGACGTTGCCGACGGGTCTCGTGTACGTGAAATCTTTCAAAATCCTCAACAGGGGGGTTATCCTTCTTCGCGAGCACTCTCCCATCAAAGAAATTTGGATCCAGTTTCGTTCCAACAGATACCCGCTCTTGTAGCTCAGCAGATATCCCCTCTCTTCCAATCGGCGCCCCAGGTCCTCAGAACTTGTCCGCGTGGGCAGCGCGATGGTCATCACGGCGGGGGACGCCTGTGCATCAGAAGCAACAAGATGAAGACTCATCCCTCGCAGCCTGGGCCTCAGCCAAATCGAAAGATCGGCAATATCTTTGAACGGCTTCATCGTCTGAAATCGTTCCAATGCCGCTTGCAACGCGTAGAGAAGGTTTGACGAAAGCGTGAACGGCACTCCGTCCCTCGACGCATAAAGGCCAAGGTCCAAATACCTGGGAAGCCCGTTCGGGGCCGGCGGGACGTCGTGGTTATAAAATACGAATGATAAGCCTGGGAACGCCCCGATTCCTTTGCCGCTGACGCCGGCGGCGAGATAAATGCCATCCAGGTCTATGGGGACCGTGCCGATCGAGCTCACACAGTCCATGCAGAGGCGAATTTCTCTTTCCGCGCAGATTATTTTTAACATCGTCATGTTATTCAGAACGCCGGTCGAGGTTTCGCAATGAACGGCCCATAACCATCCGATGTCTGGATTCCTATCCATCACACGCTCGATATCTCCCTCATCAAAAGTATCCCCCCATTCAACCGCAACAATCTCGAATGGAAGCCGAAACCCTTGTGCGTGGTGTATCAGTCGATCTCCGAACTCCCCATTACTCAGGATCAATCCTCGGCCCGGTAAAAGAGACAACTGCCCCGCAATCACATCGTTCGCCAGGGTGCCTGAGCCGAAGAAGATTTCAACGGACCTTGAACCAACCAGCCGGCAAAGGAGCCGCTGCGTCTGCCGAAAATCCCGCATAAAGGCGTCCGAACGGTGCGAAATCGGCACCTTCCCATATACCTGCCGGACCCCCTGGCTGATGCCCACCGGCCCGGGCGAGAGGTTGACCAGCGTTTGCTCCATACAAACTGTTCGTAAGCGACGAAGAATCGCTTCAGTCCTTTCCCGAAATGTCTCCGACGTTATGTACATTGGTTGGAACCTCGCCTCGGGGCTGCCTATGACTGGCCCGAAGGGGACGAACCCCAGATGCTTGTATAGCTTTTGTTGCCTCAAGGTTCCGGATATGACTCCAAGGTCATACCCCTGTTTCTTGCAGTGCAGCGCCAACAGTTTTAACAATCCGCTGAAAATCAGCCCGCTCCGATGATTTTTCTCTACGGCGAGGAGACGGACCTCGCATGGCGAACGGCCGTGCGGCAAATAGGAATCCAGGTTTTCCAGTTTTTCGTCGAGTGAAAAAGGGCGCTTCGATCGAATGGCCACCATCCCAACGACTCGACCGCCGCAAAGGCAAATGACGTAAACGTTCTCTGGATGGAACTTATCTACAAGCGCTCTGGTGGGGTTCGGCCCATGCCGGGGGATCTCGTCTACGAAGACCCGGTAATTCAGCCTATGGATCTGCTCGAATTCCCATTGCTCCGATGCGATTTTGAACTTTAAAGGAGGCTGTTCATGCAATTCCAGGTTCCTCGCACACGAATTCGGGGGGTTTGCAGCCGTTTTCCCGCCGCTCGGGGATCACCCACGGCTCGCAGAAAATCATCTCTATCATTGCTTGCCGCGAGATAAACGCAGCAAAGCAAGCGCAGGCGGCCCCTTCAATCCACCTCATGCGCCGTCAGGAACATCGCCTTCCCCAGTGACGCGAAGAAGTCCTGGTAAGGCTCCGGCTCCGTCACTGGCTTGATACCGAATTGGGCGTTGGCGCGGACAAGAAGCTGCGTCTCGCCCCGGGGGCGGACGCTCACCGTCATCCTCAGGGCGTATTTGTCCACCTTTGATCCGGTGACGGTCCCAAGCGTCAGGTCCGCCTTGTCCACGACGAAGCCGAGGTCCTGAAGGGTCGCGACAACCGTGCGGAGAGTCTTTTTCTTGTCCGTCGTATCAAAAGCGCGGCTCTGCATACTGCGCAGCTTCACCTGACTCTGGCCGCTGTCCAGGAGCCTCGCCTGCGTGGTCGCACACCCCGTAACCAGCAGCAAGACGGCGAATACGCCGCCAAGTCCTTGGAAGTGAATTCGCTTTTTCATAGTTCATGCGCCTCCAAAAAGACGGCCTTGGACAGTTTGGAGAAGAACTCCTGGTAGATCTTGGGATCGTTCAAGCGCTCTCGCTTCGTAATCTGCCGCTGCTCATTCCAGACAATCCGCTGGAAGGTAACCCGAACGGCCGTGCCCTTGCCCTCCTCCCCCACCGGGCGGGTGACCACCGCCGCGCGCATCCTCTGGTGACGATCGATGGGGAGATTGGCGCCGAGGAGAGCGAAGAACACTTTTACGGCCACCTGTTTCCCGCTGACCGCGCTGCGGTCCTTCGACGCCACGATCACGCCCAGCCTGGTTTCGCTCTCATCGATGAGGAACCCGATGTCCTGGAGCAGGGCGGCGGACGCCGCGAGCAATTTTTCCTCGTCCTGAGTGTCGAACCGCCGGGTCTGGAGCTGCCGGTCCTGTAGGCTCTCCGGCGACAGCTGGAGCGCCTCTTTGGGGATGGAGGGGGCGCATCCCGCCAAGACCCCCGCGAGTACGACGGACGGAACTGCGACTCGTGCTTTCCCTGGCATGTCCTTGCCCCCCTTAGAAGCGCGAGGTGTGGTAGGCGAAGTCGCGGACCTTCTCTTGGTCGTCGAACTTGACGATCACCGTCAGCGTCCGCTGGCTCGTCGCCTCTGAGCTTGCTGTATCGATGATGAAGGCAAGGAAAGCGACACCGCCGACCGTCTTGGATTCCACGCGGCTGGTGGAAATCTTGTCGTAGACCCAGACTTCACGCCGTTTCTCGTCGGTGGTCACGACGTTCGGCGAGCCCAGGGCCTGGATCACCTCGGCGCCGCTCATGCCGACCCGGATCTCCCGCTGCACCTTGCCGACGGTCAGCCTGTCGCCCTCACCCACCGCCTCACGGGTCCCTGCGGCGTGCTCTCCGACGCTTTGGCAACCGTTGAGGACGAGAAGCGCTGCGACGATTGCGGGCATCAACGGCTTTAATTTCTTCATGTCCCCTTCTCCTTGTCATTCGGCCCGAGGGTCATGACAATGTGTTAACCGCATTAACCGCTCAATTTCTAACGGATGGAACGCGGTGATCGGCCACACTTGTTCGCGACTCCGGGGCGGTCGCCTGCGCCTGCTTCATGAGTGAACATTCGTTCATCGTTCGCCCCAAAAAAATCGCCCTTAGGCGCCCGCCGCGGGTGGCCACGGGGTATCCCCGTACTCAACGATCCTGAGTCTTGCGGCTGTCACGCCGGGGGTCGCCATCTACTCAACTTTCCCGGCGCGCAAGCCGCTGCCGCACCAGGATCACAGTCGGGACCCTCGGCGGGCCATTCCGGGTCATTTTCGAGTTTGGTGTCTGACACCCCCAATGGCCGGTTAATGCAAGGGGGATGCCAAGATAATCCCCTAGCGTAATTTATTGAATATACGTAGCTTATGACGCCCTGAGCGACTGAGAGCCGAAATTGGTTCCCCTGTTTGGTAACCTCGTTGCCAGATGTGAGACAACGTTATCACCGATCTCAAAGGTGTGTGAAAATTGAGGGGACGATTCACCTCTGTGGAATTGAAACAGCACTTAAGGGTTCTCCGGTGAAAGCGGACACCGCCTTGAAAGCAAGGGGCGCATCGGCCACCGAGGCCTCAGGGCCGAGTTGGAAAACCCTGGAAGCGTCTGTCGGGAACTCCGACGGCGGGTCTTTTTTGACAGGAGCCGGAAGCGAGGGAGAACACGAGTATGCCAAGCCAAGAACAGCCCAAACAGGCCGCTGAAGCACCGCCTCCGACGGCGCTTTTACAGATGGTGACGGGCTACTGGGTCTCGCAAGCGATCTCTGTGGCCGCCAAGCTGGGCATTGCTGATTTACTTAAGAACGGCTCAAGGAGGTTCGAAGAACTGGCGGAGGCCACCGGCACACACGGGCCTTCGCTTTATCGGCTGCTGCGTGCGTTGGCCAGCGTGGGCGTCTTTTCCGAGGTCGGGGACGGCCGCTTCGAGCCGACTCCGCTTGCAGAATATTTGCGGAGCGACATTCCCGGCTCACTGCGTTCCTTGGCGATTGGGTGGTGTGAAAAGTGGGCTTGGGAACCGTGGGGCAAGCTCTTGTACAGCGTAAAGACCGGACAGGCTTCGTTCAATCATGTCTTTGGTATGGGGCTCTTCGAATATTTGACGCGGCATTCCGAGGCTGCTTCCCTCTACAACGAAGCCTTAACAGGCTACACCGCGCAAATTGCCCCCGCGGTCGTCGCCGCCTATGACTTCTCGCAGTTCGGCACGATTGTGGACGTAGGGGGCGGCGAGGGTATCCTCCTCGCGGCCATTCTAAAGGCGCAGCCGACCCTGAACGGCGTCCATTTCGATTTACCCCACGTCGCCGAAAGCGCGGGGCAATACCTAAAGGCGGCTGGACTTTCGGCCCGCTGTAAGGTTGTCAGCGGGGACTTCTTTGAGGGTGTACCCAAGGGGGACGACGCCTACATTCTCTCTAACATTCTCCACGAGTTTGACGACACCCTCTCGACGACTATCCTCAAAAACATCCATCGGGTCATGTCGAAGAAGGGTAAGGTCCTCATCGTGGAACCGGTCATCCCCATAGGCAATGCACCCCACCCCGGAAAGTGGCGGGACCTGCACATGTTGGTCAGACTCGGCGGACTGGAGCGCACGGAGAGCCAGTTCCGAACGCTATTGGGTCAGGCCGGGTTTGAGCTCGCCACAGTAATCTCAACGGATTCGCCGACCTGCCTGATTGAAGGAGTGCGCACATAACCCGCCGGGAAGCAGACCGTCATTGAGAACAGGTCCCGCCCCACAGGGACTCGGGAAGCTATTTTGTGTGGGAATCTTTCGGGGTGCACGGATTCATGGGGAAATCCAGCCTAATACCACTTCTCGAAGTGTATGTTGCCCCGCTGCCCTGACGATTTCGCCAGGGGATCCATCGCGAACCCGTATTTCGTTTCGAGAACTTCGATTAACCCGCTCTGACCCCTTGACGGATCTTTCGGGTAAATCTTCCGGCGGGTCCCCCGGTCGATGGAGGGAACGCCGATCAGGGAATCACTGCCGCACAGGAAAAAACTCATTCTCTCAGGGTCCAGCCTCTCGCCGATCCTCTCCTCGAGCCGGCCGCTCAGGACGAACTCCTGAATGGTCAGGTTGCGTTGAGCGAACGCAGATTCCTCCGTCGCCAGCCAGATGTAATGATAGTTCCCGTACACCCTTTCCAATTGTTCGTGGACCTCCAGGTAGGCCAGGTCCTCCTTTCGCATCACGCTGACGATGGAAGTGATTCGGCCGTCGTAGCCCATATGGAGCAACTTCCAGATCATTGCGTTGTGCGGGGCTTCCCCGGTTCCGTTGGAGGCGAAGACAAGGTGTTTGCCTTGCGTCAGGTTTTCCAGGCCGAGGGTGTAAGCGCCTTTGACTTTTTCGTCGATAAACGTCCGGGAGCCCGGCCGGATGCTCGAATGATAGAGTCTCGGCGTGAACTCCGGCGGCTTCACCCCCGCCGGGCTTCTTTTCACCAGGTTCATGAAGAATTCGTGGAAGTCCGGCTCGCCGGGGGAGAGAAGGCGTTCGCCCCCTTCGCTCAAGATGGGGTGCGAAAACGATTCAGCCCGCCTGGCCAGCTTTTGCTTTTTCTCCTTTTGCCGTTCGGATTCCTCCTGGCTTCCTTCGACCCTTGCCTCCCAGAACCCCAACCCCAGAGTTGCGTACTGGCCGGGCTCGAAGGGCAATGGCCCCTTGTCCGGGCGCACCCGAAGCACCATCAGTTCGTCATGAGGCCGGCGGATGGAGACAACGGTTGCGTTGTAATGCTCCGCGGCGAGGGGTGAGAAGTCTTCTGTCATCGATCGACCTTAGAAGCAAGCTTAGTCGGCCAACTGGCCAGTCATGTGGGATAAGCCCGCATAGCCGCGATTTTGGCAGATGGGGATGAAAGCCTGGATTCCCAGGGGGGCCTTTTTGAAAACCGGCCCCCC
>JBHIBA010000171.1:0-9675 GCA_046758845.1 Nitrospinota bacterium
AAGGACGCAAACGGGGACCCCCTCGGTGGCAACGGATCGCTGCTCTTCAGCGTCGAGCTTCAATTCCCCTTCGTGGCCGGTCTGAGAGCGGTGATCTTCTACGACGCCGGTCAGGTGTACCGCAAAGACGAAGACCGGGTATTCGACGTGGCCGAACTGCGATCCAGCGCCGGGGGCGGCCTGAGAATCCTCTCGCCCCTGGGGCCCATCTCGATGGACTGGGGGGTGAAGCTCGACCGGAAGGCAGGGGAGTCCCTGAGCGAGTTCCACTTCACCATCGGGCGCACTTTCTGAAGAAGCCGGCCCTTACGAGGATAGAGCGGACACCCGGCGGCCATTCGGTCCCCAACAGGAGGCAGGACGGATCATGGACATTCGGCTGGCTAGACTGCGGCGCCGTGCGCGGGTTCTCTCCATCGCGGGAGCGCTCCTTTTCACCTGGGCGGGGACGGCCTCGGCCCAGCTCAAGGTCGGCATCGTGGACCTGGGCCGGGCCATGGAGCAATCCAAGGGCGGCAAAGAGGCCCTCTCGTCTCTTAAGAAAATAGGGGACAACTTCCGCCAACAACTCCTCGCCAAGACGGAGACGCTGCGGCGTATGGAGCAGGAACTCTTGAAACAACAACAGGATTTGCGCCAAAAAAGTCTGCTCTTCAGCGAGGAAGTCCGCCGTCAAAAAGAGGACGACCTCCTGCGACGCCAAAGGGAGTTCGAGCGGTCCCGAGATGAGCTGGTCCGCCTCCGCCGGGAGGCCGAGGCCGATTTCGAACGCGAAAGGCGCCGCGTGAACCGTAAGATCCGAAGAGAGCTTCGCGATGTCATCGTCCGTATCGGCAAGGAAGATAAGTTCACCTTGATTCTCGAACGTTCCGTCGTCCTTTTCTTTGACGGTGAGCGCGTCGACCTGACGGACGAGGTGGTCAAGGCTTACGACAAAGTCAGGCGATGAATTCCGCTTCCCGACCCTCCTTACGTCTTACGCAGATCGCTGAGAGGCTGAACGGCGCCCTCGAAGGCGACCCGGACCTCCTCATCCGCGGCGTTGCCGAGCCCGCCCGTGCGGGCCCCGAGGAAGTCGTCTTCATCACCGACAAACGCCGGCTTGGGGACCTGGAAACCTCCAAGGCCGGGGCCGTCGTGATCGGTGGACCCTGGCCGATCGAGCGGCCGTCCGTCCGCGTGCGGGACGTGCGTCTGGCCCTGGCGCAGATGCTGAGTTACTTCCACCCTCCGGAACACCCATCCCCCGGCATTCACGAAAAGGCCCACGTCGGCCGGAACGTCGAGTTGGGCCGCGAAGTCTGCCTGCATCCCGGCGTGGTCCTGGACGATGACGTCCGGGTCGGCGACCGCACGGTCCTCTATCCGAACGTCTACGTTGGGCGGGGAAGCCGCATCGGCCGGGACGCCGTGATCTACGCCAACGTCTCCATCTACCGGGACGTGGAGATCGGGGATCGCGTCGTCATTCACAGCGCCGCGACCCTGGGAAGCGACGGCTACGGCTACGCTCAGCGTGAGGACGGTTCCCACTGCAAGATCCCCCATGTTGGCCGCGTCGTCGTAGAGGACGACGTGGAGATCGGGGCCAATTCGGCTGTGGACCGGGCGACGCTGGGCGAGACGCGCATCGGCCGGGGGACGAAGATCGATAACCTCGTTCAGGTGGCGCACAACGTCCGGATCGGCGAACACTGTCTTCTGCTCGGCCAAGCCGGGATGGCCGGCAGCGCAACGCTGGGAAACGGCGTCATCCTCGCCGCCCGGGCGGGTGTCGGCGACCACGTCCAGGTCGGCGACAAGGCCATTCTGACGGCCTTGACCGTCGTCAACCGAGACATTGAACCCGGGACCCTGTGGGCCGCGGCGCGGACGCCTCGTCCCGGTGTTGAGCACGCGAAGTTGGAGATCAGCCTCGGCAAAGTCCCCGAGTCTCTGAAAACCCTGAGCGAACACGGGGAACGGCTGGCGGCCATCGAACGGTTCCTCCAAGAGGAAAGCCCATGGAGCCCATGACTCAAGCGGAAATCGACGCGGGAACCTCCAACCGGTTGATCTCCCTCCTTCCGCACCGTCACCCCTTTCTCCTGGTCGACCGCATCGTGCAGTACGAACCGGGGAAGCGGATCGTCTCCATCAAGAATGTCACCCGCACCGAACCTTTTTTCCCCGGCCACTTCCCGGATAACCCCATCATGCCCGGAGTCCTGATGCTCGAGGCCATGGTTCAGACGGCGGGCGTTCTGGTCCTCGGTTCCCTGGCCGATCCGAAGGAATTTGTGCCGGTTCTCACGCGAGTCGAGAAGGTGCGTTTCCGCAAGCCCGTCTGTCCCGGCGACCAGATGGTGATGGAAGCCCAGATCCTGCGCAGCCGGCACCCGGTGTGGTGGTTCAGCGGCAGGGGATTCCTGAACGGTGAGCTCGCGGCCGAAGGACAGGGCCAGGCCACCATGGCGAAACGGATGTTTTGAGCCCAGTGATCCATCCCACGGCGGTCGTCTCCCCCAACGTCGTGCTGGGGCCCGGCGTGGAGATCGGACCCTACGTTGTCGTGGGGGAGGAAGTCGCCCTCGGCCACGGGACGAAGGTCGGCCCCCACGCGGTCATCGAGAACTGGACGACGGCGGGGGAAGGGTGTACCATCGGCGCTGGCGCGGTGGTCGGCGGCGCGCCGCAAGATGTGAAATTTTGTGGGCACCGGTCCTTCGTGCGGATCGGCCACGGCACAGTGGTGAGGGAGTACGTGACCATTCACAGGAGCAGGGAGCCGGACGGAGAGACTCTCGTCGGCAAGAACTGCTACCTCATGGCTTTTTCCCACGTGGCCCACGACTGCCACCTGGGCGACGGGGTCGTCCTGGTGAACCTGGCGGCTCTGTCGGGCCATGTGGTGGCCGGGGACGGGGCCTTCATCTCCGGTAACGTGGCCGTTCACCAGTTCGTCCGGCTGGGCGAGCTGTGTCTGGTCGGCGCCTTCTCGGCCGTCCGCAAGGACATCCTTCCCTTTACCATTGTGGAGGGCCACGAACCCCGGGTTCGTGGACTCAACGTGGTCGGTCTGAAGCGCAGGGGCGTTTCTTCCGGCGCCCGCGGGGCCATCAAGCGTGCCATGAATATCCTCCTGGACGAAGGGCTGCGGACGGTGGAAGCGGTCAACCGGATTCAGGAACAATACGGAGAGGTCCCGGAGGTCAACCGGCTGGTGAGTTTTGTCGAGAATTCCGAACGAGGTTTTTACCGATGAGGTGCGTTTGAGTCATGATAGACAGTCGGCGTTTTCCCAATAGGTTCAGGGCGGGCGTGGTCGGCGTGGGCCACATGGGCAGGTACCACGTCGGAGTCTACAACGAGCTGCCTGACGTCGAGCTGGTGGCCGTGGCGGACGTGGATGCCGCCCGGGCTTCGGCCATCGCCGAGCAGTACCGCACGAAGGCCATCCAGGACTACCGGGAGATGCTCGGCCACGTGGATGTGGTGAGCATCGCCGTCCCCACGTCCCTGCATTTTCCCGTCGCCCGGGATTTTCTCGGGACAGGGGCGCACGTCCTGGTCGAAAAACCCATCACCGCTTCGCTGGAGGAGGCGGAGGAGTTGTTCGGCCTCGCGCGGGAAAAGCGCCGGGTCCTTCAGATCGGCCACGTCGAGCGATTCAACGGGGCGGTGCAGGAGTTGCACAAGATCGCCCGCGAACCTCTGCTCATCGAATGCCGGCGCATGGGTCCGTTCCAGCCCAGGGTTCAGGATGACGGCGTCATCCTGGACCTGATGATCCACGACCTGGACATCGTCCTCAGCCTGGTCAACTCCCCCGTCAAGACCTGCCACGCCGTGGGCGCCAGCGTCTACTCGGCCCGGGAAGACATCGCGGGCGTGTCGCTGACCTTCGAGAACGGGTGCATGGCCACGCTGACTGCAAGCCGCGCCACGCAGGACAAGGTGCGGACCCTGGCCGTCACGCAAAAGGACGTCTACATCTTCATGGACTATGCGGAGCAGGACATCCGGGTGCACCGCCGCGCGGCCTCCGAGCACACCCTCACCCAGGAAGAACTCCGTTACCGGCAAGAGGCCTTCATCGAGCGGATTTTCATCCACAAGGACAACCCCCTGAAACTGGAGATCCGCCACCTCCTCCACACGGCCATGAACGGCGCAGTGCCCGCTCGACCGAGGCGGGTCGATCAGGACCTGCAATCCCTGCGCCTGGCCCTGCAGATCCTTTCGCAGATCCATGGTGAGCCGGCCCCTCGGGGCCACTGAAAAGGCCCGCAACGGTCCGGTGAGCCTTCCGGAAGGGGAACGCCTGGGCATCCTCGCGGGCGAGGGGGATCTTCCTCTCCTGGTGGCCAAGAACGCTCGGGCCCGCGGGCTGGAGCCGGTTACGGTCACATTCTCCGCCGGGACCGCCGAGGCGTTGCGCCCCCTGTGCGTCTCCCTTCTTAAGTGCGGCTTGGGCCAGACAGGCAAAGTCTTCCGCTTTCTCAAAGAGGAAGGCGTGCACTATTTAATCTTCGTCGGTAAGCTGGAAAAGCGGTTGTTGTACCGCAACCCCCGCGTTGATTGGCGCACCATTCAATGGGTTGGCCGCGTCAAGGACTGGCGGGACGATACCCTCATGCTGGCCGCCGTCGAAGAACTAGAAGCGGAGGGCTTTCGCGTTCTTCCCCAGGCGGAATTTCTGGGAGAGCTGTTTCCGAAGTCGGGGGTCATCTCGCGGAGGTCTCCAACTCGGCGCGAACAGGAGGATCTAGAATTCGGATTCGGCATGGCCAAGGGCGTGGCCGCCCTGGATTTGGGACAGACGGTGGTGGTCCGCAACCAGGCGGTCCTCGCGGTGGAAGCCATAGAGGGGACCGATGAAGCCATCCGCAGGGGTTGCGCCCTCTGTGGCCGCGGGGCCGTTGTGGTCAAGGTGGCCAAACCCCGCCAGGACCCGCGGTTCGATGTCCCCGTGGTGGGCGAAGGGACGCTGCGGACCCTCGCCGAGGGAGGCGGGACCGCCCTGGGCATTGAAGCCGGTCGAACGATGGTCATCGAGGAGCAGGCCTTCCTGGAAGCCGCCCACAGATGGAAGATCGCCGTCGTCTCCATGGAAGAGGGAGGGAGCCATTGAACTCCTGATCGTCGCCGGCGAAGCCTCGGGCGACGCCCTGGGCGGACGGCTGGCCGAGGCCCTGATGCGCAGGCGGCCCGGCCTGAGACTTTCGGGGATCGGCGGACCGGCCATGCGGGCGGCGGGGGTGCAGACTTGGTTCGACGTGGCCGACCTGGAGGTCGTCGGCGTCTTGGAGGTCGTGCGGCGTCTCCCGGTCCTGAGGCGGGCCAAGGGCCGCATTCTCCAGGAGGTGGGCGCTCGGGGCGCTGAAGCCGCCGTCCTGATTGACTTTCCCGGATTCAACCTGCACCTGGCGAAGCGCCTGCACGCCCGGGGCCTCAAGGTCATCTACTTCGTCGCCCCTCAGCTCTGGGCGTGGGGGAGGTGGCGCGCCCGGGCAATGGCCCGCTCGGTAGACAAGCTGCTGGTTATCCTTCCTTTTGAGGTCGGGTTTTTCCGGGACCTCGGGATCGAGACGGAGTTTGTCGGAAACCCTTTGATCGATTCCTGGGAAATGGAACCCGTCGAGGCGGCGAGAGAGAGGCTCGGACTCGCTGAAAGCAGACCGGTGATTGGCGTGCTCCCGGGGAGCCGGGAACGGGAGGTGGCCGCCATTCTGCCCCCGATGCTGGAGGCTGTGCGGATTCTGCGGGCGGCCTACCCGCAGGCCCGCTTCCTGCTGCCCGTCGCGGAGACTTTGCCCTGGGAAGGGATCGCCCGGCGCGCGCAAGAAGCGGGGGTTCGGCCCGTACGGGGGGCCAGAGACGTTCTGCGGGCGTCCGACGCGGCCATGGTGGCCTCCGGCACGGCCACTCTGGAAGCGGGAATTTTGGGGACGCCGTCGGTTCTGGCTTACCATCTTCACCCGATCACCTTCTCCGTCGTGCGTTGGATGGCGAATCTTCCCACCGAGCGGTTCTACTTCGGGCTGGTCAACATCCTGGCCGGGGAAGCCCTCTTCCCGGAACTGCTCCAGGAAGAGTTGAGGCCCGAAAACCTCGCCCTCGAGGCGAAGCGACTCCTGGAAGACAAGGAAAGAACGGCCTACGTCAAGCGCCGGCTCCGGGACATCCGCCGCTCGCTCGGGGCAGGGGGTTGCTTTGAGCGGGCGACGGAGGCCATCGTGGAGAGCCTGGAGGCTTGAGGGCGGAAACAGGAGTCGCAGCGCCGTGTCGCCAACCGATCGTCTCAGGCGCCCGGGAATTGGGAGGGCGGGAGCGAGGTGGGGGGGCCGCTTCATCGGGGCGATGGCCTACGCCCTGGCGGCGACCCTTCGGGCCCGGATCCTGTTCCCCGAGCGGGAGGTTTCCCGGACGGCGGGCCGCTCCGGTCGGATCTATTCCGTCTGGCACGGCCGGATGCTCTATCCCGCCTTTTTCCGGCGGAAGTTGCGGGCGTTGGTCCTCGTCAGCCTGAGCCGCGATGGGGAGATCCTCGCCGGCGCCCTTCAGGCGCTGGGGTATCGAACCGCTCGGGGCTCCACTTCGCGCGGCGGCCCCCCGGCCCTGAGGCGCTTGCTGAAGAGCCTTCAGGAAGGTGAGGACGTGGCCATCGCCTCGGACGGCCCCCGCGGACCCGCGCTGCGCGTCCAGCCGGGGATCATCCACCTGGCCTCCCGCTCGGGGGCGCCGGTGATCCCCATCGTCTTCGGCGCGGCGCGCGCAAAGACCTTCGCCAGTTGGGACCGGTTTTGTTTGCCCTATCCCTTCGCGCGCGTCGCCCTGGTCTTCGGCAGACCCCTCACGGTCCCGCGCGAGGCCGACGGGTTGCTGCTCGAGGCGAAACGTCTTGAGCTGGAGACGGAAATGCTCTGGGCCCTGGAGGCCGCCGACGCAGCGGCGAAGGGCAAGCCCCTGCCGCCTGTTCCGGCCAGGGACGCTGAGGAAGCCAGGTCCGATGCGCGGTACGGAAATTCCTGACGCCCGTCGAACGCGGCGCCCCGAAACCATCCTTTAGAGTGACGGGAATGACCGGGCCCGGGATTCGAGCCCGCCGGTTCGAGGCATCTCGCGCCCCTTCCGGGGAAGGCGTGGAAACGTGTTCTTCCTTTACAACGCGCTTTTGACGGCGGCCGTCCCGGTCCTTGCCGCCTATTGGGGCTTTCAGGCCCTGTTCCGTGGAAAGGCCCGGCGGGGGCTCCGCGAGAGGCTGGGCTTTCCGGATTTGCCGGCTGTCTCCAATGGCCCCCCGACCCTTTGGATTCATGCCGTTTCGGTGGGAGAGGTCCACGCGGCGGCCCCCTTCACCCGCGCGCTGAGAGGAAAACTTTCCGGGTGGAGGTTCGTCCTCTCCACCGTCACGGAGACCGGGCGGGAAGCCGGCGTCCGCCGCATCCCCGAGGCTGACATGCGAATCTACTTTCCCCTGGACTTCCCCTGGTCCGTCTCGGCCGCCATCCGCCGGGTGAATCCCAGCCTGGTGGTCATCGTGGAAACCGAGATCTGGCCAAACTTCCTCAGGCGTCTCCGCTCGGCCGGGATCCCCGCGGTGATCGTCAACGGCCGAATCTCGCCGAGGTCGTTCCGGCGCTACGTCCTCATCCGGCCTTTTATGGCGAGAATTCTCGCAAGTGTGACGGGGTTCGGGATGCAGTCCGAATCCGACGCCCGGCGCATCACGGAGCTCAGGGCTCCGGCGGAGAGAGTCCGGGTGGGCGGAAACCTCAAATTCGACGATGCGGCGGAGGCAAGACCTCCGGGGCCGGAGGAAAAAAAGGCGCTCCGCAAAGAGCTGGGTTTTCCCGAGGATGCCCGCGTTTGGGTCGCCGGGAGCATCCATCCCGATGAAGAGGCCCCCGTCGTGGAGGCCTACCGGGCGCTGTTGAAAGCGCACCCGGGTCTCCGCCTCGTCCTCGCCCCCCGCCACCCGGAACGGGCGTCGGCCATCGGGGACCTCCTCCGCAGCCGCCAGATCGAGTACCATCTCCGCACAGGGGGCCAACAGCGGGAAGACGCATCGGTCTTGGTCCTGAACACGCTGGGGGAGTTGGGGAGGACATACCGGGCGGGGGATATCGCGTTCGTGGGCGGAAGCCTGATCGCATGGGGGGGCCAAAACCCTCTGGAACCCGCCGGTCTGGGTCTTCCCGTCTTGTTCGGGGGCTACATGCACAACTTCGAGGAGGCGGCGCGGGTCCTGGCGGAAGCGGGGCCGGGGGGCGTTTCAGGCGCACGGCGGATCGAAGGTCCTCTGCATGGCTCGGCCGCCAGGCTGGCCGAGGCGGTCTCGGAGCTGCTGGATTCGCCGGACTTGGCAAGCGCCATGGGGCAGCGGGGCAGAGAAGTCGTCCGCGCGCAAGCCGGGGCTGCTGAGCGGTACGCGGAATGGGTCGCCGAGATCGCCGCCGGGAGACCGTAGAGGTGCGGGAATTCGCAACCCCGAGGGGCGGCCTCACAGGGCTGGCCCTGCAAGAAGACCGCCTCCCGCGCGGCCTTTGGGGAGCGTGTCTGAAAGGAGGTCTCCTGGCCGCTTCCTGGTTTTACGGGGCGGGACATCTGAGCCGGATGGCCGCCTATCGAGCCGGGATTCTCAAAACCAGGAAACTGCCCTGTTGGGCGCTCAGCGTGGGCAACCTCACGGTCGGGGGAACAGGCAAGACCCCGGCCGTCCTGGCGTTGGCCCAATCCCTCTGCGCAAAGGGACGGAGGGTGGCGGTCCTCAGCCGCGGGTACGGCGGAGAGGCCGCCGGTCCCGCGACCGTGGTGTCGGACGGTGAGCGCGTCCTTGTCCATCCCCCAGAAGCGTCGGACGAGGCCTGCCTGCTGGCTTTGCGTCTGCCCGGCGTCCCCGTCCTGACGGGGGCGGACCGCTACACCCTGGGTCTGAAGGCGGCGGCCGATTTCGGGGTGGAGGGCGTGATCCTCGACGACGGCTTCCAACACGTTCAGCTCGCCCGAGACCTCAACCTCCTCCTCCTGGACGCCGGCAAACCCTTCGGCAACGGCCACCTCCTGCCCCGGGGGACGCTGCGCGAGCCGCAAGGGGCCGTTGCACGCGCCGACGGCGTCCTGCTCACCCGCGCAGACACGCCCGAGCCGGAGGCGGCCGCGCGGCTTCGCCGAAAATACCCTTCTCTGCTCATCGCCGTCAGCCGCTTCATCCCCGACGGCGTCCGCGACCTGGTCTCCGGCGAGGAGATCCAACCCGACGGCAGGCGGGCTTTCCTCGTTTGCGGGATCGCGCGCCCATCGGACTTCCGCAATCTGGCCGCCCGGGCCGGATTTGAGGAAGCGGGGATGATGGCCTTCCCGGACCATCACAGGTACGGCCCGGCGGACCTCCGGAAGGTGCAAGACAAAGCGCGCGCCTGCGGGGCGGAAGGTCTTCTTACGACGGAGAAAGACGCCGTGAAGCTGCGTCCTTATCCTCCGGGTCAACTTCCGTGCTGGTCGCTGCGGCTGCGGCTGGAGATTCTTTCCGGAGAGTCACACTGGGATCGCTGGACGGAGAAGTTCGCCTGACATTGCCCGCAGGCGCTTCACACGGGGGGCTTCTGTTTTCTGCGGGGGGCGCTTTTTGGGCACTCGCGTGCCGGCCGGACTGCGGTTGGAGCCATGTCTGCTCAAGCCGAGCGTCTTTGG
>JBHIBA010000172.1:0-9661 GCA_046758845.1 Nitrospinota bacterium
CATGTCATTTTGAGCGTCGGTCATCGACCCGCGCGATGAATCTCGCAATTCGTTGTACCGAATGTCGGATGACCATACGGCAAGGGCGACGGCGAGACCCTTCGCTTCGTTGCGTCTTCCAGCCTTCCTTTCCGGTGGATGATGGTCCGCCGCTCAGGGTGACAAGGGGGTCAACGATTTAGTCCTCCCGGTAATATCTATCTCGCCCGTAAACCCGGATGGCCGAAGGGCGGGTCGGGCAGTAATACTCGCACACCCCGCAACCGATGCATCCCTCTTTTACAACCGGACGCCTCCTTTGCTCGACTCGATCCATGGCGATGGCCCGTGATCCAAGGGGACACCGGTCGACGCAGTAATCGCAGCCCGGGTCCGTGTTCGTCCAGGCCAGGCATTCGTCTGCGCAGATGCGGGCGACGCCGATGCGGATCTCCTCCCGCGCGACGGGCAGGAGGGCGCCGCTGGGACAGGCCTTCGTGCAAGCGAGTTCCTCACAAACGATGCACGCCGCCTCGCTCGGAACGATGACGGGAGTGAGACGAGCGGGATCGCCGGGACGCGCGACGAGCTGAATCGCGTTCGCCGGACACGCCTCCGCGCAAGCGCCAATGCCGCAGCACAGTTCCAGGAATTCCGCCTCGGGGGCCGCCCCCGGCGGGCGGAGGAGGGAATCAGAACCGTTACCCGGACGCGGGTCTTCCTTGGAACCCCCGTGCAGGACGGCCTGCAGGAACGCCAGGGGGCCTTCCTGCAGGAAAGTTCTCCGGTCCATCGTGAACTCCCGGGACATCCATCGCCGCGTGAAGCCTCACCTCAGGGGCGGCGTCGCGCCGGACGCCCCCTCGCACCGGACCCACCTCGACGGCCCGTCGGCCGGCGGCGGCGGTTGAGAAAGACGAGGAGGCCGATCAAGAGGGCGACCCCGGCCACGATGTACGGCGTTCGCGAGGTTGTGTCCCCTTTGACCTCCACGAAAAGTCGCCCGTGGATTTCCGGCCCTGAGAGGCGAAGCTCGTAGCCTCCCCGCCCGGGGACCGCCTGACGGATCCGGTAAACCGCTTCCTCCAAGGGACGGTCGTGGTCGAAGGCCGCGACGCGCCGGCCCCCTCGCCGCAACTCGATGGAGAGCGGCCCCGTGTAGCTCTGGCCGGTCCGGGAATCGGTGAGGCTGACATAGAACTGTACATCGTCCGGGGTGTTGGAACGCCTGCGGCGCAAGCCTTCGAAGAAGTAGCTGACGACAGTGACGTCGTATTCTCCCATCCGTGCCCGGGTTTCCTGCGTGGGGACCTGAGGGTAGTTCTCGGCGTACCCATAGTGCGGCTGACCTCGCATGTGGTGGGCCGCTGCCGGGGCGGCAAAGAATGCGACCGCCGCGATGAGGGGAGGCGTCGCGCGCTTGAGGAAGGTCAGGGCACGCGCGAATTCAAGTTTTCGCGGGCGCGCGAAACCGAGGGTCAGCAAATCGGACGGGCAGGCGGAGGCGCAGAGAGCGCAGTTGTAACATTGCGCCAGGGGGAACGGTTCGGCTGGGTTCAGCGCCATCGGGCAGGCCCTCGCACAGGCGGCGCACCCCGCCAGGCAGGCCCGCTCCGCCTTGCGCACGCGCAGCAGCGCGCGCGCCCCGAACCAGCCCAGGACCGCGCCGGTCGGGCACAGGGACCGGCACCAGACGCGGCGGGAGAGGAGCAGCTCGGCCAGGATGATCGCGATCAGGAGCGGTGCGCCGGCCGTCGTCACGCCGAAAACCATCAGCGACAGGGCGTCCCGGCCGATCTGGACATGGGGCAACAGATTTGCCCACAGAGCCAGGTCCGCTAAGGCCGCCGCGCCCAGCCCAACGAGGAACAGGACCCACTTCAGCCAGCGGGGCGCCGCCACGTCCGGCGGCTGGAAGCCGAGTCGCGGCAGAGCGCGTCTTCGCAACGAGTCGATTCCCTCGAGGATCGTGTTCACGGGACACGCCCACCCGCAGAAGACCCGCCCCAAAAGCGCCGCAACAAGCAGCGGCAGCGCCGCCCCCGACAGGATCGCAAGCCACGCCCCAGGCGCGCGAAGCGCCGTCTCGGCGGCAACGACGGGGTCGAGGAGGGAGACGCCGAATAGGGAAAACGACCCAAAATTGCCGACCAAGGTCACCGATATCGCCGCCGGTTCGGAAAATGCGCCCACGGTGGCCGAGAAGAGGCGGTAGAGCCCTCTCTCGAACGCGGTGCCCATGAGGTCCATCGTGTGGTGGGCGTTCTTGCCGTACTGCTGGTAGAGGACACCGCCGTAATTCATCGCCGGGACGGCGATGAGTAAGGCGAGGGCGGCCCCTTGGACAAGCCGCCGGAGAAAGCGTGGCATCCCTCAGCCCTCCACCGGGACGATCCGGATCGCCTGCGGGATGTGGATGCAAGCCCGCTCGCAGAGCCCGCAGCCCACACAGGAGGCCGTGACGATGGGTTGCTCGTAAAGCCCGCTCTTCATGGCGACAGCGGGGAACGGGCAGGCCCGGATGCACACCCCGCACGTGCGTTTCTGATAGGAATAGCACATGGACTTGTCCACCACGGCCCGCCCCATCTTGACGCGGGTTTGTACCTCGGCGTCGTCGGCGGATATTGGGGTCAGGGCGCCCGTGGGGCAGACCTGGGTGCACTTCATGCAGAGCATGCAGGCCTGCTGGCGCGGGATGATGTAAGGGGTGTTGAGGTGGCGGAGGCCGAAGCCGAAACCGGCCATCACGATGGCGGTGTTCGGGCAGACGGCCGCGCACCGCGCACAACGGATGCACCGCTTGAGGAATTCCGTTTCCGCCAACGCCCCCGGGGGACGCAGCAGACGGCGAAGACGCGATACGGCCCGGCCGATCCCGCGCCCACCCGCAACGAGCCACAATACGGCGCCGCCGAGCGCCAGGGCTCCCGCGCGCAGGAAGGTCCGCCGTCCCAGGCCGGATCCCATATCACCTCCCCATCCAACGGGAAGCAGAGAGGAGGATTGCCCGGCTTCCCCCCGGCTGCTTCAAGGTCTAGTGCTTGATTGCAAAAGTTCGTGCCACGTCGTAGCCCCGATCTGAGATCGGGGCGCGTGCGCGGACCGCGATTTCCGCTGTGCTCAAATCGCGGCTACACCGGGCGGTAGACAGACATCCTCCGCCCGGAAACATCCGAAAAATGTTCCGCGGACTCGCGCAACCAAGCACTATATCTTCTCGACCCTCGCCTTCAGGTGTTTGAAGTCCGCCTGTCCGGAGACCGGATCAAAGGCGCGGTGCGAGACCGCGTTGACGAGCCAGCGGTTCTTCTTGGGGTCCGCGCTGTCGGCAACGGAGAGGTTCCACGGGGAGAAGAGCTGGCCCGGCATGACCTTGTTCCGCGCCGGTTTGACCTTGCTCTTGGTGCCGATGCTGGCCCGCGCCTCGTAGTTCCCCCGGGGGGTGACGATGCGGACCCACTCGCCGTCTTCCACGCCGAGCCGCCGGGCGTCGCGGGGGTTCATCTCCACGTACTGCTCGGGCACGAGCCGCCGGGTGGTGGCCGCGCGGATCGTCTTCGTGGTGTGGAAGTGCTCGAAGACCACGCCCAGGTTCAGCCAGAAAGGATACTTGTCCGCTTTCTGGGTCTCCCCGATGGGCTTGCCGTGGTAATCGAAGTCGGGAAGCTCCGGCGTCAGGGCGTTGTCGCGCATTTCGACCAAGACATCGTAATGGTCGGTGGCGTAAAAGTTGGGGTCTTTGCCCGACTTATCGAACTTGGAGATGATCTCCCGGGCGCGCGAGTAGTCCTGCTCGGTGAGCTTGAACTTGGCCCGTCCGCTCTTTCTCCGGAAGGCGCCGTAGGGCTTGTCCTTCCAGCCGACTTCCTGATCCATGTACTTGCGCGAGATCCCGCCCTGCTTGGCGTGTTGGTAGGTGGGGGCGGGATAGTAGATGCCCTTGAGCTTGCGGAGTTGTTCGTAGGGGGAGATGCCGTCGCGCTTCTCCACTACCAGGATCCCGCTCAGGTCGGCGTCCGTGCCCTTGCTGGCCTTGCAGATGTGACGGAAGACCTCTTGGGGGTCGTAGAAACCGTCCGCCTTTTTCTGGTAGGGAAAGACCCCGTCCGGGTCGAGCCCCAGCTTCTGGGCGATCTTCTTGCCCTCCTCGATGATGACGTCCAGGTCCGGCTTGCAATTCGGGGGCGGCTCCATGCCCTTGTCGGTGACGTAGATGCGACGCTCGCTGTTCTGGTAGAGCCCCCACTTCTCGCCGTGGGTCGCCGCCGGGAAGACCACGTCCGCGTAGAGCAGGTTCGGCGCGTGGCGGTAAGCCTCGGTCATGAACGTGAAGGTCTTGGTGATCGCCGGCCGGATGAGGGTGTTCACCTCGGGCATGTCCACGTGGGTGGCATAGGCGAACTGCATCACCTTGACCTCCCCTTTGAGGGCGCGCTCGAACATCCCGACGGCCATGCCCTTGTTGGGTGCGGCGGCGGTCGCGTCCAGTCGGCCCGCAGGCAGCCCCCAGGCTGCGTTGATCTTCCTCCGATGCGCGGCGTTCTTCAGACCCTCGTTGAACGGAAGCCGCCCCGTCAGACCGCCCATGAGGCGTTCGCTCATGGCGTTGGGCTGACCCGTCATCGAGAAGGGTCCGCATCCCGGACGGCCGACGTTGCCCGTCAACAGGTGAAGGTTGATCAGGTTGATGGTGCGGTGCTGGCCGTGAATGGACTGGTTGTAACCGATCCCCCAGAAAGTGAGGACCCCGCCTCGACCACGATGGCGGCCCTTGAGGGTGGCGTCGGCCCAAATGGAGGCGATCCGCCGGACAACCGAAGGGGCGATCCCCGTCCGGTCAATAACCTGCTCCGGACTGTATCGGGCGAGGATCCCCTGCCGGTACTCCTCGAACCCTTGTGTGTTCTGGCGGATGAAGGCCTCGTCCACCGACTGGGGAAACTCTTTCAGAAGGACGTGGGCGATGGCGTTCTGGAGGGAGATGTCGCCGTTGGGGCGGAGGGTGAGAGAGAGGCTGTTCGTCCGGTTGATCTGGGCATAGCCGTCCATGGTCCCGGTGTAGCGGGGGTCAACGACCATGGTCGGGATGTTGCGTTTTTCCTTGGTTGCGGCCACCCGCCAGAAGAGGACGGGATGCGACCCGCGGGCGTTGTGCCCCCAGTGGTTGATGAAGTCGGCCTGCTCGATGTCCGAGTAGTTGCCGGGGGGATGGTCGCTGCCAAAGCTGTGGATATAGCCGGTCACCGCGGAGGTCATGCACATCCGGGCGTTCGCCTCGATGGTGTTGGACTGGAGGACCCCTTTGTAGAAAAGGTTGTCCAGCCACTGCTCTTCCATCGTCAACTGGCCCGACTGATAGATGCCCACGGCGTTGCCGCCGTACTTTTTGACCACGCCGACGACCGTCTCGGAGACGATCTCCGTGCCCTCCTCCCAGGTGCCGACCCGGAAGACGTCGTCGTCGAATCGTCCCTTCGTCTTCGAGACGCGGCCCGTGAGGGGATTGGACATGTCCTTGCGGATGAGGACCTTATCCAGCCGGTCCACGTACAGGGCCTCGGCCGCCGTCAAACCCTTGATGCACTGCAGGCCGAGGTTGACCGGGGAATCCTTGTCCGGGACGGCGGCGACGATTTTTCCCTTTTCGACGACGTAGTAGGTGTGGCAGCCCACGCCACAGTAAGGGCACTGGGTCGGAACGAGCTTGCGCGTGTCGGTGGCGGCGTCGGCCTCTGCGACGAGCTGAAAGAGTTCATTGTCGCGGACGACCTGACCGCCCATGGCCAGCCCGGTGGCCAGAGCGGCCGAGGATTGCAGGAAACGGCGTCGGTTCATGTGGGGCATCACTGGTCCCTCCAGGGGTCAACCGGTCCGGTATCGTGCTCCTCCCACGTGCGGATGTAGGCGACGATGTCGTTGATCTCCTCCTCGCTGAGCTCCACCATGCCTTGTTTTCCTTTGAGGTAGGAGCCCATAGGTGTGCCCACCCGGCCTTGCATCATCGTCGCCTTGATGTAACCATCGGTGGCGGACTTGAGGAATCCCTGGTTGTTGAGCGCGGGAGCGGCGAACCCGGCCATGGCGTTGGTCACGTGGCCGCCGCCGACTTGGGGGCCGCCGAGGCCGTCGCGCCCGTGACAGCCGGCGCACATCCCGTCAAAGAGCAGTCTTCCGTTGGAAACCGAACCCGCGATCCGCTTCGCGTCCAGGCCGACGTAATCGCGAACCAGCCAGCTCCAGACGTAGGTAGCGATGGCCTCCATTTCCTCCTTTTTGAGGACGTTTGCAAATGGCACCATCTGTCGCGGCAGGCGCCCATAGAAAATGGAGCGGCGGATGTAGCCCTCAGGGGCCACCGAGAGGAAGCTCTGCAAGTTGAGGGGAAGGCCGACGCGGCCCTCTCCTTTCTCGCCGTGGCAGGGCGAGCAATGGGTGAGGAACAGAGCGCGCCCCTGGGAGTAGGCGGAGTTCCATTTGGAATCCCTCTTAAAGGCAGCGGCCTCCACTGTCCAGAGGGTCACTGCGCCCAGCAGGACAATGAGGAATGAGACCGAAAATCCGATTGAGCGTGTTTGTCCCATGTATGACCCTCCCATCGACGCTCCCTTCCCGGTCACCTGGTCATCCTGCTTCGATAGAGAATCGTTTCCAGGCCCCCAACTGATGTCCCCGTTTACGCCGGAATTTAAGATAAAAATTTCCGATTTTCCCCCAAATAAAAAACACGTCGCCGGCCAACACCCGCAAACATAGTCACCCTCGGGCGTTTGTTCAATGATCTGGATCATGCGGGAGAAGACCATTTTCTTTGTGATAGCCAGACAAAACCCGGATGGAAACCGAGTTCAACTCTGTCGCCGAGCTTAGAAAACCTGGGCGCGGGAAGGGCCGGACGTTTTCGGGAAAACCCTCCGGCCGACGGATGGGAATGGAGCGCACGCTTTGGATGCGCACGTAGCCGACTGGATGTTCCCGCGCCGGATAGGCGACCTCGCCGACCTTCAGGTTGTCCCGCTCTGGGTCCAGCAACCAGGGCGGATTTGGAGGCTGACGAAATTCGAGCTTTCCCTGAGAGGAGTTGAACGGCCGCAGCGCCCCCGCCTGAGCGGGATTCCCGCACAGCCCATCAGAGGGATCGGGCCGCCTTTAAGCGCTGCATCTGGTTGGTGCCGTCGGAGTGGAAGAAGGAGGCCGCATCCCGCAGGCACTTTTCGACGGGCGCCTCGGTCATATAGCCCATACCGCCCCACACCTCCATGGCCAGCTTGCAGACTTTGAAGGCCGCCTCGGACACAAAAACCTTCGTCATCGCGCTGTATTTCGGATCCAGGGGTTCGACGTGCTCGTTTTGCCAGGCCGCGCGCCAGATGTAATTCCGCGACGCCTCGATCAGCATGTACATCTCGGTCAGCATGAGCTGAATGGCTTGGTGCTCGATGATGGGCTTTCCGCCCTGGATGCGGTTCCGGGCGTACTCCAGCGTCTCCTCGTAGGCCCGCCGGGCGGGCCCTAAGACGGTGGCGGCCGCCTGGACGTGACTCGCCTTGGCCAGGTCCTTCTGGAGCTGGAATGCCTGGTTCACCTCACCGAGGACGTCGCGCTCATGGATGCGGCAGTCCTCGAAGATGAGCTCGGCGTTCTGGATGAGCCGCTGACCCATCTTGTCGTGGACCCGGCCTATGGAAAACCCGGGCGTGTCTTTGCCGACGATGAAGCCGGTCACACCTTTGTCGATCCCCACAGTCTTGTCCGTCCGGGCCGAGATGAAATAGATGCTCGCGACGCCGCCGTTGGAGATGAAGTGCTTCATTCCGTTGAGAACCCACCACTCCCCTTCCTTCCGGGCGCGGAGCTGCATGCCCATTTTCGGGCCCAGGGCGACGCCAGTGTTGTCCGAACCGTGGTTGGGCTCGGTTGCGCCCTTGGCCAGCACGCACCGGGGGTCCTCCAGGAACCTGGGGAGCCAACGGGCCCGCTGCTCCTCGTTCATCAGTTCGGTCAACATGTAACTGAACTTCCAAGTCTGGTCGAAGATCACGGCCACGCCCAGGTCCCCCACCGCCAACTCCTCCCCCACAATGGCAAGGGTGAGGATGTCCGCCCCGCCTCCTCCCATCTGCTCGGGGATCGCCAGAGTTCGAAGACCCAGCTTTGACGCCTTCTCCACAATGTCCCAGGGGAACCTCTGGGCGGGGTCCTGGATTCGGTCCCGCTCGCCTGCGACGGGCCTGATCTCTCTGTTGACGAATTCGCGCGTCATTTTTTGAAGGGCGACCTGGTTTTCGGAGAGCCGAAAGTCAACCACGACGTGCTCCTTTCCCTTGGAGGTCCCGGAAGTTCCAAAAGGCCGAGTATGGCAACGAGGATCGGACACATGAGATCATGACGCCATGATCGAGATCAAGTCCTGCAAACGGCTTTGCCGGGCGACCGAACGAAGGTCCTGGCCCTTGCCGTCTCGGTGGGTTCAGAGAAACGCCATTCGGTCTTCGCTCACACCGGAAAGGCCTCTTTGTCCCCTTCCAAGAAGGAGGACGGGTGCCCTCGGGGCCGTGCGAATAATTCCACGAAACTGATCCAGATCATGGTGGCGCGGCCTTGATTACATCTAACTTCACTAAAGCCGAAGATTCGCAGGGGGGGGACGGCAAATTGGCCTCGATACCACATCAGAGCAATCCACAAATCGGCATACTTGCAAGGATTTACTATCAAGGTCTTCTTTATCGGATCGTTGGCAAACACGAGGAATGCCTCTCCCTATCGAAGTCAAGCCATTTGGGAAGTTTGATCGCATCCCTGGTTGAGCGCTACGGGGCGGACTTGTCTCAGGCCCTGCTCACGCCGGCGGGAGAGCTTCGCCCGAACGTGGGCATCCTCGTAGATGGCCTGAATCCGATCCGCAGGGGGGGTCTCGCCTATCCTCTAGGAGATGGCAAGGCCTGCACTGTCGAGATCGCGCTCCTGGGATCGCCTCCCGTAGGGGGGTGACCGAAGCTTTTTTCGGGGAGATATCGAATCATGGACCCCACGCAAAGAGCAGCGAAGCCGTCCGAGGATGTCTGGCTCTCCACCGCTTGTGACATGTGCTACAACGCCTGCTCGATTCGGGTGCATCGGGTGAACGGCACGGCCGTGAATATCGAAGGCATCCCGGAAGCCCCGCCCAACTACGGCAAGGTGTGCGCCAAAGGGAACGCGGGCCTGATGAACCTCTACAACCCGGCGCGGATCACCCGGCCCCTGCTTCGCAGCAATCCGCAGAAAGGCTTCGGCGAAGACCCGGGCTGGAAGGAGGTCTCTTTGGAGGAGGCCATGGGGCTCATTGTCGAGAAGCTCAAGGCCGTACGCGCCAAAGACCCCCGGCAACTGATAGGGGCCACGTTCGACGGCCACTCCCGAATCCCCTTCTGGGCCTTCCTCAGCGGCTTCGGCACGCCGAACTACACCACCGTCTCGGCGGGCTTTTTCTGCGGCAACGGCGTCCATCCGGTTGCCTATATCGTCACCGGCTCCAACGACATGCACCCCGACATCAGTCACTGCCGCTACATGATCCAGTTCGGGACGCATTTCGGATTCGTCTCCCAGTACAACGCCATGGGCCTGGCTCAGGAGCTCTCCGAGGCGCGGGACCGGGGGATGCGGCTGGTGGTGATCGACCCGGTGCTTTCGACCC
>JBHIBA010000173.1:0-9565 GCA_046758845.1 Nitrospinota bacterium
TCCGGCGGGTTCCACCAGACCTTCAGACCCGAATTTTCGTGGATGACGCGCGCCGTGTTGTAGCCGGGGGCCCCGGTCAGCAGGCCGCCGGGGTGAGTCGAGCTTCCGGTCAGGTATAGGCTCTCCACAGGCGTCTTGTAGCCGGACAGTTCCGGCACGGGCCGGTTCTCGAGGACCTGCTTGCGGATCATGGCGCCCGCGTTGAAATCCCCTTCCGCCATGTTCACCACCGAGCGCGCGATGTCGTACGGCGTGTAAGTCGCCTTCCCCAGGATGTTCTTCTCGTCAAGGTTCGGGGCGTAGTGGCGCCACCGCGCGATGCACGCCTCCAGGTAATCACCCTTGATCTCTTCCCAGAGCGCGGGACCGCCGTCCGCCAAGTCGTAGGGGGCCGCCTGCCACAAAAGGGCGGTATGTTTTCCCGCAGGGGCCTGGCTGGGGTCGAAGAGTGTGAAAACGCCGCACTGCATCCCCGGTTTCTCCGGAGGCTTCCCGGTCCCCAGGGCCTTCAGGTGAGCCTTGAAATCCTCCAGGGTTTCGTAGCCGATGCAGAGATTAACCGCGCGCTGGACGTCCGGGTCGAACTCGGCCGCCTTGTACTCAGGAGGCTCGTTCAGCGCCAGGTGGCCTCCGAACAGCCTCCACTGACTGTACTTGAAGCCCTTGACCCCCTCCAGGGTCTTGGGTTGTAGGAAGTTGCCGCCGTCCAGAAGCTCAAGGAAGGTCTGCTGAGGCGTCAGCGCGCTGACGACTCCCTTGGAGGCCTTGTACGTCTCGCCGTCCGCCGTCCGAACGCCCACGGCCCGGCCCCCATCGACGAGGACCTCCGTCGCCGGACGACCCGTCAGCGCAAGGCCCCCGTGGGCCGCCAAGGCGGTTTGAAGCCCGTGCGTCAGTTGGCCCGAGCCCCCGATGCAGACCCCGGCCCGCTCGGCCCCGACAGTGCTCATGACGACCTGGAAGCCGAGGCCCGGGTCCTCCCAATCCCATCCCTTGACCGCCACGTAATAGAGGACGAGGGCTCGAAGGTGAGGGTCCTCGAAGGTCTCCGTGACGACGTTGATGGCTGCCATGCGGCTCAGCCGGACGAGCTCCCGCCCCTCCTCGGTCTTCTCCCACAACGCAAACTTTTCGTCTTCTTTCATCGGGGGTGAGTACATCTCCGGGAAGAGGTAGCGCTCGGCCATCTTCCGCCAGCGGGGGTAGAGATCGGCGTAAACCTTGGCATCCCGCTCGGAGACCCGGGCGATCTTCTTGACCGAGGTCTGGTAATCCCGGTGGATGATGAGGCAGCGCCCGTCGCTGATGGGGAGCATGTTCTGCACCTCGGCCTGGTAGTAGCGGACGCCGAAGCGCCCCAGATCGAGGTCCTTGTACCAGGGGAGGTCGGGGACGTAGCGGTGGAAGGCGGAATGCAGGTTGTGCAGGAATCCTGGAACGGTCACTTCCTCCGAGATGCTGCCGCCGCCCAACCGGGACCGGCGCTCCAACACCAGCGTCCGCTGGCCGGACTTGGCCAGATAGGTCCCGCAGATCAACGCGTTGTGCCCGCCCCCGATGATGATGAAGTCGAAATCGGCCACGCTTCGTCCCCCCTCCCGTTGCGCGCAGGCGCGCGCAATCGTCCTTCTCTCTTCTCGGTGGCAGAAAATGTTTTTCAGGTTGAGTCTCAGGCTCGCAAAAGGGCCGAACCGTGTCAAGCCGAAAGTCTCCGGCCCGCCCCACGGTCACCCCAGAAACGGGAAGACTGCTGGCTGCATCGTCCGTGCGGGATGCAGTCATCTTGAATCCTGCGGCCGGATTTCCAACGTGCAGAGGGACAGGACTGGGCTTTCTTGTTGACAGAATTTAGCCGTTTTCGATAGGCTGACTTCAAGCGGGCACAGAATAAGGGTCTAGGGTTGCAGACGGGTTCGACACGGTTCCGAGCGAGGCACTGCCCCGCTGAAGGAACGATCTCGAAAAGAGGCGAAATCCATTCTTCCCTGAGCGCGCCCCGGAGGAACAATGTTTGCCCAACAGCTAATCAACGGTCTGATGCTCGGGGCGTCCTATTCCCTCGTCGCCATTGGCTACACGCTGATTTTCGGCGTCCTGGGCCTGCTTCACTTTGCCCATGGCGAGGTCTTCATGGTGGGGGCCTTCATCGGGCTGCATATCGTTCTCTTTACCGGCAGCAACATCTACGTCGCCCTCATCGGAGCGATGATCTCCGCTGCCATCCTGGGGTTGATCATCGATTTCGTCGCGGTCCGTCCCGTCAGCAAGGATTATCCCCTGGCGCCCCTCATCAGCACGATCGGCGTGACCATCGTCTTGCAGAACCTGGCCATCTACGTCTTCGGTGGAGAGCAGGTGGGGTTCCCGGAGACCATCGAACCGGTCCTGTACCATTTGGGCCCGGTGACCATCAGCTCGGTTCAGATCTTCATCCTGGCGGTGGCCCTGGTCTTGATGGTCGTGCTTTGGCTGTTCATCGAGCGGACCAAGATGGGACGGGCCATGCGGGCGGCCGCGGAGAACCACGAAACGGCCGCGCTGTTGGGGGTGAACGTCAACCGGGTGGTCCTGCTCACGTTCATCGTTGCCTCGGGGCTGGCCGGCGTGGCCGGCGTCCTTGACGGCGTGAAGAACAGCGCCATTTCGCCCTTCATGGGGCTGGAGGTCGCGGTGAAGGGGCTGGTCGTCATGCTCTTGGGGGGCCTGGGCAACGTGATGGGGGCGATGGTGGGCGGCATCCTCCTGGGAACGATCGAGATTCTGACGGCGGCCTACCTGGGCACCTCGGTTCGGGACCTCTTCACCTTCCTGATCCTCATCCTCATCCTTCTTTATCGTCCCACCGGGCTGTTCGGCACACGAACGGTGGAGACAGACTAGGAGCGAGATGCTCGACGAATACACCGAGTCCGTCCTCGTCTTTACCGGCATTCACATCATTGCGGCCTTCAGCTTCTACCTTCCCTTCATGACCGGGCAGATCTCCCTGGGGCAGGCGGGCTTCATGGCCATTGGGGCGTATGCCTCGGGGATTATGACGGTCAAGTTCGGCATGCCCTTCCTCGTCGGCCTCCTGGCGGGAGGGTTGGTTGCGGGCGTCATCGGCGTCGGCGTCGGCTTTCCAGCCCTGCGGATAAGAGGGATCTATCTCCTGCTGCTCACCCTGGGGTTTGCCGAGATCGTCCAGGTGATCATCCTCACGTGGGAGTACACAGGCGGAGCGCAGGGATTCCAGAACATTCCCTCCCTGAAAAACGCCCTGATTTACATCTACGCCGTGGTCCTGATCCTTTTGATCTTCTTTGCCCGGCTGGAGCGGTCGAGCCTGGGACGGGCCATGGCTTCCATCCACCAGGACGAAACGGCCGCGGCGGTGACGGGGGTGGATGTGGTCGGCACCAGACTCCTGGCCTTCGGTCTCGGCGCCTTCATCGCGGGTCTGGCCGGGGGGCTTCTCGCGCACTACTTCACCTACGTGGATGCGACGACCTTCAACATCCTCCTGGCTCTGGAAATCTTAATGTTCGTGGTGGTGGGCGGCGGGGAGACTTACTGGGGTCCGGTGTTCGGCGCGACCTTCCTGACGCTGTTGCCCGAATTCCTCAGGACGCTTCGGGACCAGATGGAACTCATCCCGATCTCCTGGACCGCGTCCTTCCCGTGGAACCGTATTTACGATTTCCTCTACGAGTTCCTCGACTTCGAGAATGAAAAGCGCTTGATCGTCTACGGCCTCATCCTCATCGTGATGATGATCCTTCGTCCTCAGGGTCTCCTCACACGGGACACGCTTCGTCCTTTCCAGTTCTTGCAACGGAAGCTTGCCGATGTCTGAGACCGCCCACCCCCCACCCCTCCGGGTGCAGCGACTCACCAAACAGTTCGGCGGTTTCTACGCCCTGCGGGACGTGGAGCTGGTGGTCCGGCGGGGCGAAATCCACGCGGTCATCGGGCCAAACGGCGCTGGGAAGACCACCCTGTTCAACCTCGTCAGTGGGACGTTGGCGCCTGACGCGGGTGAGATCGCCTTCGAGGGCGAGGTCCTGAACGGCCTGCGTCCCCACAAGCGGACCGCCCTGGGGATTGCCCGCACCTTCCAGAACAACCGCCTGTTCGGCCACATGACGGTTCTGGAGAACGTCATGCTCGGCCAGCACTGCCGGTCCTGCCCTTCCCTCTCGACGACCTTCTGGAAAGCGGTCTTCTGCCGGCCCTTCGGCGAAGCAGCGGAAGAGCGACAGATGCGTCAGCAGGCCCTGGAGTTGCTGAAATTCGTAGGCCTCGCCGACAAGCGCCAAGCCAAGGCGGCGGGCCTCTCCTACGGGGAGCGGCGCCTGGTGGAGGTCGCAAGGGCCCTGGCCACCCAGCCTCGCCTCCTTCTCCTGGACGAACCGGCCGCGGGCATGAACCCCCAGGAGACAGAAGAGCTGGACCGGCTGATCACGCGCGTCCTGGAAAAGGGCATCACCATCGTTTTAGTGGAGCACAACATGAATCTGGTAATGGGGATCTCGCACCGTGTGACCGTTCTGAACTTCGGCGAGAAGATCGCGGAGGGCCTCCCCTCCGAGATCCAGGACGACCCGGCCGTCATCGAAGCGTACCTGGGCGAGGAGGAGACCCTTTAACCGTGCTCGCCGTCCGAGACCTGGAGGCTGGGTACGGAGAAATCCAGGTCCTTTACGGAGTCAACCTCTCTGTGAAGGAAGGAGAGATTGTCGCGCTGATCGGGGCCAACGGGGCGGGAAAGACCACGCTGCTGAAGACCGTCTCCGGCCTGATTCGGCCCACCCGGGGGAGTATCCACTTCGAGGGCGTGCGCATCACGCGGCAACCGCCCCACCGGACCGTGAAAATGGGGATCAGCCAGGTGGCCGAGGGACGTGCTGTCCTCAAGCGGATGACGGTTCTCGAAAACCTGAAAATGGGAGCCCACGTGCGCACAGACGGGGAGGTCGAAAGGGACTTGACGGCCGTCTTCAACCGCTTCCCCATCCTCGGAGAACGGAGCAAGCAGCTCGCCGGAACCCTGAGCGGGGGGGAACAGCAGATGCTGGCCATCGGCCGGGCCCTGATGGCCAGACCTCGCCTGCTTCTCCTGGACGAACCTTCCCTCGGGCTGGCCCCCATAGTGGTGACTCGGATCTTCCGGTCCCTGAGGGTCTTGAAGCAGGAGGGCAAGACCATTTTCCTCGTCGAGCAGAACGCCCGGCGGGCGCTCCAGGTCGCCGACCGGGGATACGTTCTGGAGAGGGGGCGGATTGCCCTCGAGGGGACGGGGGAGGGCTTGCTGAACAACCCGGAAGTTCAGCGGACCTACCTGGGCAAGCGCGCCGCTTCCGAACGGGTGGGCCTGGCCGAAAGGGGGCCTCGCGGCCAGTAGCCGAACAAACCGCCGGGATGGTCCCCGACCGGCGGGGGTGTTCTCAACGGGGACACAATTTCAAGGAGGATTCAAAGGATGAAACGGGCGCGATTCATGTTCCCAACGGGAATCATCGGCATCGTAGCGGCCACACTTCTGGCCCTTCCAACGTATGCAGGTGCAGCCAAGCTGGCCGGGAGGGGAGTCAAGATCGGGGCCATGGTCCCCCTGACGGGCAAGGGGGCCGAATGGGGAAAGGCCGCCAAGATCTCCATGGAGATGGCCCGGGACGAGATCAACGCCGCCGGCGGCATCGGGGGCGTGCCGCTCAAGATCATCTTCTACGACACCCAGACGAAGGAGGCCGAGGGCATCAAGATCATCAAGAAGCTGGTCACACGGGACAAAGTCCTCGCGGTTTCGGGGCCCTGTTTCAGCTCCATCGTCGAACTGATCTACCCCATGCTAGAGCAGCGGCTCAAGACGCCGGTCATCTCCTTCTGCTCTTCTAAGCCAGGTCTTTCCGCGCTGAGTAAGTGGGGGTTCCGCAACACGCTCACCAGCGACAAGCAGCTGGCCCCCGTGGTGAAGGCGTGGATCGATGAGTACAAGATCAAGAAGGTTGTGATCATGTATGACATCGTGGACGCCGTCTCCAAGGCCGAAGGGGCCAAGATCCTGCCCGTGCTGATGAAGAAGAATGGTGTCCAGGTTCTGGACATGCTCACTTATCGGACCAAAGACACTGACTTCTCCGCCCAGATTACAAAGGCCAAGGCCCTCGGCCCAAACGGGATCGCCCTGGGGTCCTGCTATCAGCAGGCGGCCGGCATTGTGAAGGAGGCCCGCAGGCAGGGTTTGAAGGTCCCCTTTGTCGGGGGCGCCTGCTCAGGCTCGCCGGGCTTCATCAAGATCGCCGGTAAGGCGGCCGAAGGAACTTACATGTCGACGGCCGCCTGGATCGACGATCCTCGGACCAAGGTGGTGACGTACCTGGAGGAGTTCAAGAAGCGGAGCGGCGGCAGAAAGCCCCCCTACGGCGGTCCGCGCGCTTACGACATCGTTTACATCACCAAGAGAGTTATCGAGGAAAAGGGCGTCACCAACCGGTCCGCAGACCTGCAAAAAGACAGAGACAAGATCCGGCAGGGATGGCAGGAGGTAAAGGGGTTTGACGGCGTGGCCGGCGCGACCGATATGAACGAGGTCGGAGACGGCTCGGGCGGGATTGTCATTCTCAAGGTGGTCGGAGGTAAGTACATCAACGTCAAAAAGTAGACCGGCAAGACACAGGCGGGGTTTCATCGCGCGCATCCAACTCGACGCGCGGCCGGGGCAGGAGATTATTCGGATTTGCCGGGGAGTCCGTCTGCCTCCGCCAAGCGCGGCATTCGACGAACCGGCAATTTTATGCAATAAAGGGCCGTCCCCGTCAGGGCGGCCCTTTATTGCGAAGCGAAAGTTTTGTCGGGCGCACGGTGGGGCGGACGCACCGCGTCAGGATTCCAAACTGGCGTGCCAGCTCAACTGCCTCCCGGAAGGTGAGCGCCAAAGACGCCCGGCTTAAGCGTACTTACGTTCAACCGCAGTTCGGCCGGCTTCCAGACGGGTGAAAGCGACCTGGATCGTCCGGGAAGATGTTTGACGTCCGAAGAGGTCTCAGGATTCTGGGCCGCGGCGCGCGCCTGAGGTGCCCCCGGTGTGGATCGGGCAAGTTGTTTCCGGGATTTTTCTCGATGCGACGCGATTGTCCCATCTGCGAGCTTCCCTGTGAGCCGGAGATGGGTTATTACGTGGGCGCCATTTACATCAACTACGCCTTCACCGTGGGCGTTGCCCTGACGGGGTATTTCTTCCTCGACCGTTACACGGGTCTCTCGCTGGGAGGTCAGATCCTCCTCTGGGGGATTTTCTGCACCCTCTTTCCGCTCGCATTCTTCCGGTATTCTAAAAGCCTTTGGCTCAGCTTCGACTACATATTCAATCCCCCGGAGGAAGCCGACTCCCCTTAGAAAGCCGTGCCGCCTTGAGCCGATCTTCCGCCAGCCCTGATTCGCAAGCAGCGGCCGGGCCGCCCGCCGTCTCGACGCACGAGCTTCGACACGTTTACGGCACACGCACAGCCCTCCGCGGCGTTACGTTCTCCGTCCCCCGGGGAGAGATCTTCGGCCTGCTGGGAGAAAACGGCGGCGGCAAGACCACCTTGTTCAAGATCCTCTCTACACTGATGCCGCCCACCGCCGGAGAGGCGCGGCTCCTGGGTCACAACCTTTCTGCGGACCCTCATTCGGTTCGAGGCCGTCTGGGGGTGGTCTTTCAACACGCCAGCCTTGACCCCAAGCTGACGGTCTTCGAGAACCTCTTGCACCAGGGCCGCCTCTACGGCATGCGCGGGGCCGTCCTCAAGGACCGGGCCCGCGAGGTCCTGGGCCGTCTGGGTCTGGACGGCCGCCGCAAGGACCTGGCCGGGACCTTGTCCGGCGGGCTCCAGAGAAGGACGGAACTGGCCAAGGCCTTCTTGCACCGGCCGGAGGTCCTTCTACTGGACGAGCCCGGAACGGGCCTGGACCCCGGCGTCCGCAAGGAATTCGACGACTATCTGGTCGAGCTTCGGGAAACCGAAGGAACGACCGTTTTGCTGACGACGCACATCCTGGAGGAGGCCGAGCGTTGCGACCGCGTGGCGTTCCTCCACCAGGGGGAGATCGTCGCCATGGGCCCGCCGGATTCTCTCAAAGCCCGCGTCGGCGGAGACGTCGTCGCGATCCAATCTCCCGATCCCGAAGGATTGAAGGTGAGGGTGAGCGAGCGGTTCGGCTGCGAGCCTCGGATGGTCCACGGGACTTTGCGCGTCGAGCGTCCCAAAGGCCACGAATTCGTCCGGGATGTGGTGGATGCCTTCCCCGGGGACATTCGTTCCATCACGTTCGGAAAACCTACTTTGGAGGACGTCTTCGTCCGACTGACCGGACGCGGGATACATGACGAACAATCGGCGGGGGGGCTTGCTTGATGGGATTTTTGCTCCCTGTGACAACCCTGTGGTGGCGGGAGATCGTGCGCTTCCTCAGACAGCGCAGCCGGGTCATCGGCTCGTTGGCGCAGCCCCTGCTATTCTGGCTGTTGGTGGGCGGGGGGTTGAAGGCGTCCTTCCGGCCGCCGGGAACTCCCGTAGGAACGGATTACGTGGAGTACTTTTATCCGGGGATCCTCGCGCTTGTCCTCCTCTTCACGGCCATCTTCTCGACCATCTCCACGATCCAGGACCGGCGGGAAGGTTTCCTCCAAGGCGTCCTGGTGGCGCCTGTGACTCGCTCCGGAATCGTCCTGGGGCAAACGCTGGGCGGGACGACCCTGGCCCTGATGGAGGGGCTGCTTCTCCTGTTCCTTGCGCCCGTGGCCGGAATTGCTTTGAGCTTTCAGGCGGCGATCTCGGCCCTGGCGGTGATGGCCCTGCTGTCCTTCGGTCTGACAAGCCTTGGCCTGGCCATTGCGTGGAGAATGGAGTCGGTCCAGGGCTTCCATTCCATCATGAACCTGGTGCTGATGCCTTTGTGGCTTCTGTCCGGGGCCTTCTTTCCGGCCGAAGGGGCGCCCGGCTGGCTGGGCTGGATCATGCGGGTCAACCCGCTGACTTACGGCCTCGCGGCCCTGCGGAGGTGCCTATATTGGCAGGACTCCGCCTCTTTGACCCAGGTCCCCCCGCTTTTCCTGTCCATCGTCGTAACCCTCCTTTTCTCTTCCGTGATTTTTTTCCTGGCGGTGACGGTTGCCAAGCGCCGTCCCGTTTAGCCGGTTGAACCCGGCCGTTTAACTTCACCGTGACCCTAGATGGGAGAAATCTTGAAGGGGAAAAATTTTCGGCTTGACTTTCGGATAAATTTCGCCTATGTTGGTTTTAACTGACAAACAGATATCTGCACCGAGTGTGAGGGGTTAAATTGATCTTCGAGGACTATCCCCTTCCCGGGCCGGTGGGGTAGAAGAAGGAGAAGCCGGCGATGGCGGCGACCAAGGAAAAGGAAATCGCTATTCTCTGCATCCGAAATTTGAACCAGTACCTGGAAGGCAAGATCCGGAAGGAGGAGTGGGAGAACAACCTGCGCTGCATCAAGGAGATGATCGACCAACAGCAGGTCTTGCCCTTGCACGGAAGTCACGGGAAAGGCCCCCACCCGCTCGAATCCACGTCGGACAACT
>JBHIBA010000174.1:0-9552 GCA_046758845.1 Nitrospinota bacterium
GTCAAAAGTTTTCCGGGGGGTTCCAGGGGGGCGGTTTACAAAAAGCGCCCCCTGGCAATCTGGCCGGTTCTCAAAAAAGCCCCCTGGAAATCCGGGCTTTCATCCCTTCGCTTCGTTGCGGCTTCCGGCCTCTATGACCCCCTCAGCGCTCCCCGAAGCGAAATTCTTACTGGTAAAGCTCGGCCGGCAGGTTGTAGAGGAGACGGGAAGCGCGCAGGAGGAGAACGTCGTTGACGCCGTCAGAGTGGAGAAAGCTGGTCGCGTCGCGGAGGTATTTCTCCATCGGGTAATCCTTCATGTACCCGTAGCCTCCGAAAAGCTCCAAAGCCTCTTTCACCACCTCGAAGGAGACCTCCGCCGCGAACACCTTGGACATCGGCGCCATGGACCAGTCGGTTTCCTCGTCGTCGGAGTCCATGTTGTAGGCCGCGCGGTACAGATACGCCCGCGCCGCATCCAGACGCATCTTCATGCGCGTGAGGCGGTGGTGGACCAACTGGTGGTGGATCATCGTCTTGCCGCCGATGAAGCGCTCATTGGCGTGCTCGACCGCCGCTTCATAGGCGGCCCGGGCCGTGCCGAGGACGGTCGCCCCCGCTTGAATGTTGCTTCCCTCCTGGGCGAGGAAGCGCAGAACGTCAGGGAGGCCGCGGCCGCGCCGGCCGACGAGGTTGTCCTCCGGGATGGTGCAATCCTTCATGACGATCGTGCTGTTCCAAACGAGCCGCTGACCCATCTTGTCCTCGGTCTTTCCGATGGAAAAGCCCGGCGCGTCATGGGGGACGAGGAAGGTGCTCACGCGCTCATAGACGCCCTTGTCCGGGTCGGTGACGGCGAAGACGAGGTAGAGCTTCGAGAGGCCCGCGTTGGAGATGAAGTGCTTCGTGCCGTTGAGGACCCAGTGGCCGTCCCGCAGCTCCGCCCGGGCCTGCAGGGTGGAGTCCCTCCGCTCGATGGGGACGATGTAATTGGACCCCCCGGAAGGTTCGGTGATGGCGATGGAGAACAGGCACTCGGGGTCGTCCCGGAAGGGTGGGATGAAGCGCTTCTTCTGCTCCTCGTTGCACAGGTGCACGATGGCGGCCGAGATTTTCCACACCTGATCCAGGCACACGGCGAAGCCGAGATCGCCCGTCGCCATCTCCTCGCCCACAACGCAGCGCGTGATGATGCCAGCTTCGATCCCCCCGTCCTCTTCCTTCAGGGAGAGGGTGCGAAGCCCGAGGGCGTCCGCCTTTCGCACGAGATCCCAGGAGAACCCCTTCTTGGGGTCCGGCTCGCGGTCGAGCTTTGCGCGGACCGGGATGACCTCCTCTTGGACGAACTTCCGGACGGTATCGCGGAGCATGAGTTGCTGCTCGGTGAGTTTGAAGTCGACCATGGCCAAAGTCCTCCACTGTACGAAAAAAGAGGGTTGATTGAGTGCCGTTAGGAGTCGAGGAGCTCTTTCAACTTCCGCGTGAGGGCCGGCAGGACGTCTTTGTAGTCGCCCACGATGCCGTAGCGCGCCCGCTGGAAGATGGGCGCTTCGGGGTCGGTGTTGATCGCCACGATGTTCTTGCTCGGCCCCGCCCCCACCATGTGCTGCATGGCGCCCGAGATGCCTACGGCGATGTAAAGGTTGGGGCTCACGATCTTCCCGGTCTGGCCCACCTGCATCTGGGGGGAGACCCAGCCGGCGTCCACTGCGCCGCGGCTGGCGCCCACGGCGGCTTTGAGCACCGCGGCGAGTTCATGAAGCTGGTGGAAGTCCTCCGCTCCGCCCACACCGAGTCCCCCGCTCACGACGATCTCGGCGTCCTCCAGGCGCACACCTTCGGCCTCGACCCTCTTCGCCTCGATGAACTTCATCTTCAGCGAGCCGGCGTCGACCGAAACCGCGATCTCCACCAGGTCGCCTGAGCGCCCCTCCTGGACATCCACCGGGGGAAAGGCCTTCATCCGCACCGAGGCCGACGAGGCAGACGTCTTCGAGCGCACATGGCTGAGGGCGCTCCCCCCGTAGACGGGCCGCACGGCGGCCAGTCTCCCGTCTTCCAGGAAGAGGTCGGTGCAGTCGTGGGCGTAGCTCATCCCTCTGCGGAAGGAGAGGCGCGGGGCGACGTCCCGGCCGATGGAGGTGTTGCCCGTGAGGAAGATGGAGGGCGACACCTCCCCGATGGCCCCGTCGATCACCTCGGTGTACATCCAGTTGGTGTATCCGGCGAGATGGACCGACTCGGCGGCGACGACGTTGTCGGCCCCTAGTGCGATCAGGCCCTCCGCCAACTCCTTCGTTCCCGGTCCTCCAAGGAGAAGGCCGACGAGTGAGCCGCCGGCCTCTTCCGCCAGCCGTCGCCCGACTCCGCAGAGCTCGCTGCTGATCAGCGCAAGGCGGTCCCCCGCTCGCTCGGCCAGGATCAGGACATCGTTCTGCAAAGGAGAAGCCTTTCTTAGAGGATCTTGTCCTCGCGGAGGCGAAGGGCCAGGTTCTCGGCCTTCTCCCCCAGCGTCTCGCCCTGGATAAACTCACATCCTCCTGCGAAGACCGGCTTGTAGAGCTTGGTGAGCTCGAGCCTCGCCGCGCCCGCCCCGACCTCGACTGGATCCACGCCGACATCGCCCGCCGACCAGACCGGAATCTGTTTCCGCGTCGCCGCCAGGATCCCCTTCGCCGTGGGCAGACGCGGCCTGTTGAGCTCGTTGCTCACCGTGAGCAGGCAGGGTGTGGACACCTCCACCACCTCGAAACCGTCCTCGATCACCCGCTCGCAGCGTAGGCCCCCGTCCATCGCCTCGATCTTCTGAACCTGGCTAACACTCAGAAGGTCGAGCGCCTCGGCCAGTGCCGGGCCTGTCGCGCCGTAGCTCCAGTCGCTGCTCAGGCGTCCACAGAGGATGATGTCGAAGGCGCCGATCTTCCGGACGGCGGCGGCCAGGATGCGCGCCACGCCGAAGGCGTCGGAGCCTTCGAAGGCCTCGTCCTGAAGAAGAATTGCCTCGTCGCATCCCATGGCCAGGCATTTCTTGAGGGGACCCTTGGCCCGGTCGGGCCCGACGGTTAGGGCGGTCACGTTGGCCCCGTGGCCTTCTTTCAACTGAACGGCGGCTTCGATAGCGTTCTCGTCGAAGGTGCTAATCACGGGGGGGACGTTGAGCGGTGGGATAACAGCCAGCTTCTCTTCGTCCACCTTGAAATCGCGGGGAGGTATGTCCGGGTCCTGGACTTGCTTGATACAAACGATGATGTCCACTGTGCCGGCTGTCCTTCCGTTCAGCTTCCCGGTGGGCGGGGGCGAGAGCTTCTCACGACAACCACTCTCTCCCAGTCGCTCGGAGCGGCCCATAATTCCTTACTTGTGGAGGCAAGGTGATTACATGGCCGCCTTCGCCCTTGCCGAGCTGCTCTTTCGCGGCCTGTGGGTTGACGCAACCATGAAACGGAGGCCCCGAAAAAGTCAATTCCTCAGGCGATGATAATTTCCCTGCATTATTGCTGATATATATAATCCCGATTTTTTCTTCGGTTTTATGATCCAGATCAGGAAGGTTTGAGTTTACTGTGCCCTGGAGCGCCGGTGAGGGGCCGATGGGATGAATGAGGCCGTTCAGGGCGCACCGTTCGGTCAACTGATTTCTCGGCTACCGGTTAGGTCGCCGGGGGGGGCGGTCCTCCGAGCGCCCCAGCACCTCTTCTCTGAGGACGCGCTTCAGCACCTTGCCCGACGGATTCCGTGGGAGCGACCCAATAAAGAATAATTCCTTCGGGACCTTGAAATTGGCCAGCCGGTCGGCGCAGAACCGGCGCAGTTCATCCTCGGTGGCCTTTGCGCTTTCGCCGAACACCACGAAGGCTACCGGCACCTCGCCCCATCGGGCGTCCGGTCGGCCGACCACCGCAGCCTCAAGGACGGCGGGATGCTCGTAAAGGACCCGCTCCACCTCCGGCGAGGCGACGTTCTCGCCCCCGCTGACGATCAGGTCCTTCTTCCGATCCACGAGGTAGAGGAACCCATCTGCATCCAGGTAGCCGATGTCTCCGGTGTGAAACCACCCGCCCCGGAAGGCCGCTTCCGTGGCTTCAGGGTCCTTCCAGTAGCCCTTGAAGACCTTGGGGCCGCGCAGGACGATCTCGCCCAAGGCGCCCGCCGGCGCCGGCCGGTCGGTGTCGTCCCAGATCGCGACCTCCACATGCAGGCAGGGCTTGCCGACCGAGCCGATCTTCTCCACGCTCTTTCGCTTGTCGAGAAAGGTGTCCCCTGAGACCGTCTCGGTGAGGCCGTAGGCGTCGGCGAACCACGCGTTCGGGAAGCGGGTGAGGACCTGCTGGATGAGGGGAAGCGGCATCTTTTCCCCACCATCGATAACGAGCCTGACGCCTGAGAGGTCCCGACCCTCGAGGGAGGGGTGAGCCAGGAGCCGGTTCACCATGGCGGGGGCCAGCCAGACGGTCGAGATGTCGTGGCTCTCGAGAGCGTCCAGCACCCGGTCAGCCTCGAACTTCCGGTGGATCTCGACAGTACCGCCCCCGTAAAGGACGGTCGTCGTCGTGAGGTCGAGCGCGCCCACGTGATAGAGGGGGCCGCAGGCGAGTCCCTTATCGGCCCCGGTGATCCCGAACTCCACCACGTGCGCAAAGTTCTTCCAGTAGAGGTTGGCGTACGTGATCATGACGCCCTTGGGCCGCGCGGTCGTTCCGGACGTGTACATGAGCCGGTGGATGTCATCGCCCGCCACAGGCTCGATGGGCGGTCCCTCGCCGGCGTCGCGCAGAGCAGGGAAGGGCGTCCAACCCGTTACGTCCCCGCCGACAGAAACGAAACGGGTCTCGGGCGGGCGCGACCGGAGGGCGTCGGCCAGGTGAGCCAGCTCGGGCTCGGAGACAACCAGCTTTGCGCCGGAGTGGGCGGCGATATACGCCACCTCCTCGCCGGCGAGGCGCCAGTTGATCGGCATGAAGATGGCGCCGATCCGGCTGAGGGCGTACATGACCTCGATGAACTCAGGGCAGTTGTAGAGGAGGACGGCGACGACGTCCCCGCGCCCAACGTCAAGGCCGCGCAGTCCCGCCGCCGTCCGCGCCGCCCGGCGGTCCAGCTCGGCGTACGCGATGGTCTCTTCGCCCCAGACCAGGCAGGGCCGCTCCGGGAATCGTTGGGCGTGGTGCGCGAGGGCGCTCGCGAGGTTGTACGGGCTCATGGCTGGACCGCGCGGTCAGCACCCCATCTGCCGGGCGATGACCAGCCGCTGAATCTCATTGGTCCCTTCACCGATCTGAAGGATCTTCGCGTCGCGGTAGAAGCGCGAGACCACGAACTCGTCGGTGTAGCCGTAGCCGCCGTGGATCTGGACGGCCTCCAGCGCGGCCTGCATGGCCGTGTCGGAGGCGTACAGCTTGGCCATCGCGGCCTCCTTGGCGTAATCCGCCCCGCGGTCGTGGAGCCAGGCGGCCTTATACGTGATCAGGCGGGCGTTCTCCACCGCGGTCGCCATGTCCGCCAGCTTGAACTGGATGGCCTGAAACCGGCTGATCGGCTGGCCGAACTGCACCCGCTGCTTCGCATACTCCAGCGAGACCTCAAGGCAGGCCTGGGCGAGCCCGAGGGAGAGCGCGGCGACGCTGATCCGCCCAATGGCCAGGGCCTGCATGAACTGGCGAAGCCCTACGCCCCGCTCCCCAATCAGGTGGTCCGCCGGGACCCGGCAATCCTCGAAGACCAACTCGCGCGTGTCCACCGCGTGCCAGCCGATCTTGGCGATGCTCCGCCCGAGACGAAATCCCCGAGTGCCTCGGGGAATCATGAAGGCGGAGTACTCCTTGGACCCGTCGGGCCGCTTCCCGCTCACGGCCAGGAGAACGACCCCGAGGCTGATCTCGGTCCCGGCGTTGGAAGTGAACATCTTCGTCCCGTTGATTACCCAGGAGTCCTTCTCCCATTTGGCCGTGGTCTTGATCGCCCGGGCGTCCGACCCCGCCTCGGGCTCCGTGAGGCCGAAGGCGCCGAGGCGCTCGCCGCGCGCGAGGGGGCCGAGCCAGCGGCGTTTCTGCTCCTCATTTCCGAAGTGCAGGAGCGGCAACGATCCAATCGTCAGGTGTGCGTTCCAAGTCGCGGCCACCGACTGGTCCGCCTTGGCCATCTCCTCCATGGCAGCCACGAAGGCCACGGCCCCTACGCCGGCGCCCCCGTACTCCTCGGGGACCAGCAGGCCCATCAGCCCGAGCTGGGCCATCCTCTGGAACACCTCAAGAGGGAAGCGGCCGCTGGCGTTCCACTCATCCCGGTGTGGGAGGATCTCCTTCCGGGCAAAATCCCGGCAAAGGGCCTGCAGGGAGCGCTGCTCTTCGTTCAACTCAAAATCCATGGGGCTCTCCCGGACCGGTTGGGACCACCAGTATCTTCACGTGCCCCTCCTCCCGACGCAGGAGCGCCTCCAGGCCCCGGGTCAGCGCGTCCTTTAGCGCAATGCGGGCCGTGACGAGGGGATCGATCCGAACGGACCCCCGGGCCAGAAGGCCGATGGCCTCGGAGAATTCGTTCACGTAGGCCGAGCTGCCGATGATCTCCTTTTCGTGGGCGAGGAGCCCGAGCAGGTTCGTCTGCACCGGCTGGGGGAGCAGACCCACCATGACGACGCGTCCGCCTTTCCCCGCCACCCGGAAAGCGGTGGCGAACGCCGCCGGGCTTCCGACGCACTCGAGCGCAACCGCCACGCGCTCCCCCCCGGTCAGGCGCGCGACGGACCGGACGGGGTCCTCCGCCTTCGGGTCGATCGCCGCGTCGGCGCCGAGGTCGCACGCGAGGCGTCGGCAACCCTCCCGCGGTTCGACCACCGCGACCCAGCCTGCGCCCTTGGCCTTGAGCACCTGAAGCACAAGGAGGCCGATGGCGCCCGCGCCGATGACGGCCACTCTCTCTCCGCCCGTCAGGCGGGCCTTTTGGCAGGCGTGGATCGCAACGGCCAGCGGCTCGACCACGGCGGCCTGATGGTCATCGACCTCTGGGGGAAGCGCATGACACCCGTAGGCCGGGACGCTCACCAACGGGGCGAAGGCGCCGTCGCGAGAGAGCCCCAGGCTGCCCAGCTTGGCGCAGTAATTGAGTTGCCCCCGCCGACACCAGGCGCACTCCAGACACAGGAGACAAGGGTTGACGACCACGCGCTCGCCCTTCTTGACGGCTTCGACCTCTGGCCCCACTTCCACAACGCGCCCGCAAAACTCGTGACCCAGAGTGACCGGAGGGAGCGCGCCCGTCAGCGGGTGGGGAGCTTTCGGGATGTACACCGGACCGTGGAGATATTCGTGAAGGTCGGAGCCGCAGATCCCGCAAGCGGCCACGGCGACCACCACCTCTCCAGGCGCCGGAGACGGCTTGGGAACCTCGTCGAGCCGGACGTCCTTAGGGCCGTGCCACCGGAGCGCTTTCACTGCCCTGTCCCTTTTTCAGGCGGAGGCGGCTGTGATCGTCGGCCGGCGCTTTGTCGCCTCGCTTGTAGATGTGAGGCGGGCGGGAGCCGCCGGGGCCCTTCCTTGGAGCGGATCCGCAGGCAGTACCAGGAAGGCGAGGGGGGCAAAAGCGCGCTAGATGGAACACCTCATCACCTTAGGCTCTATTTCTAATGAACGCGGACCTTGCTGGAATCCCTATACAGATATCGGCCCGGTAGATAGGACTTCATCCCCTTACGGTTTCCTTTTCCCGTATAGCTTCTGGATCCAGTCAGGCGGGAGAAGGTGGATCCCCCAGTACTGATCGCTCAGGTCCGCGCGGTAGTACTTGTCGATATCCTCTTTGCCGAATGTGACGATGGGGTACTCGACGACCTTGGGAACCGGTTCACCCCTGAAGATTTTGACGGCCAGGTCCACAGCATACAGGCTCATGGGTTGGCCGGCCGAGACGGCCAAGAAATCCACTTTGTGCTTCTTGGCCGCTCCCAACCAGCCGTTCCACTCATCGGCGGTGACGGGCGGCATGGGTTTTCCGGCGTCGAGGAAGGCCTCCAGGGCGCCCAGGGCCATCTGTCCCCCATCGCTGATGATCCCGTCAATTCTCGGGGTGCGCTGCAAGAAGGCCTCGACCGCCTTTTTGGCCTTGACCGGGGACCAGTTGCAGTTGCAAAGACCGACTTCTTTGATTTCCTTATTTGCGCGGAGCACCTTTCGCACGCCCCGGAGCACATCCTCGGCGTAGCTGGATCCCGCGAATCCCATCAGGACGATCACGTTTCCCTTTCCCTTGAGCTTTTTGACCATCCAACGGGCATACAGGACGCCGGCCTGCTCGTTGTTTCGCGTGACCCACGTCACGAACTTGTCAGTCTGTACGCGCGTCGACCCGAGGACGACGGGGATGCCCATGTCCATGGCCTTTTCCACCACGCCAACCAGTGCGCCCTCCGTGGCGGGGTCGATGAAGAGGAGGTCGATCTTGCGGGCAAGAAGGCTCTCTACGTCGCTGATCTGCTTCATGGGATTGAAATTGGCTGCCGTCACGAAATAGTCCTTGAAAAGGTTTTTGTATTTCTCCTTGATGCCATATTCGTAGTGGGCGCTGAACATGACCATCCACGCGTTGAGGTCCCCGAGGCCCGCCCGAGCCACCGTCCAGGGGGGCGGCTTCTTATACCGGGAGGTATCGACCATTCCCGGCGGAACTTCCGCCGCCATGGAGGTGGAGACCCATGCCTCGCGCAAGAGCATCAGCCCCAGACCCGCGAAGACCAGCAGAAAAAGCCATCGCACCCCTTTGAATTCATGCAACCGGACCATCTCGCCCCTCCTTCTCCTGCTATGTTGCTCCCTCAACCCGATAGGACGTCCATTTGCATTCCCGGCAAAGTTCCCTTCGCTGTCTAGGCTCTCCAAGGGTGGAAAACCCTTCAGCTCGAAGCGTCAAGGCCCTCGTGCTTGGTTGCGAAAATTCGTGTCACGTCGTAGCCCCGATCTGAGCGAGGGGTCGCAGACCCCGCGGGCGCAGCCCACAGCGGAGATCGGGGCGGGTGCATAGGCCGCGATTTCCGTTGCGCTCAAATCGCGGCTACGGCGTGGGGTAAAGAGAAATCGCCCGCCCATGGGATAAGCAACCCCTTCAGTCCCTGGAAAGCGGGAGAAGGCTCGTTCGCTCTGCATTCACGGCTGAATCGATGGTAGCAGTATATCAGAATCGCTCGGTGGACAACCCGCGGCTCAACGTGGTCCGCCATCAGCTTCTTCAGCCGGGCTTCCTCCTTTTTGATGACCTGTTCCGCCGTGAAACGTTTGCTGCTCATCACCCATGCCGCAATCTGGGCGTCTCTCTAGAGTTTCAGGGGGGTGAATGGCGTCTTCCCCCTACTTGCGTTTCCGCTGCCGAGTCGGTCAAACTGGACTTCATGTCAGAGTGGTTCCGTCCGTTCGGACCCGTTTCGCATAAGTAGAGTCGTTGTTCGCCGGACCTCGAACATGAGTAACGCATTCATCCAGATCGAGCGTCTCAAGAAAATTTACGGCACTGGCAAATGGAACGCTCTCCTCGCCCTCGACGAGGTAAGCCTCACAGTGAAGCGGGAAGAGTTCGTTGCCATCGTCGG
>JBHIBA010000175.1:0-9524 GCA_046758845.1 Nitrospinota bacterium
AGTTCTAAGGGGGAGTCTGAGGGGGGCGTCTTTCAAGAAGCCCCCCTCAGCTTCTTGCAGGTCCCTCAAGTCCGGATCACCAAAACCTCGTCTCGCTCGTCCGTTTCCCGCAACAGAACCTTCACCCGCTCGTCCGGGGCGGTGGAGACCTCCTTGCCGCAGAAATCGGCGCTGATGGGCAGCTCCCGGCCTTCCCGGTCCACCAGAACGGCCAGGCTGATCCGGCTCGGCCGCCCGAAGCTCATCACCCCCGTCATCGCCGCCCGCGCCGTCCGGCCCGTCCACAGAACGTCGTCCACAAGGACCACGTGAACCCCGTCCACGTCGAACGGGATCTCCGTCTTGCGGATCTGAACAGAGGCCCGCAGGGGGTCATAATCGTCCCGGTAAATCGTCGCGTCGAGCACCCCGGTCGGGACCGTCCCCCCTCCGGAGCCCGCGTCCGCATGGGATTCGATGGATCGTTGAAGGCGCTTCGCCAGGAACTCGCCGCGCGTCCGGATGCCCACCAGGCCCAGGTTGCGGGCGCCCCGGTTCCGCTCGACGATCTCCGCCGCCATGCGGTCCAAGGCCCGTTGGGTGTCCTCCGCCGTGAGGATGCAGCGGGCGTCGCCCGTCATCTTTCTTCCCTCGCGAGGCGGCGGACGGCCTCCAGGACGACCTCCGCCCCCCAAACGATGTCCCCCAGCTCGGTCCACTCGGCCGGATTGTGGCTGATCCCCTCCCGGCAGGGGATGAGGACCAGGCCGGTCTCGGCGATCCGGGCGATTTGCATCGCGTCGTGCCCGGCCCCGCAGGGCAAGAGCCGATACGGATGGCCTTCGGACCGGCAGACGTCCTCCAGAAGCCGAACCATCTCCGGCCCCATCACCGCCGGGACGCCGCGCCCGAGAAGCTCGATCTCCACCCCGAGTTCCCGTTCCTCGGCGATCTCCCGAGCTCGTTTTTCCACCTTCTCCGCCACCGCCTCTTTGGCCGGCCCCGACGTGCTTCGGATATCGATCCCCATCTCAGCCGTTCCGGGAATGACGTTCATGGCGCCGGGGTGGATTTTCAGGACTCCGACAGTCCCCACGACGGGCGGGTCGGTCTCCCGGCAAAGGTCTTCTATGTAACCGGTCAGGTGAGCGGCCGCCACCAGGGCGTCTCTTCTAAGGTTCATGGGGGTGGCCCCTGAATGGTCGGCCCGTCCCAGAAACCGCACGCGAAGGCGCGTGGAGTTGGCGATGGCCGTGGCGATGCCGATGGGGACGCCCTCGGTTTCGAGCACCCTCCCCTGCTCGATGTGTACTTCAAAAAACGCCCTGAGAGTCCCCGGCGAAAGACGCGCGGAGGCGACGGTCTCGGTGTCGAACCCCTGACAGGCCAGCAGGTCCCCCAACCGGTAGCCCTCCGCGTCTTTCAGCTCCAGGAACTCTTCGGGCCGCAGAACCCCAGCGGCGACGCCGCTACCGATGGTGGCTAGGCCGAACCGGCTGGATTCTTCCGAGACGAATACGACGGTCTCCACCGGGCGGGGGAGGGGCTCGGGCTCCTCGCGCAGCGCCCGCGCGACCTCCAAGGCCACCACCACCCCCACGCTGCCGTCGAACTTGCCCCCGGAGGGGACCGTGTCGATGTGAGACCCCACCCAGATAGGGGGCTGAGTCGGGTTTTCCCCCTCGATGCGGCCGAAGAGGTTCCCGATGCCGTCCATCCGGACGGAGAGGCCCGCCGCCTGCATCAGGTGAAGGGCAAGTTGGCGGGCCGCTATTTCTTGTTGAGAAAAGGAGAGCCTCTGGACGCCCCCCTCGGGCGTGGCCCCGATACGGGCGAACTTGACCAGGTCCGCGCGGATGCGCTTGGGCTGAATCCCGGACTTTGCCTTCACCCAACACCTCCTCTGGGGCATGGTGCGAAATCCCTTGCGGGGTGTCAAGGATGGCGGGCGCAAAAGCGCTGAAGCCTCCGCTCAAATAACAAGGCCGGCACGGGAGTCACCGACTCTCGCCCGGCACCTGTAGGGGCGCACGGCCGTGCGCCCCTACGCGAATATAGCGCGTCTTCCGAGCAGACATCATCCGGATCGGTACCTTCGTGAGAAATGGGACTAGGCCATTGGACGAAAATTCCTGCGAAAGAGGTGCTGCCCCAGCAGGGGCCGCACGTTGCCGCCTCGCGGGGGTTTTGCTAGGATGGCAGGCGTTTCCAGAGGGCGGACGGAGTTACCAAGAAAGGCGCAGTAGAATCGATTTGTCATTCAGAGCGGGGCGAGGAATCCCCTGCATCTGTGAGACCCTTCGCGCGAGTCGGGGACTCTCGCTCAGGGTGACAACGGGAAAAGGGTGTAAGGCGTGTCCGGTTCGGTCTTGATCAACAACATCGGGGCCATCGTTTCGGGCGATCTCAAGAACCCGATCCTCAAGGGCGATGCCATTCGGATTGAGGACGGGGAGGTCGCCGCAATTGGGGGCGAGGCCGACTGCGCGGGCGAGGTCGAGCAGACCATCGACGCGGGCGGGATGACCGTCACCCCGGGGCTGATCGACTCCCACGTCCACACCACCCAGGGCGATTTCACCCCGCGGCAGCTAACCCTGAACTGGATCGAAAGCTGCATGCAGTGCGGGATCACATCCATGATCACGGCGGGTGAGGTCCACACCCCCGGCCGCCCCCGCGACGGACAGGGCGCCAAGGCCATGGCCATCCTGGCCGCCAAGAGCTTCAAGGTCCTGCGGCCCGGCGGAGTGAAGGTGATGGCGGGGGCCATCATGCTGGAGCCGGGGCTGAAGGAGGCCGATTTCGCTGAGATGGCCGAGGCTGGGGTCGAGCTGGTCGGCGAAGTGGGGCTGGGCTCCATACGCGAACCGGAACAAGTTCGCCCGCTCCTCGCCTGGGCGAGGGCCAACGGGATGCGCGTGCTCTGCCACACCGGAGGCGGCTCCATTCCGGGAAGCATGGTCGTGGATGCAGACATGATCCTGGCCATCGGCCCGAACGTGGCCTGCCATCTGAACGGCGGTCCCACCGGCCTGCCCCTCGATCAGATCGAGAGGGTGGCCAAAGAGTCCAACGCGGCGCTCGAACTCGTCCAGTGCGGGAACATGAAACGGGCCGTCGAGGCCACCGAGCTCTTCCTGGCCCAAGGGGTGACGGAGCGCGTCATCGTGGGCAACGACATGCCGTCGGGCACGGGGGTAATTCCCTACGGCGTCTTGCGGACCCTCTCTGTCATGGCCGCCTTCACCGACCTTTCGCCGGAGGCGGCCCTTTGCACGGCCACCGGAAACACCGCCCGGATTCATAAGATGGACGTGGGGATCGTCGCCGCCGGAAAGCCCGCCGACCTGGTGATCATGGACGCTCCGTGGGGCTCGACCGGAAAGGACGCCCTGGCCGCGCTGAAGGCGGGCGACACCCCGTCCGTGGCTTGCGTCCTCATCGACGGTGTCCTCCGAACCGCCAAGAGCCGAAACACGCCCCCTTGCACGCGAAAGGTCCGCATCGAAGGGGGGCACATTCCGGCTGCGGCCGGACACTGAGTTCCCGGAAGGCCATTGCCTCCGACTGACCCGGAGAATTTTCCGCCGCGAGCCGCGAAGTCCCCGAAACCCATGAGATTTGTTCTCCCCCCGAAGGTAAACCTCGCTGTCCTCCCCACACGGCTCGAGCGCCTCGAGCGTTACAGCGCCCGAAGGGGCCGGGAGATCTGGATCAAGCGGGACGACCTCACGGAAGCCGGAGCCGGCGGGAACAAGATCCGAAAGCTGGAATACCTGCTCCGCGCCGCGATGGATGAGGGGGCCGATACGCTGGTCACGTGCGGGGGTCTCCAGTCCAACCACGCCCGAACGACGGCCATCTTGGGCAGACGGCTGGGGCTCGAGAGCGTCCTCGTCCTGCGAGGGAATCCGGCCGACGCCCTGGAGGGCAATTACCTCTTGGACCGCCTCGTCGGGGCGGAGGTGGCGTACGTGAACGCCGAGGAGTACGAGCGGCGGGACGAAGTCCTGGCCAGGGTATCGAACGACCTCCGGGCCCGGGGCCGCAAGCCCTACGTGATCCCCGAAGGCGGGAGCAACGCCCTGGGGGCGATGGGTTACGTGGAGATGATCGGGGAGCTGAAGGCACAGACGCAAGCCCTTGGGCTCTCCTTCGACTCCATCCTCTGCCCGGTGGGATCGGGGGGCACATTCGCGGGGATCCTCATGGGAATCGCCCTCTACGGCTTCGCCGTGCGGGCTTACGGAGTCAACGTCCAGCGGGACGGGGAGTACTTCATTCAGTACGTGGACGCCATCTTCGAGAAGGCCGCGACAGAGCTGGGTTTCCCCGTCCGCATTCCTCGCGAAGAGATCCGCATCATTGAAGGTTACGTCGGGCTCGGATACGGTCTGAACACGCCGAAGGAGATGTCTCTCATCGCCGGACTGGCTCGCGAGGAGGGAATGCTTCTCGACCCCGTCTATACGGGAAAGACCTTCCACGCGCTCGACAATCTGATCGACGAAGGGAAGGCCCCGGCGGACCTGGGCGAGACGATCCTCTTCGTCCACACGGGCGGGATTTTCGGCCTGTTCCCGCAGCGGAGCGTCCTGGAAGAGGTCCTACAAGAAGACCAATCACGGGGGAGCGCGACCGCATGAAGGCGGGATGACGCGTTGGCCAAGAAGGTCACCTCTCGATTGCAAATGCCCCGATGATCCCCGGAACAGGATCGATGAGCGTATCCCCCACGGTTGTGAGTCGCTCCATCCGCGTGGGCGGGCTGGTTGGCCACGTACATCGCTTTCGGATCTTCGAGGCCAGGCCCCCTCGTCCCCAGAACTGCAGCTAGGCGGACCCGGTCCGGCCGGACAGATTGAATGGCCCGTGGCGAACAGGAGTGCCCATATCCTCGTTCGGGTGCGGTCCCCCCTTTTGGATAGACCCATTTTGGTACGGGAATTCACGGGTTGAAGCGTCGCATCAGACATCTGGCTTTCTCTGTGGCCATCGTCGGCCTTTTCTTTTTCCTCCTGGAAGGGGGCGTCCGCATCTACCGCTATTCCAGGGACGGAAATCTTTGGGCCCTGCTGTACGGAATCCCTTCCACCGTCTTGGCCTACGGAAGGGGAGTCCTTGCATATCTGGAGACTTCTCCGGGGGAGACCGGTGAACCCCTCCGGATTCTTGCATTCGGAGGCTCAACGACCAAGGGAGCGGGACTCGCCAGAGGGCCTTTCAGCTACCCGGGTAGGCTTCAGGGTCTGCTCCACGCCCGATATCCGAACCTTTCTCTGACAGTAAAGAACTACGGAGAAGATGGAGCTTATGCCAAACTCATCGCCAAATGGGTCCGGGAGGTCTTGTTCGGACGCGATGTTTCATTCAAAAGAGGACGCCAATTTCCCCCATTAGTGATTATTTACACAGGGCTCAACGACGCATTTAAAATAACGATGAGGACGCGCCCGGAGTACCATCCAACCTGGCCCCAAAGGATTGACGGATTCCTTCGGAACCGGAGCCTCTTCTATTTGATACTCTACGAAAAGTGGGTTCGGATTGCCCCGAAAGGTCGCAAGGAACCCGAGTCGCCGGCGGTCCGGGAGGTCCCCATGACTGCAGAGTTCATCCTTGGCCAGTATCAGAAATCCCTGGAAGAGATTGCCCGAGTCCTCCGAGCCTCCGGTGTAAAAGGGCTTTTCGGGAAAATTCCCATCTTCGAGAGGGACGTTCCCGCCGCCTACCTGAAAGCCTATCGGCTCGTCTTTGATAAGCTAGAAGAGGTCGGACGAAAGGTGGGCATCCCGGTCGTCGACGTGGCGGCCGAATTTTCGAAATTCCCCGACAAAGCGGGACTGTTTTTGCCCAGGGATCCATTTCATCTGAACGCGGAAGGAAACGGACGCGTCGCTGAGATCCTCCATCAGGCCATCCAGAAGCACGGCCTTCTTCCGCTCCGTCGTCAGTCGGCATTCCCGCCTGCTCCGCCCCGAGAGCCGGTTCCTGTGAGGCCCAATGGAGTAGAGAACGGACGGGTCAAAGGCCGGTGACGCCGCACACGCCTCTCGCTCGGCCGGCCTTCCAAAAACGTATTCCAGGAAAAGAGGATGGGCTACGACTGGTTGACGTTCGATTGCTACGGCACGCTGATCGATTGGGAAGCGGGGATCCGGGCGTCGCTGGAGAAACTGGTCCTTGAGAAAAAACCGGGGGTTGACCCCGCAACGCTTCCGGCCCGATACATCACGACCGAACTCGCCGTGGAAGCGGAAGGGTACCGGCCCTATCGGGAGGTCCTCCGCATCAGCGTCGAGCGGCTTTTGAAAGCCACGGGAATTTCCCTGACTCGTGACGAGGCCTCGGTCCTCGTCCGGACGCTTCCCACCTGGCAGCCTTTCCCCGACGTCCGGAAAACCCTCTCCCGACTTGGCGAGCGCTACCGCCTCGCCATCCTTTCCAACATAGACGAAGACCTCATCGCCCAGTCCGTGAAGGTCCTGCGCGTACGCTTCGACGCCGTCATCACCGCCGAACAGGTCCGCTCCTTCAAACCGGCGCCCGCCCACTGGCGGCGGATGCTGGAGGTTTGCGGAACGTCGGTGGACCGGGTTCTCCACGTGGCGGCCTCGCTGGAGCACGACGCCCGGCCGGCCAAGCGGCTGGGTTTCGACTGCGTCTGGGTGGACCGTCACGGTTCGGGAGAACCCGGAGACGTCCGGCCCGACCACATCTTTCGCGACCTGAATCCTTTGGAGTCGCTTCTGCTCGGCGGGGGCCGCCCTGAGTCGGCTCCCACAGAGTAGGGTTCACTTAGCGGCGAATGCGTCCGCGTCAAGGAGGGCCGAGGCGAGCCTTTTGGCCGAGACCATGCCCACGTGATGGGACACAATCTCTCCGTCCTTGAAGATCAAGAAGGTGGGAATGCTGCGGATCTCGTAACGGACGGCGAGGTCGGGGTCTTCATCCACGTTGACCTTCACCACCTGATACCGCCCGTCGGCTTTCTCAGCCAGGGCTTCCACTGCGGGGGCCATGGCCCGGCAGGATCCGCACCAATCGGCATAAAAGTCGACGAGTACGGGCGCCTCTGCGCTCAGGACTTCTCGCTCAAATTCGTTCGATCTAATTCTCTCAACGCTCGACATGGGGTTTCCTCCGTAACTTCGCTCTTCGGGGGCGGAGTCGATGGCCGATGTCGGCACCTTCGCGGCCACGCCCGAGCCCGCCGCTTTTTACTGTTCGTCCTCTCCAGGGCTCCACGTCCTATCCCTTTAGACACGCCGCACCGGTAAAGGGTTCAGAAGGTCATTCCACGGGCGAGATGCCGGGTAGATATTACCGATTGAGGTCAACTCCAGTCCTCTCGTTCTTTCCCCGCCCGTTTTGGTAGGATGAAGGGGATTGATAAACCGAAATGCGGCTCTTTGCGCCCGGTACGCGGGGGGAGATTCTAAGAGGAGCGCTAAACGGATTGGCACTCATGTCACCCTGAGCGAGAGTCAGCGACTCTCGCGAAGGGTCTCGCAATTCAAGCGATCTGCGGCGAGATTCTTCGTGCGGGTCGATGTCCCGCACGAAGAACGACACGTCAACGATCAAGCGCTGCTGTTGGTAAGAAGGCAGAAAACGATGGCGGAAGACCTGAGAGGTTTTTTGCAGGAGATCCAAGCCCGGGATAAGGGAGAGCTGATCCGGGTGAAGCGGGAGATCGCGCGCGACTTCGAGATGACCGCCCTCGTCGCAAAACTCGAGGCCGAACACCGCGTTCCCGTCCTGTTCTTCGAAAAAGTCCAAGGGGCGGATTTTCCGGTTGTGGTGAACTGCTTCGCCTCGCGCTCCCGCATTGCCGCGGGCCTGGGCATCCCCTCGAAGGAGCTTCTGGACCGGTACCGGGAGGCGGTGGAACACCCGATTCCTCCAGAAGATGCGCACTCAGCCCCCGTCCAGGAGGTGGTGATCGAGAACGACGCGGTGGACCTGAACCGCCTGCCTCTCATGCGTTACCACGACACTGACGCCGCGCCCTACCTGACCGCAGGGATCGTGTTTGCGAAGGACCCCGACAGCGGCGAATACAACCTGAGCTTCAACCGGATGATGCTCAAGGACCGCAACCGCTTCGGCGTCTTCATGACCGTGGGCAAACACCTTCACGAAATCTACAGCCGCACGGAGGAGCGGGGCGAGGCCCTGCCCATCGCCATCTCCCTGGGCAACCATCCCGCCTGGGCGCTGGGGGCGCTCTACATCGGCCCTTACCAGGTGGACGAGCTGGGCGTCATCGGCGGCCTCATGAAGCGGCCCCTGGAAATGGCTCCCGCCCGGACGGTGGACCTGAAGGTCCCGGCCCGCGCGGAGATCATCCTGGAAGGAGAGATCGAGCCCTACACCCGGCAGGTGGAAGGCTCTTTCGCGGAGTTTCACGGCTACGCTACCAAGCCCCGGGAACGACAGGTGGTCCGCATCAAGGCCATCACGCACCGGCGGAACGCCATCTACCAGGACATCCTCGGGGGCGCCCACCGCGAGCACCTCGTTCTGCCGACCGTCCCCATGGAGGCGAATGTAGAGAAGGCCATCCGGGCGGCGGCGCCCTCGACGGTCGCCCTACGGATCGCCGCCCCTTTCAGCCTCGTCGTGTCCATCAAGAAGCGTTACCCGGGACAGCCGAAAACCGCGATCCTGGCGGCCTTGGGCGCGGAGCTTTACCTCAAGCAGGTCATCGTCGTGGACGAAGACATCGATGTGAGCGACCTCTCACGGGTGCTCTGGGCGATGGCGACGCGTTGCCAGTGGAGCCGGGATACGTTCGTGATTCCGGACGCTCCGGGCTCCTCCCTGGACCCATCGGCCCTTACGGAGGGGTTGGTGGACAAGGTCGGGATCGACGCCACCGCCAAACCGACGCTGGAGGCTTTCTCACCGCGCGCGCAGATCCCCCCCGAGGTCATGGCCCGCCTGAGGCTGGAAGACTACCTTTCCTGACCGCTCGCCCCTCTGTGAAAACTGACCGTTGTTTGATGCGGGGGGGGCTTTTTGTAAGGCGCCCCCCCGCACCCCCCCGCAAAACTTTCTTTTCGCGATAGGGTGCGGCCCTGCAGGGCCGCACCCTATCGCCCAAAAACTGGCCTGTCGGCCGGATGTCCGCCGATTGTAGCGGAGGGCCCAGAGCTGGTTGACCCTGCGCCACGCCGTGATAGGGGGGTCCCATGCGGGCCCCCGAGGCAAGGCCGCCGCGTGCCACTGGCAGCTTGGGGTCCGTGACGCCTTGTTCGCCAGTGTGTAGCGCGGGCGCGGGTCGGTGACCCTCAGCCCCGCTGGCATTAGAAGCCCTCTTTGGCGAAATACGCTGGCCCTGCCCCTACGGAACGGGCATCACTGATGGGGACCATGTAGGGGCGCGTCTCCGTACGCGCCCGTCCATGTGGGAATTTCTGGATCGGGCCGATACGGGGACCGGCCCCTACACCGCCTCAGGTACGCAGGCCGCCACTGGCGGCTTGGGGTCCGTGACCTCTTGGGGTCCGCGACCTCTTGGGGTCCGTGACCTCTTG
>JBHIBA010000176.1:0-9515 GCA_046758845.1 Nitrospinota bacterium
CCGACATGGGACCTCCGGGGGGTCGGGGGGTGGGTCACCCCCCCCCGCTACACCGCCCAGATGACGGTTGTGTGAAATTCCTGGGTCCGTCGCCCGGATGCCGAAACTCCCCCCTTGGTTCCCTGGACGGCCCCAAGCTTGTGGATTAACCTGTACCCGTTATGGCGAACGTCCTGGTCATCATCATGGGCGGGGGGCGCGGCGAGCGCCTGTATCCCCTCACCAAACCCCGAAGCAAGCCCGCCGTGCCTTTCGGGGGGAAGTATCGTCTCGTCGACATCCCCATCAGCAACTGTCTGAACTCAGGGTACTGCGACGTCTTTGTCCTGACGCAGTTCCAGTCGGCCTCCCTGAACCGGCACATCGCCCGCACCTACCGGTTTGACCTGTTCTCCCCGGGGTTCGTCGAGATCCTGGCGGCCGAGCAGACCGAGGAGAGCCAGGAGTGGTATAAGGGGACGGCCGACGCCATTCGCAAGCACCTCCACCGCTTCCTGGACCCGCCGTACGATTCCTACCTCATCCTCTCGGGCGACCACCTCTACCGGATGGATTACCGGGATCTGGTCGGCTACCACGAGCGGACAGGGGCCGACATGACCCTCTCCATTTATCCCGTCTCCCGGGAGGTGGCGGGACAGTTCGGAATTTTGCAGATGGCGCCCGACGGACGCATCACGGGGTTTTACGAGAAGCCTTCGGACCCGGCGGTCCTCGACGGCCTCCGCGTGAGTGAAGAAACCCTGGCCGCAAGCGGCATCCAGGACTCCTCTCGGGCCTACCTGGGCTCGATGGGGGTTTACGTGTTTCGCCGCGAGGCCCTGGAAAATGTCCTGGCGGGCACTTCGGAGCTGGACTTCGGCAGGGAGGTCATCCCCAAGGCCCTGCCGCGCCTTCGCGTGATGGGTTATCTCTTCAACGGCTATTGGGAGGACATCGGAGCCATCGGGGCTTTTTACGACGCCAGCCTCCGACTGCTCGGCGGGGCCCCCCCGTTCCGTTTTTATGAAGGCGGATGGCCTATCTTCACCCGCCAGCGCTACCTACCGCCTTCCCGCCTCCTGGACTGCCGGGCGGTGAACTCCTTCATCGCCGACGGGTGCACCTTGGAGCGAGTCGAGGTCCAAAGTTCCATCCTGGGCATCCGAAGCCTCGTGAAGGAGGGCACGCAGATCCTCCGCTCGGTTGTCATGGGGCGCGATTCTTATGAAAGCCCAGGGGAGATCGGAAGCAACTGTCACATCGAGCGGGCCATCTTGGACCTGAACGTCCGGATCGGCGACCGGGTCGAGATTCGCGGAGCGGAGGACCGGCCCGATGAGGACGGAGAAGGGTACGCCGTCCGGGACGGGATCGTCGTCGTCCCCAAGAACTCTGTCATTCCCTCGGGGGTGAAGATCTGATGGCGCAGCGCGCGGGCGCCCGGCCCTTTTTGTGGGAGATGCTCGGGCGGGTCGAGTACGAGCCGGCTGTAGGGCTTCAGGAGCGGCTGCGGGCGGAGCGGATCGCGCGGCGGATCCTCGACGTCCTCCTCCTCCTGGAGCATCCGCCGGTCTTGACCATCGGGCGGGGCGGCAACTGGGCCAACGTCCTGGCGTCGGAGGAGACTCTGCGCACCCGGGGCATCCGCGTTCACCGGATCGGCCGCGGGGGGGACGTCACGTATCATGGGCCGGGACAGCTCGTGGGCTATCCGATCCTGGACCTGCGAGAGCGCGGCCGCGACGTTCACCGCTACCTGCGCGACCTGGAGGAGGTGTTCATCCGCCTCCTGGCCCGGCGGGGCCTGCGCGCCGAGAGGATACCGGGGGCCACCGGGGTATGGGTCGGCGGGAAAAAGATTCTGGCCATCGGCGTGGGCGTCCGGAAGTGGGTGACCCTTCACGGATTCGCCTTCAACGTTTCCGCGGACCTCTCCTACTTCGGTCTCATCCGGCCTTGCGGCTTCGAGGCCGAGAGCGTCACGTCTCTTCAGCAGTTGTTGGACAGGGGGGAAGAGGCCGCAACGCTCGATGGGGTCGCGCAGGAGACGGCCGAGGTCTTCGCCGAGGTCTTCGGCATGGATGCCATGAGGTTAGAAGGGAGCGGCCACGGGGTTTGCGATATCATCGATGAGTTCACGTCCGCTCCGGATGGAGTTCGTTCGAGGTTGAGTCGCACGGAGCGGGATTCGCCCCATTGTCCGGGCGGTCTTTAGGGTTTCGCGGAAAGAAGCCGGGTGTCGAGGAGAGGATGGAGTCTTCAAGACGTCGTCAGCGGGTGAAGCGGATACGGGCTTGCGCGCCGCCCTTGTGGTTGTTGGCCGCGGGAGCGGGGGCCTGTCTCATCTGGGCTCTCGCGCCCGAAGCTCAGGGCGCCGGTCTGGACGCGGTCCGCTCTCAGGTTCTGGGGCTTGAGATGGACAACCTTCCGGGGAAAGTCTGGGTCCTCGTGCGGCGCGGCGGACTCGTGATGTACCCCATCATTCTCTGCTCGATTCTGGCGCTGGGAGTTTTCCTGGAGAGGTCGGTCAGCCTGCGGAGAAAACGCATCCTCCACCAGGGTTTCATCTCGGGCATCCGGCGGCACTGGATGCGCCGCGAGATCGACAAGGCCTTGCAGCTCTGCAAAGTCCATGACATCTCCATCGCGCGGGTCCTGCGGGCCGGGCTTTTGCGCCACAACATCTCCCTGGCGGACATGGAGCGCGCCATCGAGGCGGCGGGGCAGCACGAAGCCTCTCTCCTCACGGCGAACCTGCGCATACTGGGGGTGGTGGCCAATCTGGCGCCCATGCTGGGGCTGTTGGGAACGGTCGTCGGGATGATCAAGGCCTTCCACGTGATCTCCCAGGGCGGCACGGGCAACCCCGGCCTGGTGGCCAGCGGGATCTCCGAGGCCCTGCTGACGACCGCCGCGGGTCTCATCGTCGGCATCCCCGCTCTGGCCGCGTACCACTATTTCAGATCCAAGGTCGACCGGTATGTCTACGAAATGGAGCACATCAGCCTGGAGATCCTGGAGGGGGTGAGCCGGGACCGGATTTCCGATGAGGACTCACCGGCCTCCGAGCATCTGACCGTCGAGGAGAGGGCCCCCCTGGACGTCTCTTCCGCCGGCGCTTCTGGGGGGGCGGGCGAGCATGCGGTTTGACACCCGGCCCGAAGAAGACTACAGCCTCTCGCTGACCGCCCTCATCGACGTGGTGTTCTTGCTCCTCATCTTCTTCATGGTTTCCACCGCCTTCATCGATTTCAGCCGCAGGATGGACATCCGCCTGCCGGAGGCGAAGACGGGGACGGTGACCGGAGAGCCGACCCGCCAGCTCCTGATCGAAGTGGGCGGGCAGGGCCGGATCACGCTGAATGGAAAACAAGTCACCCTGGCCGGTCTGGAAGCCGAGATGGAGGGAACGCGGGGGCTGCCCGAGCGGACGGTCCTCATCCGGGCGGACCGGCGGCTTCCCTACGGGCTGGTCATCCGCATCATGGGGATCTGCCGCGCCGCGGGCATCTATGACATCGGCGTCGCCGTAAAAGGCCCTCCGGAAGAATGACGGGGGTCAGCAGGTGACAGAAGGTCCGCCGAGACCGGCGGGCTCATCGAGGGTGAAACCCAAAGGCGGCCGTCCGGGTAGTGAACGTCCCACGAGAGGTTGGCGCATCATGAACCTGACACCGATTGACGCTTCCACGACGCGAATCATCATGATCCGCCACGGCGAGGTCGAGAACCACGGCCTGGAGATCTTCAACGGCCAGATGGACGTAGACATCACGCCGAACGGCGTCGCCCACATGGAGCGCGCGGCGGAGTTCCTGGCCGGGTCGGGCGTCCGGTACGTTTATTCGAGCGACCTCCGCCGGACCGTCCGGGGGGCCGCCATCCTGACCGAGCGGCTCGGCCTGGATGGAAGGAGAAAAGAACTCCCGCAGATCCGGGAAATTCACCTGGGAGAGTGGCAGGGACTTTCGGCAAAGGAAGTGGACCTGCGCTTTCCCGGGATGCGGGAGTCCCGGCTGGCCGACATCGTCAACTACCGGCCTCCGGGCGGCGAGAGCGTGGCCGAGCTTTCCGCCCGTGTGGTCCCGGCCGTTTTGGGGGTCGTCGGGGGCCACCACGGGGAGGCCGTGGCCATCGTGGCCCACGCGGGGCCCAACCGCGTGCTTCTTTGCCATGCCTTGGGCGTTCCGCTGGATCGCGTCTTCAGCATCGAGCAGGATTACGGGGGCATCAACGTCATCGACTTCCTTCCGGGCCGGACAGTCGTCCGCCTGGTGAACGGGTGAGGGGATAACCCGAAATCCTTGTTGACACATCTTTGCGTCGCTCTTTAGGATTCTGGGCAGTATCCGAAATGGCGGGGGGGACATCTGCTCATCCGAGTCACCGGCGGTCCTGGGTCGGCTTGGCCGTGAGCCCTTGAACAGGAGGTGCAACGTGATGGAAGACAAAACAACCCTGCATGGCCGGATGATGAGGTTGTCCTTGTTGTGGGTGGCCTTCGTCCTCGGAGCGATTTTCTGGGGCGGTCCGGTGGCCCAGGCCGACGGCCTTTATTCGGGGAAAGCCGATGTCTCCGGCTTGGCCTTCGTGGCCAACCGGGATTCGAACGACGTCGCCGTTATCGATATCGCCGCGCGAAAGGTCGTCGGCCGTTTCCCCGTGGGAAGGTCCCCGCACATGGTGGCCATCAGCCCCGACGGCCGATGGGTCTACACCACGGGACAAAGCGACGATACGTTGACGGTCACCCGGGTTTCTGACTTCCGCACCGTTGCGACCCTCCACTTGGGCAAGAGCCCCGAGCACTTGGCCGTCTCTCCGGACGGGCGGTTGGTTCTGGTGGGCAACTTTGAGGACGGGACCGTTTCCGTCGTGGACGCCCGGGCGCGCCGGGAGGTCGCTCGCCTGGCGGGATTTGCGAGGCCGCACAACATCACTTTCTCCAGGGACGGCCGGCGGGCCTTTGTGGCCAACCTGGGCTCCGACCGGGTGAGCGTCGTCGACATCGAGGCGCAGAAAATTGTGGCCTCTCTGGAGGCCGCCAATCCCGTGAAGCTGGCGAAGCTCCAGCAGGGCCGGAAAATCAACGGAATCATCAACGTTACGCTGACTCCCGACGGGCGGTTCGGCTACGCTGCCCACGCCGACGGGGGCGAGGTGGCGGTCATCGACGCGGCGGCGGCCCGCGTGGTCAAGTATGTCCGGGTGGGGAACCTTCCCTGGCGGGCTTATTCCACCCCGGACGGCCGGCGCATGGTGGTCCCCAACCTGGGCGACCGGACCGTTTCGGTCATCGACACCGCCTCGCAAGGGGTGACGGCCGTTCTGCCCAGCCTCGAGGGCGTGACGGGCGTCAACCCGGCCCTCGGGGGCCGTCTGGCCTTCGTCCTCAGCCGGTCGAAGAACAAAGTGCGGGTCCTTGACTTGAAAGCCAAAACCGTCCTGAAGGACATCCCCGTGGGGTTGTCTCCCGAGACCGCCTCGACGACGCCCGACGAGCGGTTCGTGTTTTTGGCGACCAGCAGGTCGGGGGAAGTTTGGGTGCTGGACGCAGAGCAGCTCTCGGTGAGCGCGGTCATCCCGAACGTGGGGAAACATCCCTGGGCGGTGACGATTGCCGGGGGGATCAACTATTGCCACTGAGGGTGTGAGAAGGATCGGGATTGGGTTCTTGTCTGCGCGGAATCTGGTTCAACCACCCGGTGGGTCGTTCCGTCACCATCGGGTGGATTTTTTTTGAAAACGGTTTTAAGGCGCCGCGTCCGGTTGATCTCGATTTGCCGATGGGCGGAGGGATTCGATGACCGATTGGGTTCTTCAGATCACCGTGATTCTGCTGGGCGCCCTTGCCGCGGCGGAAATCATGCGGGCGCTCAAGCTGTCGTCGGTCCTGGGGGAGCTCACCATCGGCATTGTTCTGGGCGGCTCCGTCCTCGGTTGGATCCCCGAATCCCACTTGCTGGAGGTGATGGCCGAGATCGGCGTCATCTTCATGATCTTCCTGGTGGGGCTGGAGACCAAGTTCGAACACATCAAGGCGGTCGGCAGGGTGGCGTTGCTCGTCGCGGCCAGCGGCGTGGTTCTGCCCTTCCTGGGGGGTTACGCCCTCGGGGCCGCGTATGGGGTCGGGGCGCCGGCCTCTTTGTTTCTCGGGACGGTCCTGACCGCCACCAGCGTGGCCATCACCGCCCGGGTCTTCATGGAGATGGGCAAGGTCCACAGCGCAGTCTCGCAGACCATCCTCGCCGCCGCCGTGATCGACGACGTCCTGGGCCTTCTGATCTTGACGGTGGTCCTGGCCGCCACCGGCGTCGGGGGAGAGGCCTCGCTGCCCTGGGCGATCATCAAGGTCGTCGTCTTCCTGGTCGTCGTCTTCCCGGCCTTCTGGTGGATCGTTCCCAAGCTCATCAATCCCATCAAGAGATACGGCGGCGACCGGACCACGCTGGCTTTCGTTCTCGGGATCTTGTTCCTGTTCTCCTACCTGGCTCACGCCTCGGGGCTGGCGACCATCGTGGGGGCGTTTCTCATCGGGATGATCCTGGCCGAAACCAAAGGGCATCTGGAGATCATGGAGCAGATCCGGCCCATTTACGTGTTCCTGGCGCCGGTGTTCTTCGTGGTCACGGGGGCGCAGGTCCATCTGGGTTTGCTCTACCAGGTGCTGGGGTTCACGGCCCTTCTGATCGGCGTGGCGATGCTGACCAAGTGGCTTGGGTCGATTGCCGGAGGGGCCCTCTGCAAGGTGAGCTTCCGCAAGGGCACGCTCATCGGCGTCGGCATGATTCCGCGGGGCGAAGTGGGGCTGATCGTCTCTCTCATCGGACAGAAGGCCGGGATTCTTTCAAAGGAGTTGTTCGCGGCTGCGGCGATCATGTGCCTGGCGACGACGTTCGTCGTGCCCCTCCTGTTGAAGTGGCTCACCGGCCTGTATCCGCAGGAGATGGAAGGCTGACATGAAGGTCAAGGAAGTCTACAAAACCGTGACGACGGGGGTCGACCTGGTTCGGAAAGACGACTCCATTTCTGCGGTGATCCAAAAGGTTGCCCGAGATTTCAGGACCCGGTCGGTCTTTGTCGTGAATGATCGAGAAGAACTGGTGGGCATCATCAACATCCGGGACCTGCTGCGCGTTGCGGGGGCCAAATACCTGTCCCGCGAGACCCTGACAGTCGTCCCTTACCTGACGGCCCAGAAGGCTTCGGACATCATGCAGCCCCCCCTCTCGGTGAGTCCGGAGGACGACATCGAGGAGGCCCTTCGCCTGGCCGTTTGTCACGACGTGAAGGAGCTTCCCGTCGTTGAGGGCGGCAAGGTGGTGGGGGACCTCGACTGTTTTGAGATCCTCCTGAACGTGAAATTCGAGTAGGGCGCGCTCTCAGAGAAAGTGCGCGCCTCACAGGACGCCGCTCTCTCTCAGCCCCTTGATCTCATCCTCCTTCATCCCCAGGAGTTCCCGGAGGACTTCTTCCGTGTGCTCGCCGAGGGCGGGGGCCCCGCGCTCGATGCCCGCCGGCGTGCGGTCGAGGCGGATGGGCGAGTTGACAAAGGGATGGGGGCCAAGCCCGGCCTGAGGCCGCTCGACGATCATCTCCCGGTGGCGCACCTGGGGGTCGGAGACCACCTGATCGATAGCCAGGACCGGCCCACAGGGAATCTCGATGGCCGTGAGAACCTCGAGCCATTCGGCGGTCGTGCGGCTGCGGAACAGTTCGATCAACTTCGGCTCCAGGGCGGAATGATTCTGGGAGCGGCCCTCTTTGGTGTGGAAGCGCTCGTCCCGGGCCAGATCCTCCAAGTTCAGCTCCCGGCAAAACCGGCTCCACTCCTCGTCCTGGACGATGGCCAGGACGATGTGACCGTCCCGGGTGGAAAAGACCTGGAAGGGGGCGGAGATGGGGTGGCGAGACCCCAGGGGCCCGGGCGTCACTCCGGTGGCAAAGTAGCGCGCGATGGCGTTCTCACACAGGGCGACCTGGGCGTCCAGCATGCTCACGTCCAGCCTCTGCCCGAGGCCGCTTCTCTCCCGCTCGAACAGGGCCGCCAGGATGCCCACGGCGCTGAAGACCGATGCCCCCAGGTCGCCGATGGAGTAGCCGGCCCGGACGGGCGGCCCGCCGGGCATGCCGGTTATGCTGACGAGCCCGCCCATCGCCTGGACGATCATGTCGTAGGCCGGGCGCTGGGCGTAGGGACCGCTCTGGCCGAAACCGGTGACAGATGCGTAGATGAGGCGCGGGTTTTTTTGGCGAAGCGTTTCCGGCCCCAGGCCGAGCCGTTCCATCACACCCGGCCGGAAGTTTTCGACGAGGACGTCGCACTTGTCCGCCAGGCGCTGTGCAATGGCTCGTCCTTCGGGCCTTTTCAGGTCGAGTGTGAGGCCCTTCTTTCCCCGGTTGATGCTGAGAAAATAGGAACTCTGCCCTTGAACCATCGGGGCGTTCTGCCGGGCGAAATCTCCTCGGCCCGGGAGTTCGACCTTGATGACTTCGGCCCCGAGGTCCGCCAGGATCATCGTGCAGTAGGGACCGACGAGTACCCGGCTGAAATCCAGGACGCGGATGCCGGCGAGGGCTTTCAAGGGCTCTCCTCAGTCAAGGTTTGCGCAGGACCGGTGCGGGGTCTCGCCGTCGGGGCTGCGCGCACGTACAAATTGTATTCTAAAATAGAAGTAGCGGAGATTGGCCGGTGTTTTTCAGGCCTCTCCTTGCACTCATACGGAGCGAGGACCATGCGGAGAACGGAAAAGACGAGGGTGTTCACTGTCGAGGGGGCCAACGCCCTCCTGCCGCAGTTGCGGGAGTTTCTTCGGGGGGTCCAGGATGAAATTCCCTACCAGCGCAGACTGGCCCCTGATATCCGGCGGGCGGCGGCCAAAGCCAAGCTGAGCGGCGGCAGTCCCCAGGGCGTCCCCTATGTGGCGAGCGTTTTGCGGATGAAGGGCCTCGTCGGCAAGATTCATGCCCTCGGTGTGGAGATGAAAGACCTGCAACGGGGGCTTTGCGACTTCCCCCACCGCAGGGCCGACCGCCTGGTCTATCTCTGCTGGCATCCGGGCGAAGAGAAGATCGGGGGCTGGCACGAGTTGAACGCGGGGTTTGCGGGACGCAAACCGCTTTGAGCCCGATGGCCCGAACCCCTCGCCCGGCAGCGGCCGTTTGGATGCGGCGCGCGGCCTCTTTGATTCTCTGCCTGGGGGCGTGGGCCGTGACGGCGTTCCTTCTCTTTGACACGGCCGACCGGTGGCTGGGCGCCCGAGCGGGCGAACATCCCATCAGCGGCGTTCTGGCGTTTCCGTTCTCTCTGCTGGCCGTTGCGGCGGCGTTGGCCCTCACGGTTTGGGTGGCAAGGTCGTGGGGCGCCATGGGGGGCGAAGACGCTTCCGTATCGGGAGACGTTGACAAGGGCGGGGCGTGACCGTATCTTGAAAATCGCTGATTCAATCTCCTCTATGGGGCGTTAGCTCAGCGGCAGAGCGCTGTCCTCACACGGCAGAAGTCAGTGGTTCAAATCCACTACGCCCCACCAT
>JBHIBA010000177.1:0-9500 GCA_046758845.1 Nitrospinota bacterium
CGTGGGGGTTCGGGGCGCGCCGGGCCGCTATTTGAGCGTGGGTGGTTTACCCTCGCACAAATCGCGGCTACACTGGAGAAAGGCACGGGTCATCCAGCAAGCTGACCCACTGCCAAGGGCCGCGTTTCCTTGACTTAGACCCTTCCCGACGTATAATGACACGTTTGTCAGCATTGCATTGTTCCTGATCGATTCGGCTGGTTCAATCGTTCGCTAGCGGGTCGGGGTGCACGGGGGCACATGAGGCGCGAGATCGAAGCGGGCATCCTCGTCGTCGTCACCTACATCTGTGTGGCAGCCGGCATCAGGGTAGAGAACATCAACTATAAGCTCCTCCTGTTCTTACTGGCCGCGATGTTCGCACTGGCCCTTTTCCGGCCCAAGCGCCTCCCCTAGGGCGCGGCCGTCCGGTACCGTCCGCGGCGGTGTAGCTCAGCTGGTTAGAGCATGCGGCTCATATCCGCAGAGTCCGGGGTTCGAATCCCTGCACCGCCACCACGCTCTCCTCTTTATCCCTTGCTGGACAGACGCCGCGCCCTTCGGCGCCCGTTGCCGTCGCTGCCCCTAAAGGAAGCCAACCGTGGATCGCCTTCTCGCGTCCATCCGGCGAACCGTCGAAAAGTACGGGCTCACGCATCCCGGTGAGAAGATCCTCGTCGGCGTGTCCGGAGGGCCGGATTCGGTCTCTCTCCTGCACGGCCTGAGGCGGTGCTACGGGGATGAGGTAAATCTCGTCGCGATCCACGTCCATCACGGTCTTCGCGGGGAAGAGGCCGACCGGGACGCCGCCTGGGTGGGAGCCCTCTGCGAATCGATGGGCATCGAATGCGCCATCCGGAGAATCGAACCCCAGCGGTGGTCGGAGGAGCCCGGTCAATCCGTCCAGATGCGGGCCCGGAAATTGCGATACGAGGTCTTCCAGGAAGAAATCCGGGAGAGGGACGCCCACCGGCTGGCGCTGGGACACACGGCGGACGACCAGGCCGAGACCCTTTTGCTCAACCTCCTGCGAGGGACCGGGCGCGCGGGCCTCGCGGGCATCCCCCCTTCCCGGCCGGCCGGCGTCGGCGACGCCACCGTCATCCGCCCGTTGATCGAGACCCCAAGAGAAGAGGTCCTTCGGTTCCTGCGCGAGGAAAGAATCGCCTACCGTCAGGACTCAAGCAACGAGTCCGACCGATATCTTAGAAACCGGATTCGGCGCGCCCTGCTCCCCGACCTCGCCGCTTACGTCCCGGGCATCCGCGGCCGACTCGTCCGGACGGCCGAAATCCTTCGCGCAGAAGAGGAATGGATCGAAGGCGTGGTGTCTGACGCCCTCGAAACGGTGAAAACCCGTTCGGCCGAAGAGGGGCCGGGCATTTCGATTCCCCGTCTCTTGGAGCTTCCCCTCGCCCTCAGGAGGCGGGTGATTCACCGTGTGCTCAGGGAGCTGGCCGGCGAGGAGACCACGTTCGAGCACGTTGAATCCCTGCTGGCTCATCTTGAGAGGTGGAGCGGGGAGAAAAGATTCACCCTTCCCGGGGCTGTCGTTGCGATTCGCGAAAGAGAAACCCTTTACTTTCTTCCGACGGAACCGCCCGAGGCCTCAGCCGCCTTGTTGAAACTTCGGGTGCCGGGTTCCACGGAGCTTGCGCCCTGGGGCATTTGCCTGGAGACCACTGTGTCCCCTCAACAGGAGTGCGGCTCCCCACCGGCGTCAAACCTGGAGGCGCACCTGGATTTCGAGCGCACCGGAGGCTCCCTTTGGGTCAGGTCGCGCAGACCCGGCGATCGGTTTTGCCCCCTGGGGCTCGGCGGGACGAAAAAGATCCAGGACTTTTTCGTGGACTCCCGCGTGCCGAGACGCCTTCGGGACGGGGTTCCGCTCCTGGTCACCGAGGACGGGCGGGTGGCCTGGGTCATCGGCCATCGGATTGACGATGGGTTTAGAACTCGGCCGGGGACACAGCGGGTCTTGCGCCTGCTGGCCGTGCCCCTGTAAGTCCTTGAGGGGCTGCGCCCGACCGCTTCGCTCGCAAACGCACCGCCCGGTATAAGAAGAGTTCAGAGAGCCGAGGGAATCATGGGCGGCGGATAGTCCTTCCGCTGTCTTAACTGTCTCAGTGAGACACTCATTTGTCTCATTCGACACAAGAATCCCGTTCGTCTCGAGGCCGTTCGGGCGAAAAGCTCTGAGAAAGCAACCCATTGTATTCCTCGGCCCTCCCTGGCACGCTGTTTGCTCTTCTGTGGATGTCGAAACCATCGGTCGACGCCCGCACGAGAGGACGGGCTTTCGGCGGTTGATTGAGGGTTAAGATTGGGGTTAAAGGGAAATTAGGAGTTGAAAAGCCGATGTCTGGACCCTAAGCTAGTATGTTGTAAGCTCTTACACTAGAGTATCATCAGCGAGGGTATTCACGAGCGTTACTTCCGCGGCGAGAGGAAGGGCCGAGGCACGACGCGTGTAGGTCTTCCAAAGCCGGAGCCAAGGAGAACGGGGGTTTGAACCAGTTCTACCGCAACTTGGCCTTGTGGCTGGTGATCGGCCTCATCATGATCGCTATCTTCCAGCTCTTCCGCCCGCACACCAGCGAGAGTGAAATCGAGTTCAGCGAGTTCGTCCGGGCGGTTGATGAGGGGCGCGTCCTGCAAGTCGTTATGCAGGGAGAGAACGTTCGAGGCCGTTACGTCGACGGCCGGAACTTCCGCACGTTCGTGCCGAAAGACCCCGAACTGATTCCCCTACTGAGGAAGAAGAACGTCAACATCCGGGTGGAGCCCCCCGACCAGGGGTCCTGGTACACCAACGTCCTGTTGTCCTGGCTGCCCATGCTGCTCTTGCTGGGCGTGTGGATCTTCTTCATGCGGCAAATGCAGACGGGGGGCACCAAAGCCCTCTCCTTCGGCAAAAGCCGGGCGCGCCTGATGTCGGACCAGAAGAAGCGGGTTACCTTCGAGGACGTGGCCGGCGTCGATGAGGCCAAGGAGGAGCTTCAGGAGATCATCGAGTTTCTCAAAGACCCCCAGAAGTTCCAAAACCTGGGGGGTAAAATCCCCAAGGGCGTTCTCCTGATGGGCCCGCCGGGGACCGGCAAGACCCTCATGGCCCGAGCTATTGCCGGAGAGGCCGACGTGCCGTTTTACAGCATCAGCGGTTCGGACTTTGTGGAGATGTTCGTGGGCGTCGGCGCATCGCGCGTGCGCGACCTGTTCGAGCAGGGGAAGAAGCACGCCCCCTGCATCATCTTCATCGACGAGATTGACGCGGTCGGCCGCCACAGGGGCGCGGGTCTCGGCGGCGGCCACGACGAGCGGGAGCAGACCCTCAACCAGCTCCTGGTCGAGATGGACGGTTTTGAAAGCAACGAAGGGGTGATCCTCGTCGCAGCCACCAACCGGCCCGACGTCCTGGACCCGGCGCTGCTTCGCCCCGGACGGTTTGACCGGCGGGTCGTCGTCCCCCGCCCCGACATCAAGGGGCGCCTGGGCATCCTCAAAGTGCACACCAAGAACATCCCCATGGCCGATAACCTGGAATTGGTGGTCCTGGCCCGTGGAACCCCGGGCTTCTCCGGAGCCGACCTGGCCAACCTGGTCAACGAGGCTGCGCTTTACGCGGCGGGGCAGAGCAAGAAATTGGTCGAGATGATCGACCTGGAATACGCCAAGGACAAGGTCATGATGGGCAAGGAACGGCGGAGCATGGTCATCAGCGAAGAGGAAAAACGCGTGACCGCCGTCCACGAAGCCGGCCATGCCCTCGTCTCCAAGCTGATTTCCGGCAGCGATCCCGTCCACAAAGTGACCATCATCCCTCGCGGACTCGCCCTGGGTCTGACCCATGCCCTGCCGGTAGAGGACCGATACAACCGGGACAAGGAGTTTCTGCTCGGCGAGATTGCCGTTCTCATGGGGGGCCGTGCAGCGGAGCAGGTCATCTTGAACCAGGAGAGCCAGGGGGCGGCCAACGACATCGAACGCGCCACCCACCAGGCCCGCAAGATGGTGTGCGAGTGGGGCATGAGCGAGCGGCTGGGCCCGCTGTCCTTCGGCAAGGAAGATGAGACGATCTTCCTGGGACGGGAGATCCAGCGCCACAAGGACTACAGTGAGAAAACCGCCGAGGCCATCGACGAAGAGATCAAGCGGATCGTGATGGACAACTACGGGCGGGCGGAGCGGATCGTCCAGGAACACCGCGACAAGCTCGAAGCCATCACAGAGGCATTGATGGACCGAGAGACCATCGACGGGAACGAGGTGGACATGCTCATCCGGGGAGAGAAGTTAAGACCGGCGGCCATCAAGCCCGAGGCCAAGAAAAAAGGAAAGGATCAGGAATCCAAGGAGGATTCCGAGGCCCCTTCAGGGTCCCCCGTTCCCGGAAAACTGCCGCCCGTTCCCCCCAGCGAACAGCCGGCGTAGGCCGTTTCCCTTCTTCGGGCAAACGTCGGGCCGGCGAGCCGCTCCGGACTCTTTTAGAAATTCAGAGTCTTCCCCGTCCGGCTTGGGCCGGGGGCCTCTCGGGAACCCAGAACCTTTTCCCTTCCTATGGCCCAGCTCTGCGTCAACGTTGATCATGTGGCGACGGTGCGGCAAGCGCGCCGCACGGTGGAGCCCGACCCCGTCTGGGCGGCCGTTCAGGCGGAACTGGGCGGGGCCATCGGGATCACCGTCCACCTGCGGGAGGATCGCCGGCACATCCAGGATCGGGACGTGCGCCTTCTCCGGCAGACCGTTCGGGGCAAGCTGAACTTGGAGATGGCCGCCGTGGAGGAGATGCTCCGCTTCGCGCTGGACGTGCACCCGGACCAGGCCACCCTCGTCCCGGAAAAGCGCGAGGAGATCACGACGGAAGGGGGACTGGACGTCGCCGGACAGCAGACCCGGATTCAGGAGTACATTCCGGCCCTGAAAGGAGCGGGCCTCCAGGTGAGTCTGTTCATCGACCCGCAGCCAGGGCAGATCTCCGCCGCCGCTCGTCTCGGGGCCGACTTCGTCGAGATCAACACCGCCGCCTACTCCGAAGCCAGGACTGCCGAAGACCTGGACAAAGAGATTCAGGCCATCTGTGCCGGAGTCCAGCAGGCCAGAAAGGAAGGCCTGGGCGTGCACGCAGGCCACGGCCTCACCTACCTGAACGTCGGCCGAATCGCCGCCCTTCATGAGATCTCCGAGCTGAACATCGGCCACAGCATCGTCTCTCGCGCCCTTTCCTCCGGAATGCAACAAGCCGTCCGGGACATGGTGGCCCTGATGGAGAAGGCCGCCGCCGGGCGCGAAAGAGAAGCGGGTTGATGCCCACTCTCCTGGTCACCTCGACGGAGATGGCCGGCATCGACCGTCGCGCCATCCAGCACTTCGGCCTGCCGGGCGTCTGCCTGATGGAGAACGCGGGGATCTGCGTCGTCCGGGCCATGCGCGAGCGCTACGGGGAGATGCGTGGACGGCGCGTGGGCGTCCTGGCGGGCAAGGGAAACAACGGGGGCGACGCTTTCGTCATCGCCCGCCACCTCCACAACTCGGGCGCCCTCGTTACGGTCTATTGCCTGTTCGACCCGGAGGCCACTGGGGGGGACGCCCGCGTGCACCTGGACGTGATCCGCCGGATGGAAATCCCCCTGAGGGTCATACCGGACGAGGAGGCCCTTCGCAAAATCTCCGACGATTGGGCGCGCGCGGAGCTGTGGGTGGACGGCGTGTTCGGAACCGGTCTTTCCTTTGCGCCGCGCGGGCACGTCGAGGCGGCCCTCTCGGCCCTGTCCAGCGCAGGCGCGCCCGTTACGGCCATCGACATCCCTTCCGGACTGCACGCCGACACCGGACGCCCTTTGGGGGAAGCCGTTCGGGCCGACCTCACGGTTACTTTCTCCTTCCCTAAGAGGGGACACGTCCTGTTCCCCGGTCCCCAGTGGACGGGGAAACTGCTCGTGGCCGATATCGGGATCCCCCGCGCGGCGGCCGAAGCCCAGGGTGTTCGGACGTTCCTTCTCGAATCCCTGGATGTCGCTCCTCTCCTCCCACCCTACCCAGCCGATGCCCACAAGGGACTGTTCGGCCACGTCCTGGTGGTGGCGGGCTCCACCGGCAAAATGGGGGCCGCCTTCCTCGCCGCAGAAGCCGCCCTGCGGGCCGGAGCCGGGCTGGTGACGTTGGCTTACCCGGCCGACGCGGCGGCGCTCGGCTCGGCCCCGCCCGAGCTCATGACCCTCCCCTTGCCCGCCACGGTCTCGGGGTCGTTCTCGAAGGATGGGCTCTCCAGCGGCCTGGAAGCGGCTTCATCCATGGACGCCGTCGTCCTGGGTCCCGGTCTGACGACGGACGAAGAAACGGTCGCCTTCGTTCACGAATGGGTGGCCCGTTGCCCGAAGCCCCTGGTGGTGGACGCCGACGGATTGAACGCCCTGGCACGCGGCTTCAATGGGTGGCGAGAGATTTCCATCCCGCTCTGTCTGACGCCTCATCCCGGGGAGTTTTCGCGCCTTCTGGCAATCCCCGCGCAAGACGTGCAGGCGGACCGCATTGAAACGGCCCGGGCCTTCGCCCAGGACCGGCGCGTCCACCTGGCCCTCAAAGGAGCGGGGACGGTCCTGGCCTCACCCGAGGGTGATGTGTGGGTGAACACGACCGGAAACGCGGGCCTGGCGACGGGCGGAACGGGAGATGTCCTGGCCGGCGCCGCCGGTTCGCTTTTGGCCCAAGGGCTCTCCGCCGGGGACGCCTTACGCGCCGGCGTTCACCTGCACGGCCTGGCGGGGGACCTGGCCGCTCAAGAGGTTGGCCGCCGGGGGATGGTGGCCTCCGACGTCTCGGCCCGTCTTCCGGCCGCACGGGAGCTGCTGGCCAAGGGCCCGGAGACGGCCCGCGGCGCCGAGACGAGAAGGTGAGGGCCTGGACCTTCCGGTCCGCAAATGCCGAGGAGACCACGGACCTCGGGAGGGCGGTCGGGCGAAACCTGAAAACCGGGGACGTCCTTTGCTTGACAGGAACGCTGGGGGCGGGGAAAACGGTCTTGTCCCGGGGGATCGTCGAGGGGGTCCGCGGCGGGGATTCCAAGGGCGTGCGGAGCCCCTCCTTCACGCTCGTGAACGAGTACGGGGGAACTGTGTGCGTCTACCACGTGGACCTTTACCGCATGAGCGCGGTCGAGGAGGTTTCCGAGCTGGGTCTCGACGAGATCCTGGGTCCACACGCGGGCCGGGAGGTGGGAGCCGTGATTGTCGAATGGGGTGAGAAGCTCGGCCATTTGGCCCCGGCCGACCGGTTGGACGTTCGCCTGGAGATGAGAGGCCGGGAAGCCAGGGACATCCTGTTTGAGGCCCGGGGACCCAGGCACGCCGCGCTGCTGGACGAGATCAGCGCGCAGTTGAAAGGTGCGTGAGGCCGCTGGCTCTTTACACCTAACAAGCTTTGTGCCATAAATTGGGGAATGGGAGCCCCTTGATCATGTCGTCGCTCAAAAGCCTCAAATTTTGGCTTCTTCTGCTCATCGGCTCCGTCCTCGCAACCGTCGCATTTTTCCTGCTCACGAACACCCGGGAACGGCTGATGCCCAAGCGCTTCGAACTCTCGGGCACTGACGCAGATTTACGTATCAAGGACGTTTTCCTCACCGAGGACAAAGGGGGCGCCAAGGCCTGGGAGCTGAAGGCGGAGTGGGCCAGGATGTACAGAAAGAAAAACAAAACTATCTTCGAAGACCTGCGCGTAAAAGTTTATGTCAAGGGCCGGAGACCGATGCACATAACGGGCGAGGCCGGGGAGATGGACAACGAGACGAAGGACATCCGGATCCGGGGAAACGTGGAAATCGTTTCTGAGGAAGGATACACCCTGCGAACAGAGTCGCTGGTCTGGCATAACGAGCGGCGGGAAATCGTGACCGAAGAGGCCGTCGCCATGGCCGGTAAGAACTTCAGACTCACGGGCAGGGGGTTGCGCGTGAAGGTTGACGATGAACGCCTGTGGCTTCAGAAACAGGTGACGGCCAACCTGATGCCGACCGCGTTGCAGACCTGGGCAGCCATGGGAGAGGGGAAATGAGAGGGCGCTTCGCGGCCAGTAAGCGGCTGACGGTGCTCTTGGCCCTGGCGGCCTTGCTGGCCCCCGTGGGGGGCGCGCCGGCGCTCGCCCAGAAGCCCGATCGGGTTCCAAGCGTCAGCGAGGGGTTCCTCCAAAAAGAGGCCGCCAAAACGCAGGTGCCGATCCACATCGTCTCCGACCGGATGGTGGCCGACAACAAGAACCTGTGGGTTCACTTCGTCGGAAACGTCACGGCTACGCGGGGCAACCTTGTCATCCACAGCGACCGCCTGGAGGTCTACCGGGATTCCAAGACCCAGCGGATTGATCGCATCGAGGCCGTCGGCCGGGTGGACATCAGCCAGGAGGGGAGGTACGCCACCGCGGAGAAGGCCATCTATTACGATATCGAACAGAAAATCGTTCTCCTCGGAAACCCCAGGGCGTGGGAAAACGATAACATCATCGTCGGTCACCAGATGAATATCTTCCTGAAGACCGACCGGCTGATCGTGGAAGGGAGTTCGAACCGGCGGGTGGATGTTGTCCTCTACCCCCCAAAGGAGAAAGAGCGCGATCAAGGCCGCGGTGCGTCCGATAGAGACAAGGCCCCGGCGCCCCCATCTCCCCGAAACGGAGGGGGCTCCCGCAAGGTGGAGCGGGCGGCTCGAGACTAGCGGGCTCATAAAGTCGTATCGCAACCGTCGGGTCGTCGACGAGGTCGATCTGGAGATCCGCCCGGGAGAGATTGTCGGGCTTCTGGGGCCGAACGGGGCGGGAAAGACCACCACCTTCTACATGATCGTGGGTCTGGTGCGCCCCGATGAGGGGAAAATTCTCCTCAACGGGGACGACATCTCCGCCCTTCCCATGTACAAGCGGGCGCGCATGGGCATCGGCTACCTGCCCCAAGAGCCTTCGGTCTTTCGGAAGCTGACGGTCGAGGAGAACATCCTGGCGATCCTCGAGACCCAAGGGTACGGGCGCAACGCGCGCCGAAAACGGGCCCGGCAGCTCATGGAGGAGTTGAACATCTACCACGTGCGGCGAAGCCGGGGATACGCCCTTTCGGGGGGCGAGCGGCGGAGGGTGGAAATCTGCAGGGCATTGGCCACCTCCCCCTTGTTCATGCTTCTGGATGAGCCCTTCGCCGGGATCGACCCCATCGTCGTCAGCGACATCCAGAACATGGTGGTTCAACTCAAGAACCGGAAGATCGGCGTCCTCATCACCGACCACAACGTCCGGGAAACTCTGCAAATCGTCGATCGGGCCTATATTCTCAATGAAGGCGAGGTGCTAGAGAGCGGATCGCCCGAGAGGATCGCCGAAAGCAAGAAGGCGCGGGCCATCTACCTGGGGGAACGGTTCTCACTGGGAAGCTGAGGGAAAGGACACATGAGATAGCCATGGAAGCCGGACCGCGGCTCGGCCAGGTGCAGACCCTGAGTCAAAAGCTGGTCATGACCGCCATGCTCCAGCAGGCCATCAAG
>JBHIBA010000178.1:0-9415 GCA_046758845.1 Nitrospinota bacterium
CCTGCACTGAGCGAAGCGAATGTGCTCAAATCGCGGCTACAACGCAGGAAGGCAGAGGTCATTCAGCAAACTGACCCACTACTGACGGTCTTGTAAGGTGGACGAACCCGTGGAATAATTCTGAGCTTCTGACATTGTAGAATGGCAAGAGGTGTAGCTCAGAAGTCGTAGGAGTGAATTTTCCATTTCTAACGTGAGGGGGGATTCGATGCGGTTTAACAGAACAGGCGTAGTTTCAGTTCTTGTCTTCTTGACCCTGGTTACGTTTTCTCTCTTTCTCCCGGGCCGAGCTCCGGGGCAGCTTCCGCCCGGCATGAAGCTCTTCGAAACGACGAAGGTCGCCGACGGCGTGTACTCCTTCCGGTTTGCCTTCCACCGCAACATGTTCGTCGTGACGGACGAGGGAGTGATTGCCACCGACCCCATGAACCCCAAGGCGGCCGCAATCCTGATGAAGGAAATCCGGAAGGTCACGGACAAACCGATCAAGTATGTGGTTTACAGCCACAATCACTGGGACCACGTGCGGGGGGGCCGGGTCTTCAAAGAGGCCGGGGCGCGGTTCATCAGCCACGCCGGTTGCGTCAAGCATTTCAAGCGAGACCCCAACCCTGCCCTGGTCATGCCCGACGAAACGTTCAAGGAACGCTATGACCTCAATCTGGGCGGGAAAACCCTGGAACTGCTTTACTTCGGACGGAACCACAGCGACTGCCTCGTCGTCATGAGACTGCCCGAAGAGAAGATTCTTTTCATCGTGGACCTTGTGACGCCGAGAAGATTGCCATACCGGATCTTGCCCGATTACTTCCCGAAGGATTGGATCCGCTCCCTTCGGGAAATCGAAAAGCTCGACTTCGACCGCATCATCCCTGGCCACGGAATCCCTGTTGGCCCCGCCTCGGCCGTCAGAGAAACTCGCGAGTTCTTGGAAGACCTGATGGCTGCGGTCAAGGAAGCCCGGAAGAAAACCCGGAACCCCGACAAGATCCGGGAGATGGTCAAGCTGCCCAAGTATGAGAAGTGGGGGGGGTACAATCAGTCGCTCGCCCAGAACGTCGAGCGGATTAATCTTTACTACCACATGGGGTGGTGAGTCCCTGATAATCCAAGGAAGAGTTGATTTTCGCGCTTGAAGGCGGCTTTGGGGATATTGTCCGGGGGGGGCAAAGCCGCGCCGGGTCAGGCCGTCTCTGCGGAGGGTTCCATATCGCCCTAAGCAAAAAGGCGCAAGATTCGGCGCTAAAAGTGCCCTGTCCGTTTCAGCTCGGATTGCTGCGTAAAGGCAGCCGGCCTTTTCACCGCCGGCTGCGCAGCCTCTCCCCCATCGCCTTTGCCCGCGCCCTGAGCGCAGCGGTCTCCTCACGCTTCCCAAGCCTCTCATAAACACCGGCCAGGTTATCCATGACCTGAACTGTGGTCGCATGGTCAGGCCGCTTCCCTTTCATAAGGATGAGCAAAGAGCGGCTCAGAAGCGCCCCGGCATCCCCCCAACGACGCTGATCCCAGTAGACCATGGCTAGGTTGTTGAGGGCCTCGGCCACGTGGAGATGCTCGGGGCCCAGGACTTTCTCCCGGATGGCCAGGGAGCGCCGATAGAGCGGCCCGGCCTCCGTGTGCCGGGCCTGGGCATGGTAGAGCGCGGCCAGATTGTTGAGGCTTGTCGCCAAGTCGGGATGCTCGGGGCCCAGGACTTTCTCCCGGATGGCCAGGGAGCGGCCGAGGAGGGCCTCGACCTCCCCGTAGCGGCCTTGGACATCGTAGACGGCGGCCAGGTTGTTGAGGGCCCTGGCCACATCTAGGTGCTCGGGCCCCAGGGCTTTCTCCCAAATGGCCAAGGAGCGCCGATAGAGCGGCTCGGCCCCTGCGTACCGGCCGGCCCGGTAGAGGCGATCTGTTTTGGCGCCCAGACGTTTCGCTTCCGCGAGCGTGCCCTGGGCTTGAACGGTTCTCGGGGCTGCGCAGGGCAAGAGGACGAGCAGACCTGCAGCGAGAAGGGAAGCTGCGATGCTCTTTCGGGCAATGCCCAAGGCGTCGCTCTCCTTGGGGGGAGCCACCGGTGGGCTCAGGTGAAACGGGGCAATTCTAACCTAAAAGCCGGACGGAACGACATCGGTCAAAGCCAGTGAATGTTACAGAACGAGGGCATGTCTTTTCTCGCGCCGGGCGGGTGTTGCACATTGTTGATTCCCCCATCCCGCCACTCCGGTCTCAGTGACCCATTGGCAGGATTGTGAAAACAGAGCACGGTGAGAATCCCGGCAACCTGGAACGATCGGGCTTATTTCAGTTGACAGCATTCTACCTTTCAATTTAACCTTTCCGAACGAACGGGACCTAATCTTTCAGTTCAGGCTTTTCCGATTGGCGGGATTCATCCTGTCGCATGCGTCCTGGGAAAAACAAGTCGCTTCGCGGGACCATTCGCCGCCAGGGGGGTCGTCCCGCGGCGGTAAACCTTCTGAAGCGGCGGGCTAACAGCTTCCAGGTCCTTTTTCTGACTTAAGTTTTCTCACATGAGGAGGTACCCGGGAACATGAAGATCGATACGCTCATCCATGGCGCAGCCTACATCGTGACGATGAACCGCGAGCGTGAGATCGTGAAGGACGGCGCCATCGCGGTCAACAAGGGGAAAATCGTCGACGTCGGCAAGAGCAGGGACCTTCGGAAGAAGTACCCCGACGCGGAAAAGAACATCCGGGCAAGGGACCGGCTGGTCATGCCCGGGCTTATCAACGGCCACATGCACTCGACCCAGCAGCTCGCGCGTGGGCTCGCCGACTGCGTCTTCCTGCCCACCTGGATTCACGACCGGCTCTACCCCTGGGAGGACGCCCTGTCCGAGGAAGAGGTGTACCTTTCAACGATGGCCTGCTGCATCGAGCTGATCCGGACGGGGACGACCTGCTTCGACGACCCGGGCGGCTACAACATGCACATGGCCGCCAAGGCCGTGACGGAGGCGGGGCTGCGGGCGAATCTCAAGCGGTCGGTGACCGACATTCACGCCACCGGCCGCCCGCTGCCGCCCAAGATGCGTGAGAAGACGCGCGAGGGGCTCGCCGCCGGCGAGGCATTCGTCAAGAAATACAACGGGACGGCCAACGGGCGCGTCGCCGCCTGGTTCTCCTGCCGCACGGAGAGGATGAGTTCGAGCAGCCTCCTGGCCGAGACCACGGAGTTGTGCAAGAAGCACGGGGTCGGGTTCGGCACCCACATGCAGGCGGCCCCGGATTCCGTCAACCGCCACAAAGAGATCCACCACGGCAAGCGGGCCGTCATTCGCTACCATGAGGCGGGGGCCCTCGGACCCCATCTCATCACCTACCACACCAACCACCTCAGCGACGAGGAGCTGGAACTCCTCGACGAGTACAAGGTCGGCGTCATTCACTGTCCGACGGCAAGCTTCATGGGGGCCTACGGAAGCATCAGCCAAGGAAAGCACCCGGAGATGTTCGCCAGGGGGATGAAGCACGGCCTGGGCTGCGATACGGCCCCCGAGTCGAACTTCGTGGATATGTTCCGCGTCATGTTCGCGGTGACGGCTCACCGGGATGTCCGGATGGACGCGACCCTGTTCCCGCCGGAGCACATCCTCGAAATGGCCACCCTGGGCAGCGCCCGAGCCATGAACATGGAAAAGGACGTCGGCTCGCTGGAGAAGGGGAAAAAGGCGGACCTCATCATGCTTGACATCACGCGGCCGGAATGGATCCCCCACCACAACGTCATTTCCAACATCGTGCAGTCCTCAAGCGGGGACACCGTCGACTTCATGATGGTGGATGGAGAAGTGCTCTACGAGGATCGGCAGATCAAGACGGTGGACGAGAAAGAGCTGCTCAAGGCGGCGAACAGGGCGGGCCTCGCCGTGGCCAGGCGGACGGGATTGGACTACTTCGGCCGGTCCCATTGGCCGATGATCTAAGGGCTGATTGAGGCTTAGATACGTGGGCTGCGGTATGGGCGAAGTCAGGTTGGGGCACGGCGGATGGGGCAAGAGAAGGCCTTGGGTTGGACGTGGTGTCTCGAGGAAATCCCTGAAGAGACCTTCATCGATGCAGGTGAGGGGACTCTGACGCGGAAAGGAGTTTGAGATGAGACAGGTGGTAGCTGGTGTAGCTCTCGCTCTTCTCGTAGTGGCTTCGCTGGTGCGGGCTCCCCTCGCCCGCGGGGAGAACATCACGGTCCTCATGGACTGGATCTTCTACGGCGTTCATGCTCCCTACTTCTCCGCAATCGACTTGGGGCTTTACAAAAAGGGGAACCTGGACGTTACGATCAAACGAGGGTACGGCTCCGGTGACACCGTCAAGAAGGTGGGCGTGGGAGTCGCCCAGTTTGGGATGGCCGACGCGGGGACGATGATCATCGCCCGCTCCCGGGGCACAAGCACGAAACAGATCGCGATGATTCACGCAAAGTCCATGTATACGTTTATCGCGCTGGCGGATTCGGGTATCCGCACCCCAAAAGACCTCCGAGGAAAGACCATCGGAAACACCGCGACCGCCTCTACCACAGTCATCTTCCCTGCCTTCGCCGCTGCCAATGGGCTCGAGCAGGGGGCTGTAAAGTTTCTGACCATGAGCGTCTCTGCCAAGTTTCCGAGCCTCCTGGCTGGCAGGGTGGACGCCATCGGGGGTTATGCCACCGATGTCCCCATTGCGCGGGCCAAGGCTCGGGCGGCCGGGAAATCTTTAGTGCAGGTCAAGTGGGCCGACTCGGGGATCGATCTTTACTCCAACGGCCTCCTGACCAATGACAAGATCATTCGGGATCAGGCGGACCTCGTCCGCCGGTTCGTCCACGCCTCCATGGAAGGATGGGCATGGGCATGGAAGAACCCGGACGGCGCGGCCCGCATCTTCAAGAAACACGTAGTGGAGGCCGACGAGAAGCTGGCGCGCGGGGTCCTTCAAGTTGCCCTAGACCACCTCGTGGACAAAGGAGTCGCGAAGAACGGCCTTGGGCACATGGACCCGGAGAAGATGAAGAAGACCCGGGACGTGATGGTCCAGTTCAAGAAGCTCTCGGTAGTTCCTGCTGTGGAGGATGTCTACACGAACCAGTTCCTGCCAAAGATCTTCGTCCGTTGAGGCGGGGGATACCGGGCGTCCAGCCTTTCGGAAGGGAAAGGTCGCAAGGGACTTCGTGGACGAGATCTGGCCGTTCCTGCGGGTATCTCGTCTTGCAGCCTGGGAATTGAACTTCATCAGGAGGGGATGCCGGTCACTCTCATCCCAGGGAACCAGGCGGGCTATTGCATGAGGCGGAGACAGGCCGGCGGCCTGATGGTGGAGGGTCGATCGGATCGGCCGAAATGGCGACGTGGCCAACGAGATCGGCGCTTTCCACTTAAGCGTCCTTATGCGCCAAAATAGCGTTCCCGTCTTCTTCGCCGCCCCCATTTTGACCTTCGACATCTCATTTGAATCGGTGGACGGTCTCTTCTTGGCTGTTATGTGATAAGCGCCTTCATAATACCTAACCATGCATGACAAGAGTACCTGAGGAGTCTATTCACTATGGCGAACCACCGCGGAAGAAATGCGAAGATTGATACGCTAATTCTTGATGTAGACTACATCGTTACGATGAACCGAAACCGCGACATTGTGACGGATGGGGCGATAGCAATCCATAAGGGGAAAATTCTGGAAGTCGGCAAAAGTGGCGAACTCAAGAAAAGTTACCATGACGTCAAACGGACGATTCGAGCTCGAGACCGTCTTGTTATGCCGGGTCTCATCAATGGCCACACGCACTCGACCCAGCAGCTCGCGCGGGGGCTCGCCGACTGCGTCTTCCTGCCCACCTGGCTCTACGACCGCCTCTATCCGTGGGAGGACGCCCTCACCGAGGAAGAGGTGTACCTCTCAACGATGGCCTGCTGCTTCGAGCTGATCCGGACGGGGACGACCTGCTTCGACGAAGCAGGCGGCTACAACATGCACATGGCCGCCAAGGCCGTGACGGAAGTGGGGCTGCGGGCAAATCTGAAAAGGTCGGTGACCGACATTCACGCCACCGGCCGCCCGCTGCCGCCCAAGATGCGTGAGAAGACGCGCGAGGGGCTCGCCGCCGGCGAGGCATTCGTCAAGAAATACAACGGGACGGCCAACGGGCGCGTCGCCGCCTGGTTCTCCTGCCGCACGGAGAGGATGAGTTCGAGCAGCCTCCTGGCCGAGACCACGGAGTTGTGCAAGAAGCACGGGGTCGGGTTCGGCACCCACATGCAGGCGGCCCCGGATTCCGTCAACCGCCACAAAGAGATCCACCACGGCAAGCGGGCCGTCATTCGCTACCATGAGGCGGGGGCCCTCGGACCCCATCTCATCACCTACCACACCAACCACCTCAGCGACGAGGAGCTGGAACTCCTCGACGAGTACAAGGTCGGCGTCATTCACTGTCCGACGGCAAGCTTCATGGGGGCCTACGGAAGCATCAGCCAAGGAAAGCACCCGGAGATGTTCGCCAGGGGGATGAAGCACGGCCTGGGCTGCGATACGGCCCCCGAGTCGAACTTCGTGGATATGTTCCGCGTCATGTTCGCGGTGACGGCTCACCGGGATGTCCGGATGGACGCGACCCTGTTCCCGCCGGAGCACATCCTCGAAATGGCCACCCTGGGCAGCGCCCGAGCCATGAACATGGAAAAGGACGTCGGCTCGCTGGAGAAGGGGAAAAAGGCGGACCTCATCATGCTTGACATCACGCGGCCGGAATGGATCCCCCACCACAACGTCATTTCCAACATCGTGCAGTCCTCAAGCGGGGACACCGTCGACTTCATGATGGTGGATGGAGAAGTGCTCTACGAGGATCGGCAGATCAAGACGGTGGACGAGAAAGAGCTGCTCAAGGCGGCGAACAGGGCGGGCCTCGCCGTGGCCAGGCGGACGGGATTGGACTACTTCGGCCGGTCCCATTGGCCCATGAGATAAATCAAACGGGAAGGTCCCTTCGACCGATAGAGGTTGGAGCACCAATTCACAGTCCATTCATCCGGGCTCTTCAGTAAAAGACGGCGCATCTCACCAAGAACAGAGAGCCCCTCATTTACTGATCTAGATCATAGATCCGAGTACTTCCCCTCAGTATCGTCCGTTGGACAATAAGAACATCATCGGTGTAACGGCCGCAGAGGCCGCCTTAATTTCTACCAAGGGAGGATTGCGAGATGAGAAGGATCAGGTATTGCTATGCCGTCGCTGCCCTCGCCGGTGCGTTTCTCGTCTCTTGGGGAACGGCCCAGGCGGAAACCCTCCTGGAGCGGGGCGCCTATCTGATGAAGAGCATCGTCGCGTGCGGGAACTGCCACACGCCGAAGGACAGGGGCCGTCCCATCATGAGCAAAGAGCTCGCGGGCGGGTTCAAGTTCGACGAAAAACCGTTTACCGCGTATGCGCCCAACATCACCCCCGACAAAGAAACCGGAATTGGCAACTGGACGGACGCGCAGATCATCCGGGCCATCCGAGAAGGCAAACGCCCCGACGGCGCCACGATCGGCCCGCCCATGCCCTTCCAGTTTTACCGGCACATCTCCGACCGGGACGTCAAGGCCATCGTGGCTTATTTGAGGCAGGTCAAGCCGATTCGGAATAAGGTCCTAAAGTCCGTCTACCGGATTCCGCTGCCCCCGGCATACGGCCCGCCGGTGAAAAGCGTGGCTGAAGTCACACCGAGCGCCGGCAAGGTCAAGTACGGCGAGTATCTGGCCCGCATCGGCCACTGCTTCGAGTGCCACACGCCCATGGGCAAGAGGGGGCGAGACCTGAGCAAGATCGGCTCGGGCGGCTTCCCCTTTTACGGTCCTTGGGGGACGGTCTTCTCGGCCAACATCACGCCCGACAAGACGACGGGCATCGGCAAGTGGACGGACCGTCAGATCAAGGTGGCCATCACCAACGGGCAGCGGGCCAGCGGGGAAAAGATGCTACCTCCGATGGGCTACAACTATTACAAGAACATCAAGACGGGGGACCTGGACGCCATCGTCGCGTACCTACGGTCGCTGAAACCGCTTCCGGCGGTCCGCAAGGTCCGCCACATCCCGCCGAAGAAGAAGTGAGGCTAAGCGGCGAAACGGGATTGGCGTTCACCGGGACCTGGATTGATTAACTCGAGGTCGAATTGGCATTCAGCTCGTCGGGCGGGGCTTCTGGGTCCCGCCCCTTTTCTTGCCCATGATGAGGAAATTGCCGCCGTGCGCGGGCCTGACATCCGCGCCCTGTGGCTGCCGGGCGTGAACCCGTACCTTAGCAAGAACCGCCAACGGGCAAACGGTCGAGTATCGTTCAGATCAACACCCGGCCAGCCCCCAAATGATGCGCGCCACAGCCTTTAGGTTCGCCTCGAAACGGGCTCGGTCAAGATTCGCCGGCTGGTCAAGGACCGTATGGTAGAAATCGTCAAGCTCACAGAGCCAGGCGACCGGGACGCCTGCCTTATAGAATTCGATGTGATCGCTAAAGGGCCTCGGAGGACAGTGCCATTCGCTTACCGGGATTCCATAATCCGAAACCACCTGCTCAACGAGGGCGCGGGTTTCCTCGGTCACGTGGGCGTTCAATCGGCCGGTCGCGGCGCAGATAATCCCGTCCAGATTCACGACGGCCTTCGCCCGGGCCATTTCCTCCGGATGACGGGACACATAAGACCGGGCTCCCAGGAAACCAAACTCCTCGGCGGCAAGCCCCAAGAAGCAAACGGTTCGCCGACGAGGGGCGCGGGAGAAGAACCCGGCAAGGTCCAGGAGGGCTCCCGTTCCCGAGGCGTTATCGGCAGCGTGGGGGCCCAGGCCGTGGCTGTCGAAGTGGGAGACGACAAAGACGATCTCTTCCGGAGCTCGGGGTCCCGGGACACGGCCCACCAGGACCTCCGACTCATCGGCCCGATACTGCCCCTTCACCTCAATTTGCGCCCGAACGGACCGCTGACTCGCTAAGGCTTGAAGTCTTCGGCTCTGCGAGGACGTTACAGCCACAGCGGGGATTCGGCCGGGAAGGCCGAAAAGGTTCGTCACTCCGACACGGGCGACTTCTTCCTGAAGCCTCGTCCCCAGGATGAACCCGGCAGCCCAGTTTTCCTCTGCCAGAGGAACGGCCTGATAGGACTTGAACGCATCTGCCAGGACGATCCGGCCTATGCAGCTATGGCCCCTCCGAGCGAGGTCGTCGTAGTCTTCCTTTGCTCCCTCTTCCGCATAAACGACGGGGGCCTCTACTCCTCCATCGGGAGTGAGGGCCGAGAGACCAAGCCCCTCACAGGGGATGGAAAAGGACTGCGGCGTCGTGACCGAAAGGGTAGCACTGTCGCAACGGTAACCGAGATATTCCATTTCCTCCGCCTTGACATCATGAAGCCCTTGGAGCTGAAAATGGCGGCGGATGAACTCTCG
>JBHIBA010000179.1:0-9403 GCA_046758845.1 Nitrospinota bacterium
TCACGCCGTCTCCGTCGGAGTCCTTTTTTGCAACCACCGGACAAATCGCCCTGGCCTTCTCCAAAGCCGACGCGGCCATCTTGGCGGCCTGAGCGGGTCTGTACGACCAATAGGTGGCCTCGGCGTCCCGGCGCAACTTTGCCGCCTCTTGGAACAAAGCCGGGCATTCCTTGTCTTTTCCCGTAGCACGGGCTTCATTCAGCAACCGCTCTGTTTCTTTCAGCGGGTCGCGAACTTTCGGGTGCGTCATTTGGTCGAGTCGGCTGACCGAGGCGCAGCCGCTGAAGAGAATGGCTACGAACAAGATGGGTAACGCTCTCAAGAAGCAGTTCCTCATTTGGATCCCCCTTTTTCTTTGAAGGCCGCACTATCCCCTCGAAGACTGTATTATCCCTTCAGGCTGATATCGGATACATGAATGATTTCTAATCGTACCACACAATAAACCGAGCCGTCAAAGACAGTAGCACCTCAAACGCATTACATCCATCCAATGTTATGGGTTTGACTGTCGCTCGCACAACGCCTACCGTCTTGGTCTGGACGGAAGTCATAACGCCCCTGCTCACCGGTGCGAAGTGAGATCAATGCGGATGCGAATGCGGCTGAAACAGTTCTTGCGTTGAGGGGTGCCCGCCCCGTTTTGAGGGCGACAATCAGACTCGTTATCAGTACCTGAATGGTCTTGGGTCGGCATTCCTATCAGATGATAGACAATGGTGTTGGACAGGACTCTCATCAGTCGCGTGCATAATCGCAGATTGTAAAAAAGTTGAAGGGTTCGTAACTCTACTATTGGGATATCGGAGAAACTCTGTGGCAATCGTCTTGACCCCCGAAGAAGGGAAACCCCGGTCTGAAGGGACATACGTCTCCGATCTCCCGAATTGAGACCGTCCCGGAAGGCCGGGGTTTTTGAGGGGCTTGGCCGAGAATACCTGCCGTAAGAGAAACCGGGACGGCAGGGTCGAATCACCCCTTACTGGACAACTCGAATTCCGAGCTTCGTCGCATTCAGGAGCACCGAGACCGGTCCGGCAAACGTAGACCCCTCGACATCCCGCCGCACATTCGGGGATACATCCAGGGCCTGAAAACCGAAGAACCGGCCCTTCAGGAACGGGTGGGACGGGGAAACCCGGCCGCGAGTCCGGCGACTTCCGGGCTTTGTGCGCCCTGATTGACGAAGCGAGGGAAGCGGGAATGGACAGGACGGAGGCCCAGCCGTTCTTGAAGCCCTTACACGCTTCCATGGAGCCTGAGACGAAGACGCCCAGTCTCCCGGAATGCGATTTCTCAGGCGCGGGCCTTGGTGGGACCAACGGGGCCGGAAATAATCGAAAATCAGGCGCAGGAGAGGCGGTTGTCGATTGGAGCCGAAGGGAACCCGTCGGCGGAGCGAGCAGCCAATAACGCGGAAAATTGGAGGACACCCGGAGCAAAGTTGGAGGCAAAGAGCGAGATGGGGCTCGTGGACTACCTGGGCCCACTTGAGGTTCCGGGTGGCGAGAGGGAAAAGCGGAAAAAAGGACGGGTGCCCACCTCTCGTATGAGCAATGGCTCGAACGGCAAGCGGATTCGTTGCGGTCGAATCCAATATTGGAATGAAATCGCTTCAAATCCAGGCAACTGGGGACGCTTGGGACACGAATGTGAACGATTTCACTGGAACGGTGGGGACGAATCGACTATCATTGGCAGGGCCACCCTCGCGCACGAGAGGGGAGGGGAGGGACCATGAGTAGGAACCGGAGAAATGTGACGCCCTTTGTGAGCCCCCGCGTCGTTATCCGTTTCCCCCCGTAATAACCGCTTATTGGACGGGGATGAGAATAGGAGTCTCCTTCCCTTGGTGTGGCCCAATTTGGATCTCCGAGGGGGAAGGATGGTCCTAGGCCCAGGCTCGACAGAGAACGATGGCGGCCGGATCATCTATAAGCCTGGGCCGCTGCATCAGGTTCTCCAAGAGCGCAGAGATGAAAGGGAACCTCGATCCCCCGGTGGAAAGTATGTGCAGTAGATCTAAAGAGCTCTTTGAGGAATCCCAGAGAATGATGCCCGGAGGCGTCAACAGCCCTGTTCGGGCCTTCCGGGCCGTGGGCGGCCATCCACGCTTCGTGCGTCGGGGAGAGGGTTCCCGCATCTGGGATGAGGATGGCGTCGAATATGTGGATTACCTGGCCTCCTGGGGGCCGTTGATCCTGGGACACGCCCACCCCGGCGTCGTGAAGGCCATCTGCGATGCCGCGGCCGAGGGAACCAGCTTCGGCGCCCCGACGGCGGTGGAATCCCGTCTCGCCCGGCTGGTGATGGAGGCCTTTCCTTCGATGGAGCTGCTCCGCATGGTGAGCTCGGGGACCGAAGCGGCCATGAGCGCACTGCGCGTCGCTCGGGGATTCACCGGACGGGACCGGATCGTGAAATTCGAAGGTTGTTACCACGGACATTCCGATGGACTGCTGGTCAAGGCGGGTTCCGGCGCCCTGACCTTCGGCGTCCCTGACAGCTCAGGGGTCCCGGCGGGTTATGCCGGCTTGACGCTGTCGCTCCCTTACAACGACGCCTCGGCTGTCGAGGACTTATTTCGCCGTCAGGGCGGAGATATCGCTGCCGCGATCGTCGAGCCGGTGGCAGCCAACTGTGGCGTTATCCCGCCGGCCCCTGCTTTTCTTCAGACCTTGCGCGGGGAAACCGAGGCGGCGGGCTCCCTTCTAATCTTCGACGAAGTCATCACCGGGTTTCGCGTCGCATGGGGCGGGGCGCAGGAGCTATACGGAGTCCGGCCCGACCTGACGTGTCTGGGCAAGATCCTCGGCGGTGGGCTTCCCGTGGGGGCCTACGGCGGGCGCAGGGACGTGATGGAAAGCGTGTCTCCGCTCGGGGGCGTCTACCAGGCCGGCACGCTGGCCGGTAACCCCATCGCTATGGTCGCCGGCATCGCCACCCTTGAGGCCTTGAGGTCCGTAGGCGCATACGAGACCTTAGAGGAGAGGTCGGCCCACCTGGAGGGAGGGCTTCGGGCGGCCGCCGAGGAGGCAGGGGTTCCCGTGACGCTGAATCGCGTGGGCTCGATCTTCTGCGGTTATTTCACCGAGGGACCTGTGACCGACTTCTCCTCCGCCAAGCGGGCGGACGCGGGCCGCTACGCCCGGTATTTTCACGCGATGTTGGATGCAGGGGTGAATCTCGCACCCTCGCAGTTTGAGGCGGGTTTCGTCTCCTTGGCCCACACAGCCGAAGACGTGGCCTTCACGGGGGCGGCAGCGCGTCGGGCCCTGCGGGCGCTGTAACGGCCGGGATCGACCATGGCACGAGAGGCTCGCAAAAAGGTGCTGGAAAAGAGGAAATCGAAGGGGGCGCGGAAGTCCTTTTCGGGAAGGCGTTGGATTCTCGGCCGAGCAGGAGACAGGCGAATCTCTAGGTTTTCGGGGTGGGAGGATTTCCTCCCCCGTGGAGGGCTCAGTGCGCCAAGAACGGTTTTCGCCGTCGGCTTGGCGTTGTCGCTCATTCTTTTCGGGGTTGCGATGTTGAGGCCCGGAGGCATTTTGGATGTCCTCCGATTGACCGAACAGGTCGGTGCGATGAGGGAGGAGATGGAAGCGTTCGAAGTTGAGAATGGCAGCCTTCGTGAGGAGATACGGCGCTTGAGGAGTGACCCCCGGGAGGTCGAGCGCATCGCCCGAGACGTCCTGGGCCTCGTTCGAGCGGGCGAAACGGTTTACGAGTTCATCGAGAGGGAATGAATTTCCCCCGGCCCTTGACAAATTTTCCTCGATGAATTATCGATAGGGGGAGGCTTGATGCGGGGTGGAGCAGTCCGGTAGCTCGTTGGGCTCATAACCCAAAGGTCCCAGGTTCGAATCCTGGCCCCGCTACCAGGAAAATCAAGGGGTTGGCTCCGGTGAGGGGCTGGCCCCTTTTGTTTTTGTGATTGTTTGGGGGGGATTGAATGGGGGGGTGCGAGGCGGGCGTATCGGAGGGTCATTTCGAGTTGCTTGTGGCCGAGGAATTCCTTGACCGTCATCAAGTCCACCCCCGACATGACCAGGTGAGAGGCGAATGTGTTCCGGGGGTCGTGGAACACAAACCCCTCAATTCCCGCTTCCCTTAACGCCCGCTTGAACCGCCTTTTGATGTCCACCAGACCGTTTCCAGTCTTGCCCGGAAAGACATAGGGAGAGTCCAGGCGGCGGGGGATGCGCCGGAGGGTTTCCCGTAAGGTGTCGCTCATGGGGATTTCCCGTCGCCCCCCGTTTTTGGTGTCCACAAGCCGAATGACACCACTCTGAAAGTCCAGGTCCTCCCACCTCAGCGAGAATAGCTCCCCCCGCCGGAGTCCTGTATGGAGGGCCGTCACCACGACGGGCCGCAGGACCACACGGGGCCGTTTGTCGGTAGGGCGAGGCCAACGAACCGCAGCCTTACGGAGGGAAAAACCCGACTGTTGAGCCGACCTTGAGGGCCACTGGCTGGAATTACCCCAGGGAGAAGGCGCTGGGTCGGGAGTCTTCTACCTGCAGGGCGTCAGAAGGAGAGACCAGCTGGCTTTCTACTCCCGCTTCTTTAACGCGGTCTAGATCAACTTCACCTTCTACCGGCCCGCCTCGCCCAGGATTTCGGAGGGTTGGGCCGACCAGGGGCCCAAGGGGTTCACGTTCATGGCCAAGGCATGGTAGACATTCACCCACGGCAGGATGTTCGAAGAGATGGCAGGAAAATACCCCATGTGGCGAACTGATCGCAGCAAGTGCCGAAGTAAAAATTCTAAGCGAAGATTCATGGGGTAGCTAGCACGATAAATAGCGTGGCGCACCCGCATCAACGATACCGGAACCATAGTAGATGCTGGATAAGTTCGCCCAATAACATGCGGTCTCACACATAGGGCAGGGTTTTGCGGTAGTGTAAATCTCGCATCCGCTAAGGTCATTTGTTTTTAAGCGCCGGCCTGCATCGCGTATTGCCTCCATTTCTCCATGCGCAGTCGGATCGTGGTTTACAAGAACGCGACTCGGACCCTCGCCCACGATTCTGCCATTCTTAACAACGACCGCCCCATAGGACTGATCGCCACTTTCTATGGCGATTTTCCTCATCGCAACTGCACGCTTCATGAATTGCTCTTTATCGGCCTTGATGGGCTGTTTGATTTCGCGCCGCTTCTCTCGCGAAGCCGCCCGATTGACCGATAACATCGTGGTGGCTGCGTATGCACCCAAAAACTGCATTATCCGCGTCAATAATCTACGCCGATCTTCGTTGCAACCCGGATTTCCCATATCAAACCCTCCGCATAGGCCAACTTCTAGGGTAAGTTGTTTTAAGTCCATTTACCCGGAATCTTCCATTTCAACTCCGGACGGACCTTGATCGACAACACATTAACGTTTGGACTTATTAGATCCATCTCTAGCTGACCTGTCAACACCATTTCGGGTGCTGCAAAGCCTGATCGGGGTGAACCCCGCCATTGGAAAACCATGCCATACCTGCGGGTAAGCGAGCCTTGCCAGCAGGTTAATAGGTTTCGCCATTCCGCCCCTGTGTGGACCCCGCTTAAGTTCGCTAGACTGGGACCGGGCGCAAACGATCGATTCGCACCAAGATGGGGGCGAGAGGCTCCCGAGACACCGCCATCTCAGCCAGTTGAAAGAGGATCTGCCGGGCATGGCTCGCCATCCGACCCTTCATCTTGATGAGCCTCACGTGCAGACTCCGCAGCGACCAGTGTTTCAGCCTCTTGGGCAGGGCCAGCCTACGCAGGAAGTTGCCCAGTTTGTAAGCCAGGACGAAGAGAAGCGCCCGCACCTGGTTGCAGACGAACCGGTGGGAGGAACGCCGCGCTCTGATTGGGATAAAGGGGGGCTTCTGCTATCATTGGAGCCAGGAGGAAGAGACTCTGTGACCAAGCGGCGGGGGTTGAGCGGTATCCGGATGGCCGGACTGTTTGCAGCAGTCACCCTCACTGTATCCGTCAGGAAATTCCTCAGCGACCGGTGTCCGTCTTGGGCTGCCGCCCTTGCCTACACAACGCTCCTGGCTCTCGTCCCGATAACGGTCCTTTCGTTTTCCATCTTTAGCACCTTCTCCTCCTCTGCCTCCTACGAAGAGCAAGTGCGATCACTTCTTTTTGCTCACTTCCTCCCGACCTCTGGAGAGCTCGTCTACAACTACGTTCGGACTTTCGCTCGAAATGCGGGGGCCCTGAGCTTCTTGGGATTGGTGGTCCTCATCCCAACGGCTTTCTCCCTCGTTACCCTGCTGGAGAATACCTTTTCGCGGATCTGGGGGATCTCCAGAAGCCGCACCCTCATTGAGCGGTTCGTCACTTTTTGGACCGCCCTCACGGTGGTCCCCTTTCTGATCGGGTTTTCCCTCTATCTCAGCTCCTGGCTGGGGCCGCTTCCCTATCCAAGTTGGCTCTACCGGCTGGCGAAAGTCCTTGTCCCTCTCCTCACCACATGGGCGGCCTTTTTTGTGGTCTACCTCTTTTTGCCCAAATCAGAAGTCCACTGGACGAGTGCCCTTTCGGGAGCCCTGTTGGCCGGAACTCTTTGGGAAGGAGCGAAATTGAGCTTCGACAGCTATGTGAGACACTTCTCGAACTTCACGCAGGTTTATGGCTCTTTGGCGATGATCCCACTTTTCCTCTTCTGGCTCTATCTAACCTGGCTCCTCGTCCTGTACGGTGCTGAGGTGACCCACCTTGTCCAGGTCCCCCAGGCTGTACCGGCTACCCGTGAGCACAGTCCTGGCTCGCCGGCCTTTTACGGCCTTTTGGGGCTCTTGGCGATCTCCCAGGCTTACAGACGGGGAGAAAGCCCTCTGACGCTTCAGAGGATTGCCTCGAAGGTTGGTGTCGAACCATCCTCGATGGCCGCGGCTCTGGCTCAGTTCGAGGGGGCGGGGATCCTGATGAAAACGATAGGCGCCGGGGAACAGTCCTATCTCCTGACACGAGCCCCCGAGACCATCTTCCTTATGGAGGCACTGGTGGCGATAAGAGGTGAGGCAGGGTCAGCCTCCAAGGAGGGCAATGAGCCCTTGGCGAGATATCTGCAAGGACTTCTCGGAAGGCTCCGGGAGAAGGAACAGAAGGCGTGGGGCCATCTCACACTCGGAGAAGCCTCTCGGGAGGCGGACGAGTTCATCGTCTCGGAGACCCTGAGTAATAGACCCTTGGATGGTTCAGATGAGTCTGAAGCCCCATCCCGTGAAGAGTGTTCCCATGAGGGATGAAAATCCTTATTCCTGCTTTGAGCACGACATTGAGTCGCGGAAAGAGACGGGCATGATCGGGAGGCTTTTCCTTGCCGCCTCAAAGTGGAGGGCGGAAGGGTGGGAGAAGATCTTCTACCTGCCCGATACCCGTCCTTTTTAGGGACAATTTCGGGCCGCTCCTCTTTCAGTTTCCCTACTTCAACAAGAAGGCAATTCCAAGCACGAAGCCTTCTTTGAACGGCTCAGGGAAAAATTCTGGTATTCTCCCGTTGGCAAAGGCCAAGAGCGGCGGGTAAAAGGGGGAAATTGAAGGTTCCAAATTACCCTTTCCTGAACGGTTCGGGAATCAGTGCGCTTCACAGCGTGAAGAAATTCGCCTGGCCATCTGGGAAACTAAGCTTCTGTGGAACCCGGAAGGAAAAAGTCATGCGACCTCTTGTTTGCTTGACCCTTTTAGCAACGATGCTGACCAACCCGGCCCTCGGCCAGGAGCGGCGACCCCCCGAGCAAGACGAGGTCGTTCTGGAGTTGAAGGAAGAAAGCTGGGTGCGCACCAAGGACGCGAAGGTGTCGGTCATGATCAACGCTGCATTGGATTCGGCCGAATTGGCATCTGCCCGCGGTCACTTTGAGAAAACCCTCAAAGAACTCGCTCCTGGGACAGCGTGGCGAATCACGCGGTTTCAACGCCAGCGCGACGCCGCTGGACTTGAGCGGTGGCGTGTTAGTGCGGAAGCCCGTTTATCTGACACTGAATTGGCCGGGCTCTACGATAGAGCCAGGGCCGCTAGCCGCCCCGGCCAACAGGTCAACCTAGAAGGACGCAACATTCGCCCTTTTTCCTCTGGTGGACTGCGTTCAGAGCGATTAGACAGGTACAGGCCGTAATCGGCTGATCCACTCCAAAATATGGGCGAAGAGCTCCCGAGGCACCGCGACCTCAGCCAACTGAAAGAGGATGTGACGGGCATGCCGCACGATCCTGCCGCCCATCTGAATGAACTTCCCCTGGAGGCTGCGCAACGACCAGTCCTTGACTGCCTTGGGCAACGCCAGTCTGCGCAGGAAGTTCCCGAGGTTGTAGGCTAGAACACCTTTGACCGTTTCTTCGCTTTCGGCAAGCACCACGTGGACGCATCAGTCTATGCGGGCCATCCCTGGCCGATGGACCCGATTCGGAACTTTCTACTGGCTAGGATTCTTGCTTGGCACTAAAACCAAGGGAAGGCAGGCGGCACAATTACGGGGAGAAATCGGGACAACTCATCAGAGAGATCGGCACTCTTAGGCGCGGACGTATCCCCAGGTCTAAGCTAAAATACACGCCTGCGCACACCACTCTAACTGCCTCCAGCTCTTCATCAGATAGGGACCGAGGCTCTAGCTTAAGCCCGGCTAGGGTCCTGGGCGCTTCAGTCGCCGTTTGCTTTGCTTCACGCTTTGGTCTCTCTATCGCCTGCCGCCCTTGACCAGAACCCGCCGGTAACGGCTTTTCTCCAGGAATCTCGATGACCCGTCCAGCCCTTACGCGACTTGGGTTAACCAAGCCGTTGTATCGCGCCAGGGCGTATAATTTCAGGGGATCTCCAAGGAATCGCTCGGCAACAACCCAAAGTGAATCGCCACGCGTAAGCATATAATCAAAGTGTCCCTTCAGTCCGAAATATTCCTTGGGGTCGACGTCAAGCTGGCGTAGAAGATCCCGTGCGGTCCGATGCTTTGGGTGCAGTGTTAGCAAGGCTTCTAATTCCGCGCGCGCGCCTTCTGCGTTGCCCTTATCCATCAACCTGATGGCATCGCTCAGTCGTTGCCGTTCGCTCAGTCGTTTCTTCGGTGAGCCAGACGGCTTTGCCCAAGGCGACCGTTTGTCCAGCGGCGAGGTCGCTCGTTGAACGCCGAAGGCGTTCTGGGGTGGTGGTAACTGGAATGCTCCCAGGCTAATAACCGAAAAGACAGCTATCAGTTTGAGTGCGTGACGTAACACCTGACTTTCCCCCTGCCGTCGTGACGCGCTACAACCCGCCTGCTGAATGCCGGAAAGCGCAGAACCAGGCAAATGGGGATTTCCCATTTCAAATCCGAACAGGCCTATCCTGGCATCATGTTGATTTTTTAGTTATTTAACCCCTCTCTACCGGAATTGTCAAGACCATCTCGGGTTCCGGAAGGCCTGATCTAGTGT
>JBHIBA010000180.1:0-9340 GCA_046758845.1 Nitrospinota bacterium
CCCCCAGGCAGGCCCGGCCGCGCAGTGCCGGGCCGTCAAAAGTTTTCCGGGGGGTCCAGGGGGGCGGTTTTTCAAAAAAGCCCCCCTTCTATGAAAGCTCGCTTTCATCCCCATCTACACAGTTTTCCAAAAGATGTGAGATCCCTCCCAATGAAAAAAGATTCAACTCATTTTCGCGAAACGCCTGCCGGCGTTCTCAGCCACCCGTTCAGCCTGCGCCAGAGCGCGTCCTTCCCCAAGCCGTTGGCCGAGGAAAAGACGACCGGGTCTTCCGGGCCGAGGGGAGGCTCGATCCGCAATTCCCGGCGCAATTCTCTCTGTACCGTGGCGGCGGCGGCCGCTCGCTTTGAGCCCGAAACCTTGTCGGCCTTCGTGAGCACGATGAGGGCTTCGATCCCCGCAGCGGCGAGCCAGTCCAGCAGCTCCCGGTCCATCTCTGTCACGCCGCGCCGGATGTCCAGGATGACCACCACGCCCCGGAGCTGCTCGCGTCCCTCAAGATAGGTCTCGATGATTTTCGCCCAGCTCTTTCTCATCCTCTCCGGCACCTTGGCAAATCCATAACCGGGCAAATCCACGAACCGGAATTCGGCCTTTCCTGACCGGACCCGAAAAAAGTTTAGGGTCTGCGTCTTGCCGGGCGTCGAACTGGTCTTGACCAGACCCCGCCGGCCCAGGAGGGTATTCATCACGGAGGACTTTCCCACGTTGGACCGCCCGGCGAAGGCCACCTCCGGGAGTTTTTGCTTCGGACAGTCCCTCGGATGGAGGGCCGATTTCTCGAACTCGGCGGCAGGAATCTTCACAGGTTCTCCGTGACGAGAGATAACCCATCGAACCGCGACGTGCGGGCCAAAAAAGTATTTACGCATCGGCAGCGGGAGGAAGCAACCCTTTGGCTCAGCGCGAGAAGGGCGCAACTCGGGGGAGGAAAGGCGCCGCTCGGGTTCCCAATCCCTGCGAGGACCGTCACCGCGACAGGACCCTTCGAGCCAGGCGGGGAAGGATCTCCCCGGCGCTTCCCCTGAGTACGACGTCGGCTGTCCCATCCATCCGGGTGGCCTCGCGGTTGACGATGACCAGCTTGCTTCCGTTCGCCTTGGACCTTTCGGGAAGGCTCGCCGCGGGCTGAACGGCGAGCGACGTGCCGACCACCAAAAAGAAGTCCGCCCCGCGCGCCCAGTCTGTCGCGGCGTCCATCCGTGCGCTGGGAATCCCCTCGCCGAAGAACACGGCGTCCGTTTTCTGGATACCCCCGCAAGCAAGGCAATGAGGCGGCAGTTCCCCGCTCCCGACCCTGCGGTTGACGGATTCCCGGCTTTCCCGCTCCCCGCAGGCCAGGCACCTCACCCAGTGAGAGGTGCCGTGGAGCTCGATGAGGTCTTCTTCCGGAAAGCCGGCCTTCTGGTGCAGTCCGTCGGTGTTTTGCGTGATGACCCGGCGGAGAATCCCCTGCCGATGCAGGTCCGTCAACGCCAGATGTCCGGCGTGGGGGACCGCCTTCTGAGTGCGGGCGTAGAGCGCGGGGGTCAGCCGCCAGTACCGGACGCGGGCGTCGGCGTCGTTGACGTAATGGCGGTAAGTGAAGTCTCTGCGGTCGAGGCGGGACCAGATTCCGCCCGGCGAGCGGAAGTCCGGGATACCCGATTCGGTTCCCAGGCCCGCCCCGCTCAGAGCGACGGCGAATCGGCTGTCGGCCATCCACGCGGCCGTCCGTTCGACGAGGCGGGCTGTATCATCGTCTCTGGGGTCCTTTGAATTCACTGTCCGCCGATTTTTTGAGCTCGCTCAGAAGAAAAATACGCCCATCAAAGCCAGGTACAGGATGTAGATCCCGAGCAGCAGTCCGCCCCCCCAGCGGCTGACCCGGTTTTGAGACAAACCCATCGTCAGGAGCAGCCCGATCATCACCAGCGTGAAGGGGAGGTCGAGCACCCGGGTCTGCGGGACAATGGGCAGCGGCCGAACGAGGGCGCTCGCCCCGACGACCCACAGGATGTTCAGGACGTTGGCTCCCAGGATATTGCCCAGGCTCAAGTCCGAGTGGCCCTTGATCATCGCCATCACGCCCAAGGAGATCTCCGGCAGGGAAGTGCCGACGGCTACAATGGTCAGCCCGACGATCAGTTCCGAAACCCCCAGGTGCCGGGCGATCAAGGCGCCGTTCTGGACCAGGAGGATGCTCCCCGCCCCCACGGACACGCCCCCCACGAGAAACCAGGAGGATTGCCGGACCCATTCGGACTTGGCGAACTGCGCATTCTCCTTATCAGGTTTCTCCTCGGCCAGGGAGAGCCGCCAGTTGAAGACCAGAAATCCGATGAACCCCAGCGTGAAGAGGATACCCGCGGTCCGGCCGACCGTCTCCCCGGCCGAAAAGGCCGCCAGCGCGACCACCGCCGCCATGGCGTAAAAACCCAGGGCCCGGAAGATCCGCCGGGGAACGAAGATCGCACGCGCCAGCGCCGAGAGGCCCACGATGAGGCCGATGTTGCAGATGTAAGACCCGACGGCGTTGCCGACGGCCAGGAGGGGTTTGCCCATCGTTGCGGCGCTGAAGGAGACCGAGAACTCGGGAAACGTCGTCGCTACGCTGACGATGGTGGCCCCGACGACGACTTTGGGCACGTTAGCCGCCCGGGCGAGGAAGACGGCGCCGTTCAGGAACTTGCTCGCTCCCCAGATCACCAGGGCGCAGCCCGCAATGAACCACACCACGTTCCAGCCAGACGGCAGGCCAGCAAAGAAGGCTTCCAATCTCCTCTCCGCACCGGCCGGCAATTCCGCAGACGGGGAACGACCCTACCGGATAGCCGCGGGTTTCATGATTTCGGTTCAGCCTTTGGCGGGGCAATGAGAACGACGAACTCGCCGCGCGTCCTTTCTCCGGTTAATGCCTCCGCCACCTCCCGCGCGGTCCCTCGCAGGAACTCCTCGTGGATCTTCGTCAACTCCCGGACGACGACGATCTCCCGCTCGCCCATCCATTCCTGTATCTCCGCAAGGAGTTTCGCAATCCGGTGAGGGGACTCGTACACAACGACAGTGCGGGGCTCGGCGGCCAGCTCCTCAAGCCTCCTCCGTCTTCGGCCGGATTTGACGGGAAGAAAGCCCTCGAAAGCGAAGCGGTCCGTGGGAAGGCCGCTGGCTGAAAGGGCGGCGACAAAGGCCGATGGTCCGGGGATCGGCACCACAGAGATCCCGGAGACGACGGCCCTGCGCACCAGGTAATAGCCGGGGTCGGAGATCCCGGGAGTCCCCGAGTCCGAGACGAGGGCCCCCTGTTCGCCCCTTCGAAGCCGCTCGAGCAGGCCGGGCGTTCGGCGTTCCTTGTTGTGGTCGTGGAAACTCTCCAGATGTTTTCGGGCGATCTCGTGGCGGGCCAGGAGTTTTCGGGTGTGGCGCGTATCCTCGGCGGCGATCCAGTCGGCCTCGCGGAGGATTCCCAGCGCCCGCCGGGTGATGTCCTCCAGATTGCCGATGGGGGTGGCTACCACGTACAAGACGCCGGTTCGGGTCTGCTTCTCCGCTTCCATGCCGACATTCTACGCGAGGTTCACTCGCGCGGACGAGTCCTTTCTCCTGTTGTCTGAATAGGTTCAGAAGCATATGAGACGTTCCCTCTGGAATAAGAGAAAATCCCAGGGGGGCCTTTTTGGGCACTTGCGTGCCTGGTTAAGCACCTCTCGGAAGGTGTGCGCCAAAGACGCCCGGTCTAAGCGCACATACCTCCAACCGCAGTCCGGCCGGCACGCCAGTGCCCAAAAAGCGCCCCCCGCAAAGAAGTTTCCTCTCAAATCTCCCTCGCGCCAGTGGGCGGGCTCACCGTCCGTGTCTCATATGTCTTGAACCAGTACATTGTCTGCGATGCGCCGGCAGGATAGCATAGAGAAGTCCCTGAGTCGGCTCTTCGGAAGGAGGCAGGTCTGTGCGCCTGTACGAAAGTCTCATCCGACCCGCGCTCTTTCTTCTCCCGGCCGAGCGGTCCCACAACCTGGCGAAGAGAACGCTCTCGATAGAGTTCCCCTGGCGGCTGCTGGCCGACCGGTTTCAGGTTGCAGATCCCCGCTTGGAAACGGAGGTGGCGGGCCTGCGCCTGCCTAGCCCGATCGGCCTGGCGGCGGGGCTCGACAAGGATGTGGACGCCCTGCCGGGTCTCATCCATCTCGGGTTCGGCAGCGTTACGGTCGGCACCATCATGCCGGAGCCCAGAGAAGGGAATGCCACCCCCAGGGTGGTGCGCCTGCCGAAGCAAATGGCTCTCATCGATCACATGGGGCTTCCTTCCAAAGGGTTGCATTACGCGGTCCAAAACCTGAAAAGGTATCGCGCGTCCCACCCGGCCGGCGGCATTCCTCCCCTGATCGCCAGCGTGGGCGGGTTCTCCGTCGAGGAAGTCCTGGCCTCTCACAGGGCCGTGGAACCGCTGGCGGATGCCGTCGAGCTGGACCTGACCTGCCCCAACGTAGAGGGAAAAGGCGAGTTCGAGGCGATAGAGGGCATCGCCCGGCTCACTGAAAGGCTCGCGGCGCAGAGGAGCAAACCCTTGTTCTTTCGGTTGCCCTTGCGGTTTTCGGAAGAGAACTGGAGGACAGCGTTGGCGATGGCCGAGGTGGCGGCCAGGTTCGGTGTGGACGGTGTGACCCCGGCTGGGGGGATCCCCACCGAAGACCCCCGGCTGGCCCTGGGGAAGGGCGCCCTGGCGGGGAGGCCGGTGCTGGAGAACTCCCTGCGGATCGTCCGGGAGCTCCGCGCCGCCGTCGGGGATCGGCTGGCCATTCGGGTATCAGGGGGTGCCACCGACGGAGAGTCGGCCTTCCGTCTTTTGCAGGCCGGTGCGGATGTGGTGAACGTCCTGACGGCCTTCGTCTATCGGGGACCGGGCGCGGCGGCGAGGATGAACCGCGAACTCCTCCAAAAAATGGAGGAGGCTGGCGTGAAGTCCGTCCGCGAGCTTCGGGCCCGGGACCCTCGGGCAGTGGCCGCAAGCGGCTGACAGCGAATCCCCCGGTTCCCCGGCGGGCAGGTGGGAGCGAGGAGAGCCGAGACGTGACTCTTTACGAGGGCCTTCTGCGTCCCGCCTTGTTTCTTCTCCCGGCCGAGACGGCCCACAACCTGGGGAAAAAAGCCCTCTCGTCGGAGTTTCCGTGGCGCCTTCTGGCCGGCCGGTTTCAAGTTGCAGATCCCCGCCTGGAAACGGAAGTGGCGGGGCTCCGCCAGTCGAGTCCCATCGGCCTGACGGCCGGGTTCGACAAGGACGCGCTCGCCCTGCCGGGTCTTGCCCACCTTGGGTTCGGGAGCATTACCGTAGGGGCCGTCATGCCGAGGCTCAGGGCGGGCAACCCCAGGCCCCGCCTTGCGCGCCGGCCGCAGGAGCGGGCCTTGGTCAACTGCATGGGGCTCCCTTCCAAGGGGCTGGATTACGCTGTCGGGAACCTCCGCCGCTACCGCGAGGCGCATCCCTCGGGGGGGCCGCCGATCATCGCCAACGTGGGCGGGTTCACGGTTGAAGAGATCGTCGGCTGCTTCCGGGCGGTGGAGCCTTGGGTGGACGCCGTCGAGTTGGACTTGACCTGCCCCAACGTAGAGGTCGAGGGCGAGATGGCCGGGATGGAGGGGATCGTTCGCGCAATGAAGCGGGTGGTGGCGGAACGCAGGAAACCCGTCTTCGCGAAGCTTCCCCTGCGTTCGTCGGAGGAAAACTGGGGAAGGGCGCTGGAGATGTCCGGGGCGGCCGCGGACGCCGGGCTGGACGGCATCACCGCTGCGGGCAATCTAAGGGTGGAAGACCGCCGCCTGTCGAAACCTCGGGTGTCTTTGACCGGGCCGCCTTGTTTCGAAAACAGCCTCCCGGTCGTCCGCGAGCTTCGCTCCGTGGTGGGGGATCGTCTGACGATCCGCATGTCGGGCGGCGTGTCGGACGGCGACAGCGCGTTCCGTCTCCTCGAAGCCGGCGCCGACGCGGTGAACGTCTTCACTGCTTTCGTCTATCGAGGTCCGTCCGCTGCGGCGCGAATGAACCGAGAGCTTCTTCAAAAATTGGACGAAGCAGGGGTCAAATCCGTTCCGGAGCTGAGGCAACGCTGGGCTCCGTCCTCGAGGGCCGCCCGCTGAGATGTGGGCGAACGGCTGACCGCGCCCTTCAAGGGTTGCAAATCAAAAGGCGTTCACGTCCCCGGCGGGGGCGAAGCACACCTCAAAATCGAAAGCGGATTCCGGCTGCGAGGAAGTTCGACCCGCCGCGCGCACCGTTGTAAAGGCCAAACACTCCGGACCTGTGATGTATCCTGCCAAAGACGCCCCAACGCGGCGCATTCGGGACTGAAGCAGCCACCTCGATCATGAAATAGTTCAACAGGCGGGAAGTTTCATGATTTCTCTCTGCTTCAATGGTTGGAATTTCCGTGGCGTAAGATAAACCGTCCCCAACAGCAAAGCTCGTGTCGAGATACCTATCCCAAAAAAACGGATTCCAGCGCAGGATGAGGAGACCATTGAACTCGAAGTGATCTTGCTCCTTGAAATGTTTTACGACCTGGCCCTCTGCTTCCAAGGTCAGGTATTTGTCATATGAGGCTAAAGCCCTGGCTAACGAAAGAGCAGCAAAATAGGAGCTCCTGAAATCTACGTCAAACGTGCCTAGCTCCTCCAAAGTCTCATCAGTCCCGATCCCTCCAATGATGGCGACAAACCAATCGTCTTCGATCTCAATACCCTTTGCGTGGGGGGAGATGACCAGCGAAAATAAAATAACGCAGGATCCAATAATTGGAAGTAGACGGACCATATGCTCGGCTCCCTGGATACACCTTTTTGCCCAGCCCGCAATTTGCCACAGGATGATCTACCTCGCGGATTATACTTCAATTCTTTCTTGCAAGTGGAGCGTTGCAAGAAGACCCAAAACTGGTGTGGACGGTAGGTGAAATTCAATTTTCCGCCAGTTGTCCGTGAACGCATTCCAATCCAGCCCGGCTCTGACCAAGGGTGACAGGGGCGAATACCTGATATTTGTGGGATTCGCCGTGAGGAGAAGGGAGTCGTCGCACCGGGGACTGACTTTCAAAGCCAAAGGTTGACCGGAGATAGGCCCGAAAAAGAAGAGAGCCCGCCGGCCCCTCTCCCCTTCGGCCGTGCGGCTGAGCCGCTTCAGACGGACACGTGCACGGTGGCCTTCTCGTAGTCCCTCACTTCCCTCTCCCCTGGGAGTCCCGGTTATCCGCCCGGGCGCCGGTCTTTCGTGAAAACCTCGGTCAAGCGACACGCGGCCATAGGTCCTCGCAGAGGCCGGCGAAGCGCAGGATCATGCCTCCGCGGCGAGTCACGCAACTTGCTATTTTGAAAATACAGTTAGGGCCTTTTCCATCCCTTCCGAACCCTTTGTCCCCGCGAGGGGACCATTACACTCGACCATGAGTTTGCTGACATCCTCTGGCCCCGCGTGTCGGCCGGGGGTCGCCTTCTCGAACACCATGATCATGTTCAGGCCCTTTTGGTATAGGTTATCTCCTTTTCGGTATTCGAGAGACCCGTGGGCCTTGCTGTCCATCTTGACGTCTCCGAGGCTATACCACTGCTTGATGAGCCCCGCGACCTCGCCAAACGGCGGAGGGTTGGGAACGAGCCCCTTGTCCTTATCGCCGTCCACGAACATCTTCCCCATGTACGCCGGTATATCGATCTCGAACAGGAAGACTTCATAGCCGGTCTTTGAAGGAGGGAAGTTCCAGGTCTCAACCCTCACCTGTCCTTTCTCCCAGTCACCGACCACGTACCCCTTTGCGCCGACGAGGGGCTTCTTGATGTAGACCTTCCGGATGGTTCCCTCGGCGATCTCAGTCACGGCTCGCTTAGCTGCCCAGCATGTCCCAGAGAGAAGCAGTATGGCCAACCCAACGGACAGAATCTGAACCTTCTTCATATCCTTTCCCCCCTTCGTTGTTACGTTTTTGTTTGCCCGCGTGTCGCCTGACAGCTTGTGTATCCTGGAAGTAAGCAGGATTCAGCCTTCCGCCACCATGATCTAGATCAGTTTGCGGAAAGTCCTTTCGGGAGCCGTCGCTTACTTCGCCCAGGGCTTGGGAAGCGGGTCGGGCAGGAATTTGTGCGTGTACATGTCCTCGACCTTGACGTTTTTCTTCAGCTTGTGCGCCCGCGCCATCAGGTCCCGGGTGTACTTCATCTTGGCCGGGTCGATGTAGCCGAGTCCTTTCTCTTTGATGATGGGAGTCAGCATGTGGTCCTGGACCACTTTCCAGAACCCCTTGTTGATCATGGGATTGGCCGTGGGGACGTGCTTGACGAGGATCTTGACGGCCGCGTCCGGGTTGTTGATGGACCACGCGAAGCCGTCGAGGGAGGCCTTGACGAAGTCCCGGACGGCCTTCGGGTTTTGGGCGATGTAGCGGTCGGTGGTGACGATTCCGTCGGAGGTGATCTTCACCCCGTAGTCGCTCCACAGAATGACGTTGATGTCATCCTTTTTCTTTTTGGCCATGAGCCGAAGGGGCACCTGGACGGTGGCGAAGCTGGTAATGGCGTCCACCCTTCCGGCGAGAAGGCTCGTGTTCTGGACCTTCCCCTCGATGTTCACCTGCTGGTAGTTCTTAAGTCCCGTCGCCTGGAGGAAAGCGGGCCAGGCGACCTCCAGGGCGGTTCCCGCGGGCACGCTGATGCTCTTGCCCTCGAGGTCCTTGGGCGTGCGGATGCCCGAGCTCTTGAGCGCGAAGATGACGTGGAAGGCCTTGTCGTCCACCATGGCGACCATGCGCAGGTCCTGCCCCCGGGCCCGCCCCAGGACGATGCTCGTCGGGTCGGTGAAGCCCATTTCGGTGTTTCCCGTGGCGATCCGCGTGGCGGTGTTGCCCGAGCCCCGGCCCGGCAGCAGCCGGACGTTCAGGCCCCTGGCCTTGTACCAGCCCTTTTCCAGCGCCACGTAGAACCCGTTGTACTTGGAGTAGGGAACCCAGTCGAACGTGAAGCGGATGTTCTTCATGCCTTTGGCTTGGGAACCGGCGTGGACCGCCTGCGGCATGACCAAGGCAGCCGCGATTGCGATGAGCCAAAGCCCGATGAGGAGTGATCTTGATCTCATGGTTTCGTCCCTCCGACTCAGGATTGAAGGAAATGTGTGACTCCTGCCTGCTGGCGAAACCTGGTTGGTAAGAATCCGCCGCTCAGAGGCAAGTGACACGAACGAGGGAAGCCCCCTGAATTCCCTTAGTGGCCACTAAGTGGAGCGCAATCTAATGGACGCCCTTGTCACCCTGAGCGAGAGTCGCCGACTCGCGCGAAGGGTCTCAGAGGCGCAAGAGATTCCTCGCTTCGCTCGGAATGACAT
>JBHIBA010000181.1:0-9294 GCA_046758845.1 Nitrospinota bacterium
TGGGCATCCTTTCCCGGGAAGAGTTGCGAGTCGAAGAGGTGGGGTTGATGATGACAGGGCTCAAACAGGTACCTCAGGAAAACTGATGGAGCTCCTAGAGGCCCTTCGAGGAAACACGGCAGCGGTCCAAGGGTTCAAGGCGCGGGTTCTTCCCTTCGGGGCGATCCTGGCGGCTTTGGCTGTCGGAGCCGTACTGCTTCTGTCCCTCCGTGTGAACCCGTTGGTCGCTTATGGCCAGATGGTTTTGGGGGCCCTGGGAAGCCTGAGTGGTCTCACCGAGACCCTGGTGAAAACTACACCTCTTCTGCTCGCGGGCCTTTCCGTTGCTTTGGCTTTCAACTGCGGATTGTGGAATATCGGCGCTGAAGGCCAGCTTTACGTAGGGGCGCTGGCCACCGTGGGTATAGGTATCAACCAGCTTCACCTTCCCTCACTGATTCTTCTACCCCTGGCGATCATCCTCGGTTTTTTTATAGCGGGTCTTTGGGGCGCTATAGCCGGGCTCCTCAAGGTCCGCCTCCAGGCCAATGAGGTCATCGTCACCATCATGATGAACTACATCGCAATTTTGGGAGCCAGCTATCTCGTCAATGGCCCATGGGCCACAGGAATATACCCAATTACGAAATCGATTGAAGCCTCGGCCCGCCTTCCCGTTCTCCTTCCGGGCACCCGGCTTCACGCGGGTTTCCTCATCGCCCTCGCGGCCGCCATCCTTCTCTATCTTCTCATCTTCAGGACACGGGTTGGCTATGAAATCCGTGCCATGGGCCATAATTTGGATGCCGCTCGTTATGCCGGAATGAGGGTAAACCGAAATGTGGTCACCGCGATGGGGATTAGCGGGGGTCTCGCCGGGCTTGCCGGTGTAGGAGAAGTAGCCGGCATCCACCACGCAATGATGGAAAACATCTCCCCCGGGTATGGGTATACTGCCATATTGGTTGCCCTTTTAGGGAAACTTCACCCGCTATGGATAATTTTGTCTTCCTTCCTCTTTTCGGCTCTTTACGTTGGGGCTGACGCTATGCAACGAGCAGTGGGGATCCCAACGGCCATGGTCTGGGTCATCCAAGGTCTCCTCGTGCTCTTCATCCTGGGGAGTCGCCTACTGAGACGGTACGGCGGCTTCTCAAACTAGGGCTTGAGATTGGACGCCTTTCTCGACACTTTCTTCTGGATGACGCTCCTGGCGGCCTCTATCCGAATTGCGTCCCCGATCGTTTTCGCCTCTCTCGGCGAGGTCCTGGCCGAGAAAGCGGGCTTTCTAAATATTGGAATCGAAGGGATGATGACGATGGGGGCCTGGGCCGCATTCATGGGCGCCTATTACACAGGGGACCCGTGGCTGGGAATCCTCATTGGAGCGATCGGGGGAGGGCTGGTAGCCCTTGTGGCAGCATTTATCAGCATCACCCGAGGGGCGGATCAGATCGTAACGGGGATTGTGATCAACATATTCTGCCTTGGTGTGACGAGTCTCACTTACAAGAAGATCTTTGAGGCGACCGCCGATCTTCCAAGCGTCCACGCCCTCCGGCCCCTTCGAGTTCCCGTTCTGAGCGAGGTCCCTTTTTTGGGTCCGGTTTTATTTCAGCATATCCCTCTCGTGTATATCGCGCTTCTTCTCGCTCCGATCTTTAGCATTTTCCTTTATCGGACGGCCCTCGGTCTTAAGGTGCGGGCTGTTGGAGAGCACCCACGCGCTGCCGACACCGCGGGGATCGACGTTCACAGGATTCGCTACTTCGCCATAATTGTTGGAGGCGTCATGGCGGGACTGGGGGGGGGACCCTGTCGGTGGGCCAGCTCAATATCTTCATGGACTTCATGACAGCAGGGCGTGGTTTTATCGCCCTGGCGGTCGTCGTCTTTGCCAAGTGGGCTCCTCTTCGGGTGCTTGGGGCGGCCCTCCTCTTTGGGTTCGCCGACGCGCTTCAATTCAGGTTCCAGACACTGGGTGTCGGAATCCCACACCAGTTCTTACTCATGATTCCTTATGTATTAACCATAGTCGTTGTGGCTGGACTTGTGGGTAAAGCCGCATATCCAGCGGCCATTTGCCTACCTTTTGTGAAGGAGAAGCGAAAGAGACTTCAGACAGCGTGAAGGACTTCCCTGGGATATGGTAAATTGCGGTTGATTACGTGAAGCGTCGCGGAATGCCTCAGAAAACGGCCGGGACCGCACACTTAATTTTGCTTGGATCTCCGGCGACGGTGTGCCAAGCGTAGAAGGAAGGAGGGTAAGATCATGAACCGGATGTTGCAAGCGCTCGTCATTGTGGTCCTCACTTTCGGCCTCGCAGGTGCATCTCTGGCGCAGAAGAAGGCTGCTTATATCCCATGCGGCCGCGTGAACGATGGCTCTTGGAGTCAGGCCGGCTATGAAGGGATGCTCACGGCTCGGAAGAAGCTTGGAATAAAGTTTGACTACATCGAGAGCCCAGCCCAAGCGGACGTGGAGACTCATGCCCGGGACTTTGCTCGCAAAGGATACGACATAATCGTCCTCCACTGTGCGCTCTTTGCTCATGTCGGGCCCAAATTGGCTCCTGAGTTTCCGAAGACCTGGTTCCTATCCTCCAACGGGGTTCCTCCCCTGCCAAAGAATCTCGCCCTTTACGAGGCGCAACATGAATTCACCTTCGTCGGGGGGGTGCTCGCCGGTCTGATGACCAAACGTGGAGTGATTGGAACCATCGGAGGTTTTAACTTCCCTGAAATGAATCGGGAAATCGAAAGCTTCAAGCTGGGCGCGCGTTTTGTCAACAGCAAGGCTCGGTTTGTTTCAACTTTCATCAACAGCTGGGAAGACGCGGCCAAAGCCAAAGAGGCGGCGCTCGCCCAGCTTGACGCAGGGGCTGACGTGATCGCGCCATTCACAGATCAGGCGGCACGGGGAGTCTTCAAGGCGGCGGAGGAACGAGGCGCTTACATTATCGCAAATTACAGGGACCAAAACTTCCTGGCGCCGAAAACCATCCTCGCCAGCGTTGAACACCATTATGACGTGATCCTTGCCTCCATGATCGGGAAGGTTATGAAGGGGACCATCAAGAACGAGCCGTATTCATTCGGATCCGGCGAAAGAGGTATCCTGCTGTCTCCCTACCACGGGATGGCAAAGATAATTCCTAAGAAAGTACAAGAGAAGGTTCAACGAGTGCTGGAGGAAGTGAGGGATAAAAAAATCGTTATTCCCCGCATGACCAAGGTCGGAGATGGGGAGAAAGCGGACCTCAAAACCCTCGTTCGGTAAAAGGGCTGAGGCTTTGAGAGCAGGGCCGAAATCAGCCGAGCGAAACCTGCGTGCCCCTCAAGAGAGCAATGCATTTCCCACTTGAGGAAATGGCGGAGGACCCCTTTAATTTTCGGCGGTGGAAAGTCCTCGAAGGTGTGAGAAATCAGGGGACCATCGGGGCTACGGAGGGGGGAGTCGTGAGGAGGGCCCTCCTCAAATTGTTCCGGGAGAAGACGAAAAAGAGAGGGAAGCCTGGCGACTGCTAGAGACTCAACCTTTCGTTAGGGAGACAGTATGAAAAAGCGAAAGCTTGTGCGGGATTTCATCCTCGGGCCGGCCATGGGGAAGGCACTCCCTCTGTTTCGGGGGCAAGTTCTTCGTGTGCAACAAGTTGGCGATGGTCAGTGTCTCGACTTCAATGCATTCAACCTCCATGACTATAAAGAACGGTTTTGCTGCGGCAACACGCGGCGCATGCACGGGATCGGTCCCACCGTTGGACACCACTTGTGGTCCGCATCTCCGAGGGATCGGGTCATGCTGACTATCATTAAAGACACTGTGGGAACCAACGATACCAATTTCTGCCGGTGTAGCGCTTTCCTTTATGAATATTTCGCGGGATTCTCCGGACGCCCTGCACACTCCAACTGCCACGACATCTTTGCAGAGGCGATTCGAGAATATGACCTGACTGCCGACGACGTGCATGACTCATTTAATGGGTTCATGCACACGGGCGTTACGCCGGACGGAAGGCTTTACATCGACCGGAGTGTCGCGAAAAAGGGAGATCAAATCGAATTCTTGGCCCAGATGGACACCCTCGTTGTCCCTGTAACGTGTGGAGCCGACCTTCAGATGGTTAGTAACTACGAGATCAAGCCCCTTCGTATCCAGGTGTTTGATGGCTCAGACGCTGACCATCGCAAGCTCTTTCCTCCCACCAAACGCTATGCCCACCAGAGGACTGTGGCGGAGTTTCGGGTGAAAAAAATCAAGTCCAGCCGGGAGCTCCGACCCAATCCAAACTATACACCAGAGTGGCCTTGGGAGGACCGTGTCAATAAGCGTGTGTCCATCGAGGTGACCTTAAGCGGGGAGGAGGCCCGCCGCGTTAATTCCATGGTACGCAAGGGTATCTTTGGGAAGTCCCCTGCAGAGGTGCTTCGGTGGGGCTTCCTCGAATGGTGGGGAGGGTCGGGCCCCGGTGCAACCGCCCGACAAAAGAGAGGCTGAAGGGCGGAACAGACGCTAAGAGATAGTCTTCTTATAGGGAAATTGGAGGGCGATGTTAAATTCGGGATCGTCTTCCCGCCAAATGTCGTATTACTTTTTGTGTTGGGCCATAGGCCATTGCCGGACGTGAGAGTGGAAGGATAGCGCATGACGGCGCGCAATGGCTTCGGGTGCAGGAGGCTGGTCACCGACGGAGCTTTGAGGCCATACCCGGCTGAAGGCCCCCGTCGCTCGATCAGCACTTTTGGCTCGGTCAAGGTAGAAAATTTCCTCACTGAGCAGTTCGTCCCCGCGCCTCCCGTTCGTGGACTCATTTTGAATTTTTTGTCTGACCCCCACTTCGGAAATTGAAATGAGATTTAACGACCTACGGCAACTGACTGGGAAAATGATTGGCTCCAAATTCTCTCCACCCCGCTCATGGGAATAAAGACGCTCTGGTTCCCGTTAAGGATATTCGGTTTCCTGAAGATCCGCCCAAAGAAGGCCTCGGGCATTGAGGTCGGGTGGCTGAGGCGTTCTAAAGCGGAAGACGCAAGATCGCCCGTCGCGTTCCTATTCAGCCTAGAATGGGCTAGCTGTCTCTGACGTTTTGGTATCCGGGCCGCACACGATAGGAGCGGGCCGGGATATCTGCGAACGTCGGCCCACCAGAGTTGGGGGGCGGGGGGTCTGATGAAGTTGGAGGGGCGTCTTCGCTGGCGGCTCATGGGGATGCCCTGGTTCGTGGCGTTGAACCTTCGGGCGACCCCCATCGCGGTTTCTCCCGTTCTCTCTCTGATCCGGTCCGACTTGGGCCTGACCTAGGCGCAGGCGGGTTTCATTTTCGCGCTGCCGATCCTCATGATGGGGGTCTTCGGCGTGTTGGGGGGCCAGCTCCGCGCGACGGCCTCCGGTTACTCCTCGCTCACGGTTTGGACGCTGATGCTGGGCGCGGGAATGGAGATTGCCAGCCCGGGCCTGACCCGGATGGTGAAAAACCGGTTTTCCGCCCTGCCGGGGACGGCCACAGGGATCTACACCAGCGGCCTCGCCGCGTCGCTTCCCAGGAAACCCGCGTGAGGGCCGCAGGCGCGACCTTCGATGACGTGGTGGAGTGCACGCGCTACGTGACGAACCTCTCTAACCGGGATGAGATGAACGGGGTCTGGGCGGAGCATTTCAAGGGGATCATGCCAACGATGGTGACGCTCCAGGTTCACCGAGTCGCCACGGACCCCAGGGTTATGATCGAGGGTCAGCGCCATCGCTGAAGCAGACGATGGATACTGAGGCTTTCCTTTCCTGATTGCGAGAGAGGCTATGTCATGGCCAAGTTCACTGGATTCGACATCGGTCTTAGCTCCTTCCTCCCGTTGGACGTGTTAATTCCTTGCGCCCAGGCGGCCGAGCGCAACGGATTTCAGAGGGTCTGGCTCGCCGAGAGCTACCACGCCCGCGGTGTCTTCTCGACACTGTCGGCCGTGGCCCACCACACCCAGTCCATCGGTCTGGGATCGGGGATCGTATCCCCCTTCAGCCGTCACCCCGGCATTCTCGCCATGGAGGCGGCGGCCCTGGACGAGCTTTCGGGCGGGCGATTCACCCTGGGTCTGGGAACGGCGTACGCCCAATTGAGCAAACATCAGGTCAAGGACCCCAAACCCATTGCCGCCCTTCGAGAAGCCATAGAGATGGTTCGCCTCGTCATTCGGGGAGAGGAACAAGGCGGGTCGGAGAGGGTGTTCATGCTCGGAAGGGCGGGAGAGAGGCGAACTTACTCCGGCAAGGTGTTCACGTTCGGGGGGTCGGGAGTGTCCATAGAGTTTGACCCCGTCCGCCGCGACCTTCCCATCTTCGTCGGATCCATGGGGCCGAGGACTCTCCAGATGGCCGCCGAAGTGGCCGACGGCATTTTGCTGAACTTCTTTCTGACGCCGGCCTTTCTGAAAGACGCCATGAACTACATTCGCAAAGGGGCCGAGAAAGGGGGAAAGGATCCGAACGCCCTCGACATCCGCTCTTACCTCATCGTATCGGTGGACAAGGACCGGGCGGCGGCGAAGAAAGCCGCCCGCAGCCTCGTGGCGTATTACTGCGCCAAGGAAGGTTCCGAGCAGCGTCGTTACGATTTCGCGGGAATCGGCGAAGAGGAACGCCTTGAGGTCCGTGATCGGGTGCGCCGCCACTTCGCGGAAGGCGAGGCAGAGAAGGGGGAGGCTTGCATTCCCGATGCCTGGGTGGACAATCTTACCGTTTCCGGCACCCCGGAAGAGGTGTCCGAAAAACTGGACCGCTTCGCAGAGGAAGGCCTCACGTCCCCCGCCTGTTACCATGTCCTCGGCCCGGACCCTCTCAAGGCCATCGACCTGCTGGCTCAGGAGGTCATGCCCCATTTCCTGTGATCCCGGAATGAAAAGCCTCCGCCTGACGTGCCACCGCAAATTTGTCCAAGTTGGTGAGAGTATTCGGGTCAGGTTGAGGGTTGAACGAAAAAGGGTGGTCCCGCGTTATTGGAAGGCGTATGGACCCGCGGAGTCGGTCTACAGGGTCTCAAGAGACGCTTGACAGCTACAGGGAAAGGCGTTTTCAGAGGGTCAAACGGCGAGGGGGGCCGGGCAAGCATTCATCAGAAATGGAAAATCCTGTTTAAGGGATGGGAAGAGGTGTCCTGGCGCCCAACGGGGGGCACGGGAATAGTTCGCGATTCCTGATCTCGATCATGGCTAGGCGGCGGTTTGGGTTGGTATTTTCTGGCGTTGCGCAAAGGATAACTTTTGAAGGCACGGGTTGGCCGGGGCCGGGGTTTCTTGCTGAAGGAGCCGCGAGAAAAAAGGTCTCGATGCACTTTTGGGGACCCGGTAAATGCCTCTTGCGATCCATAGACTGCGTGTCAAGTTCGCCCAACGGTTGGGGGGCAGGATAAGCTGGGGAAACCGTTTCTGCGAAAGGAGGAGAAAGATGAAAGTCCGGGCAGCGGCCGTGCAGGCAGAGACCTACTACGATGAGGAATGGAGGAATGTGGACCTCTGCCTCAAGTACATCGACGAGGCGGGAGAGAAGGGGGTGGAGCTCCTTTGCTTCCCGGAAGGATACCCGGGTCCCTACAGCGGACCTATGGACTTCGCAGGGAAAGTTCAGTTCGACGTCCTGGAGGCCATCTGCGACCGCGCCAAGAAGAACCGCCTCTTCGTGACGGTCTGCTATCTCGAGGAGAATCCCGAGATCGATGGAACTTTCTTCCTGGTGCAAAAACTCATCTCGAATCGCGGAGAGGTCCTCGCCAACTACAAGCGCTTTCAGCCCGACCACCAGTATCTCAACGCCTACCTCATGGGAGGCCGACGCCATATCCTTCCGGGGGATGAGATCACGGTGGTCGAGACCGAGATCGGCCGGATCGGCCTTCAAATCTGTTCCGAACTCTGGGTCCCCGAGATCAGTCGGATTCAGATGCTTAAGGGGGCCGATATCATCGTCGCCCCCTTTGGCGGCCACTACAAGGTGACCCACTTCAAGGATAAGCAGTACACTTGGCACTGCATCGCCCGGGCCCGTGCCGCCGAGAATATCGTCTACGTCATCGTGGCCCAGAGCATCTACGACCTTGCCCTGGAGCACCAAGAGATCTCCGAAGGGGAAGCCAAGACCACCCTGATTATCGCGGGTCCGGAGAAGACGATTGCGACCTCCCCTCCCAAGTTCGGGCTCGTCATCGCCGACCTCGACATGGACCGCCTGAATCATCTCAGGGGCAGCTATTACAGCGAGGAACTTCTCTCCACGCCCAAGGACCTGAACAATTACGTCTCCTGCGCTACACGCCCCGGTCAGTGCCACGACCGCCGCCCTCAAGACTACGGGGCCCTCGTCGCCCCGCAGCCAGACGCCTTTGACTATCACTATCACCGCCGGGGCCTGGATGCCTGGAAGGAGAACTTCGAGAAGGTGGCCGAGTTCCAAAACTCCGACCGGACGGAGACACCCCAGCCGACGACGAGCAAGGTGTAATCTTCAAAGTCGGACGGGATGCCAACCGCGGCTCCTTGGCCGGGCGGGGGAGCGGGGGGCTGGTCCCAAGGAAGGGATCCATGAGCGTTCAGACGGCAGAGGTGAGGGAGCTTGAGTGGGTCGGGAAAAATCTATGCCGGGAAGACGGGGCTGAAAAAGCAACGGGGGAGGGTATCTTTGCCACGGACTTGCACCTGCCCCACATGCTGTACGGAAAATACCCCGAAGCAATGTGGCCCACGCGAAAATTCTGAACATCGACGTGTCGAAGGCCCTGAAAGTGCCCGGGGAAGTGAGCAGGGCGAGAAAGGGAAGGGGGGGCGATGATCGGGACAGAGGTGGACACCGCAACGGAGCGCCTGGAGCGGGAGAACCGTTGGATGAAAGCCATCGGGTGTACCGATGTGGCTGTTCTGGGTCTAGACCTGTTCTTGGGGGCCACGGAAAGTGAAGAGACGAAGCGCACAGAAGAGTTTCGCGAAATTCGTTCTGGTGGACAAAGATGGGAGAAAAGGCAAGAGTTTCGCAGTAATTGAGAAGTCGTCAGGGCTCAAACTGGAAGACGTTGATAGAGAGCACCACTCCATCTCCGCCATTCACTACATAATAGACTACGAATCCCGGCGCTTTGCTGACGATGGGCACAAAGCCCTCACTGACTCGTCGTGTCACCTCGCCAACCGAGCCGGGGACCACCTTGTAGGGGCGCACACTTGCGTACATGACAGCCTCTTTTCTCTACAGGGGCATGAGGGACCTCGTTGGTCCGACCCGGCGACATCACATGCTCCCGGAGCAAAGTCCGGTGCCGGCGTCTACGCC
>JBHIBA010000182.1:0-9204 GCA_046758845.1 Nitrospinota bacterium
CGTAGCCCTGCACCACGTTGAACACGCCGGCGGGGATGCCCACCTCGTGGACGATCCTCCCAAAAACCCAGGCCGTGGCCGGCGCGTCCTCGGCCGCCTTGAGGACCGCGGCGTTGCCGCACAAAAGGGCGGGGAAGGCCTTCCAGGCCACGTTCGCGATGGGCGTGTTGGCCGCGATGATGAGGCCCGCCACGCCCAGGGGCTGGCGCACCACCAGGGCGGTCTTGTGGGGAAGAGCGCTGGTGGTGGTGCGACCGTAGAAGCGCCGGCCCTCTCCCGCCACGAAAAAGCCCATCTCGATTGCCCCCTGGGTCTCGGCCAGCGCCTCTTTGGGCGATTTCCCCGTCTCGAGGGCGACGATCGCGGCCAGCTCCCGCTGGCGGTCCCGCATGCGGAGGGCCACCTCGCGCAGGAGGTCGCCGCGGCGGACGGCCGTGGCCTCAGCCCAGGCCGGCTGCGCCCGCCTGGCCGCCACCACCGCCGCCTCCACGTCGGCCGAAGCCGACCGGGCGGCCCGGCAGAGGAGCTCGCCCGTCGCCGGGTTGGGCTTGGGGAAGTCCCGTCCACTCCGGGCGGGGCACTCCCTGCCGTCGACCCAGTTCAAAATCCCCTCTGGAATGGGGCTCTCCTTCACGGCATCTCCTACCATGCGCTATATCCACCATCCACTCTCAGCTCGATCCCGGTCACATAGGACGAGGCGTCGGAGGCGAGGAACACCAGAGGGCCGATGAGGTCCTCGTAGGCCGCCATGCGCCCCAAAGGGACGCGCTCGCAGAACTTGCGCTGGAACTCCTCGTCCTGCCCGCCCAGCACGCCCCCCGGGGAGAGGGCGTTCACCCGGACGCCGTAGGGCCCCCAGTGGGCAGCCAGGTACTTGGTCAGGTTCACCAGGGCGGCCTTGGAGGCTCCGTAACCCGGCGGCTTGAGGAAGGGCGGGTCACAGGGGAGGTGCTCGTAGAGGCGGGCGTCGGGGGAGACGCTGGCGTAGAGCGAGCCGATGTTGATGGCGGAGCCCCTTCGCGCCTTGACCATCTCGCGGCCGAAAACCTGGAGCACCTGGAAGGCGGCGGTGGCGTTGACCTCGATCACCGCGCGCACGTCCTCGATGGGGATTTCCTCGAGGAGGTAGGTTCGGACCTCGGGGGAGGGGGGCTGGTCGATGCCGGCGTTGTTCACCAAAACCGAGGGGACGCCGAATTCGGCGAGGCACCGGCGGAGGGCCTCTTCGAGGGCCGCCCTTTCCCGCACGTCGGCCCGGGCGAGGGCGATCCGCCGCGGCCCGTACTCATCCTGGAGATCTCCGTAAACGGGTGAGACCTCGGCCCCGGGCAGGTCCAGCCCCAGCACGGAGGCTCCCGCATCCAGGAGGCCGCGGGCCCAAACCGGCCCCAGCTTGCCCAAGATCCCGCTCACGACGGCGACCTTGCCGTCGAGGGAAAAGCGGCCGCTCACAGCTCACCCGTGCGCTCCGGCGCGCCTTCGAAGCCGGGCGCAACTCAAGTGGCCATCCAACCTCGGTTCGCCCGAACGCTCTCTTCCACCTGCGCCTCGGCCGGGTCGGCGAGGACTTCCAGCGCGATGTTCTCATCGGCCGCCAGGTCGCGCAGGGTCACCTTGCCCAGCACCCGCTCCAGCTCGCAGGGGGGCAACCCATCCCCCGGCGACTTGATGGCGATGTCGCCCAGGGTGAGGGCGTGGCCGGCCCGGAGATCCCTCGAGGCGACCAGCTTCTTGCCCATCTTGTAGACAGCTTCCCTTTCGCTAGGCCAGAACTTCTTGACGCCGTCCCCCAGCGCGATCCGCACCCGCCGAAGGTCGCGGACCATCTTCCGCATCCCCACGGGCTCCAGGGAGAATTTGTGGTCGGTCCCCTTCATGGCGCGGTTCAGGGTGAAATGCTTCTCGACCACCCTCGCCCCCAAGACGTAGGCGACTACCGCCATGGCGATGCCGTTGTCGTGGCCGGAATATCCGACCACGGTGCCCGGGAACCTCCTCCGGTAGGTCCGGATGACCTCCAGGTCCAGCTCGCCCCAATCGGCAGGATACCCCATGGTGCACTGCATGAGGCAGAGGCGGGGGTTGATGGGCATGAGGGCGTCGTAGGCCCTCTGGACGTCCTCCAGGGTGCCGCCCCCCGTGCTCACGAACATGGGCTTTCCGAAGCGCGCCACGTGCTGGAGGAGGGGGAGGTTCCTCAGGTCGCCCGATGCGATCTTGAAGGCTGCGATATCCAGGGCCGCCAGGAAATCCGCGCTGGCGAAGTCGAAAGCCGTCGCCAGGAAGGTGATGCCGATCTCGTGGCAGTAGCGCTGGAGCTCCCGGTACTCGTCGATGCCGAACTCCAGCGCCTCCCGGTGCAGGCCGTAGGTGGGGCCAAAGCTGTTCTCGTTGTCGTAGGGCTTGTCGAACGTGGCCCGGGTGTAGAGGGAGCGGTTATCCCTCTTCTGGAGCTTGATGGCGGAGGCCCCGCATTCCTTGGCCTGCCGCGCCAGCTCCCTGGCCGTCTGCAGGTTGCCCTGGTGGTTGTGCCCGACTTCGGCGATGACGTAGCAGTCGCTCTCATCAGAAATCACATCCGGCCCGACCTGCAGGATCCTCTCCACGTCTTCATCCCTCCTGTCCGGTGCCAGCCTCCCATCGCGACATCTTCTCAAGGAGCCCGGACCATCCCAGCTCTTCTGCCGTCTTGCGGGCGCGGGCGCGGATGCCGGCCAATACCCCTTCGTCCCGGGGGAGATGGGTGCATTGGTGGATGTCCAGCACGTTGTCCAGGTGAACGAACGCGCGGGGGGAGTGCTCGCTCAGGTTCGTGATCACCACGGAGCCGCACTGCATGGCCGCGTTGACGCTCGTGTTGTTGGCGCGAACCCCTTTCTCGAAGAAGGCGGCGAAAAACGTCGTCTCGGCCAGGTAGTTGTACACAGCCGCGTCCGACAGGAAGCCCAAGAAATAAACCTTCGTCCTGAGGATCTCCCGCAGCTCCTCGTAGGCGCCCATGAAGGACCCGTCGAGGGAGGTGTTCTCGTGAAGGGCGCTCGACAGGTACAGGCAGTAGCTCCTCCCCGTTTCTTCCAGCAGCTGTTGGAGTCTGCGGTAGTGGTCCACCCGCAGCTTGTGCGCCATGCCGAAGGAGAAGACGGAGATCTCACACCGTTCGAAAGGCTGGGCGTCCACCAGGGTGCCCGGGCACCACACCTCGGCCAGGCCGGAGCGGAGGTGCCCCAGCTGGGCCATCAGCTCCGAGTTGCCGCAGAACACAAAGGCGGCCGACCCCACCAGCCGCCGTTCCACCTCCGAGCCGCCCCACTCGTGCAGGAACAGTCGAAAGGCGTCGCGCCACCGCGCCGTCCGGAGCAACCTCTCCAGCCGGGGGACGTCCTGCCGGCGGAACTCGGATATCTTGAAGGAGAGAAGGGGGCGGGAAAAATCCCGCGCCGCCGGGTCGAAGAGATGGAGCAGGGGGACTCTCAGCCGGCGGCTCAGCATCGTGTTGAACTTGGCCACCCCGCACGTCAGGGGGTTCATATGGTAACTGAGGATGCCGTCCATCCTGCTTCTCTCCCGGGGAGTTCAGACGAGGTGCCGGGAAACCTTCTCGAACACAAGGACGCGCCCCTTCTTGAGCCAGTCCAGGCGCGCCTCGAGGTCCGGCCGGGGACGCATCCCCTCGAGGAGGAAGAGCAGCCGAAGGAAGTCCTTATGGACCAGGGTGATGTGCGTGGGATCCACCTCCTTCTGGTCTGTCACATCCAAGAGTCCCCTCGGGTGGGGGTGAAACCTGCTGGTCACGTAGGCGTACCTGGACGTGATGCGCGCGATGTGGCGGACCGCCTCCCGGATCTGGAGCAGGGTCAGGTGCTCGAGGACTTCGCGGCAGATGACGAGGTCATAGGAATTATCCGCGACGGGCGGCTCCGTGACCGAGCCGCGGATGATCCGGTCGCGCACCTCAGCGGGCGCCAGCTCCCGACTCATCGGGCTGAAGTCGACCCCGTCGGAGCAGACCCCGAGCTCGTGGAGCAGATGCATCAGGGCACCGGGACCGCAGCCCAGGTCCAGCACCCGCCGGGGTTGGAAGACCTCCTTGATGAGCTTGGGGTTCCGGGCCTCAATCCGCCTGCGCGTCTCGAGCGCATAGGTGTTCCCCTCGGCCCTCCACTCCCCGAAGAAGTAAGACTCGTCGTAATGGGCGACCGGGATGGGTCGCTGGGTCTCCAGGACTTCCTCCAGGGCCTGCAATCGGGCTCTCTCACTCTCGCCGGTGTAGCGACCCAGTATGTCTGTGGACGAGTCGAGGTCGGTATCCAAAAAGACGATCTCGATCCCGTTCTCCTCGCAAGCGGCCACCTGGCCCTCGGGCAATCGGCCCTGCCAATCCTTGCCTTTTACGTAAAACCTCGGCTGCAATTCTCGGAGCACGTCCTCCGTCGAGCTCCGGTTCAAATGGGTATACGTGATGAATCGAAGGGAATCCAGAATCGCCAGTCGCTGCCCTTCTAGGAGAAAAGGCTCGTGCTTCTGCCGCACATATTCGTCGCACGCGACGTTGCACAGAAGGGGGAGGGCCAGTCTCTCTGCGGCGCGAAAGTACTCGATGTGTCCCTGATGGATGGGGTCAAAGGCCCCGTCCACCAGGGCAACGCGATGGCGGTAGTTCTCCAGCTCCTCAAATTCTACGATCATCTGGCCCGATCCCTAGGGGCTCATCATCATACGGAGGATGTTCACATCCCGCGTGTTGAGAGCGATAAGGGAAGCCCCGTCGAAAGAAATCACCGCCCGCCTGGCCACCTCCAAGTGCATGGGCAAAAAGCCGTTCTCATCGGAATAGAAAGCCACCGAGGGCACGCCGTAAAAAGGCGCAAGGTATGAGAAGCCCCCGTAGGTTCCGATGAAGATCCGGGCGCGCCGGATTGCGTTCGTCTGCACAGCAAGATTGTTCCTGGGTTCGATCAGATGCTCGATGGTGTAGATATTCTGCGCCCGTTGGAACTCCCAGTCAAGGTGTTCATCAACTTTGAGCCCCGTGCTCAACAACACTACGTTCCATTTTGCCGATAGCTCCGCAAGGAGATTCCGCATAAAAGCGCGATTCTCCTCTGTGTCGGGAAAACAGTTGCTGAAATAGAACTTGACTGCCACGTAGTCCTTGGGCAACGAATCCTGAATGGACGCGTGCTTCATGGGCGGCAATGGCTTGAACTTACTGTAGCCTTCGACGAAGCTGACCGGCCTTTGTCTCTTCCAAAAGGCATGATAGAGATTGTACATCAAGGAAGGGTGGAGGACACGCATCCTCTTCTGGTTTAACTTTTTCTCTACCAGCCGGATTATCTTTCGGTCGAACTCGGATACCCGGGTGTGCTTCTGTCCTTTTAAGTGCTTGATTCGCTCCAGATTTCTGGTGCGGAACTCTTCCTCGCTGAAGTGGTCGAACAGCTCGACATAGTGGGCGCCGATATTCTTATACCACTGATTGACACCGCCGCGCGATACGATGATGAGACGCTCGGGATCCAGAGCAAATCGGTCTTTAGCCCAGTTCAAAAAGGGGATCCAGTACAACAGCTCAAAGCCTACTTCCGATAGCCAAGGTCCCACTATGACCGGCGCCGAGCCCCGCGTGATCCACGCCATCTTCTTCACGAGGAAGAAAGGATGGAAATGCATATACAGAGTTTTCAGAATTGGCAGGAGCCTCATCAGACGTCTCAAATTCTTGGAGGCAAAATTCCGGATGTGATATAGCTTCTTCATTTTTAACTTAAGTATCACGGCCCATCTCGCCGCCCATGCCAGCAAGGAAAATGGACAGAGGAGGATCCGCGGCAGCCGAATCCGAGGAGCCTCGCTGCGCTGGCCAATTGGTTCCCTCCTGGAAAGATCTTCGATAGCGTCCGCCAGGATGGGTGCGCACGGAACGTCGATGCCGTGGGGACGGACAAAGGACTTCACGAAACGTCGAATCTTCTCAGTGTCCACCTCGTCTGAAACCGCTTTGGCCAGCTCCTCTAGGCTCTCGTCCCAGCCGCGGCTCACCTGCACGAGGCCGCCATCCACCAAATAATGGAAATGGAGCGTGCCCTCCTGGCTTCCGCGGAACTCCGGCGTGAGAATCGAATAGACGGGTCGACCTAAAATCCCCGCCTCGATCATGGCGCTGGTGTTGAGTCCAACCACCCCTGCACTGTGAAACATCGAGTCAAAATATTCCGCTCTCGAATCCTCGTCTACAGGATTCGATCCTTTGCGAGGATAGATCGCAACGTTCTCGTAATGGGGGAAACTCACGTTCTCCCACTGGGCCGCATTCTGAGGATGAAGCCGGATTAGGATCCCAACATCTCTCAGGCGAGGATCGCCGGAGGACCTGATCTGCCCGATCCACCCGTCCACAAATTGGACCTCGTTCTCGGCAACGAAAGGCGAAGAGCAAAGATAAAGAAGGAAAGGCCTGTCCGGCTTCAGCCCTACCTTGCGGCAGAACTCCTGCTTCCCGGTCTTCGGCCCCCTCTCAAACCATTGATCGAAGCACTGGGCGCCGGTGGTGACCACCTTCTGCCGAGGAATGCCGTGGAGTTCAACCGCCTCCGATCTTTGGATTTCATTCCACACAAGGACCACGTCGGGCTCGGCCCGAATCAGTCCTTTGTTGGAAAGGTTGTCCCAGCTGTGAACGCACAGACCGGTTCGCAAACCAAGCTTCTTTGCGCACTTAATGTATTCGACCTGATCGGATGCAAAATTTGTCAGAGGGGTGACGAGCAAAACATCCGGCAAATGATCTTTAAGGAACTTCTCGATTTTCCCTGAGGGTGGAATGGCATCCTGCATCGCCCTTAACCACTTGCCGACGAATTGGATCCCAGAGGAACTACTTATGATAGGAAACTTGTTCAAAATGGCTACCACAACGCGGGGCACCCGCCGCTCGACTCTTTCGCGCAATTTATGTGCGTTGGCGTATCTCGGGTGAAGGAATCGCAGGTAATCCATCACCCTTCGAAGCTGCTTGGCGAGAGGCCCCCAAAAGTCTTTGCGGGAGGGGACCTCCTCGCTAAAGGAGACATTGGGGTATTCCCGACAAAGCCTTTCTTCGAGCCCGCCGCTTTGCGCGTTTCTCTCGGTTAGGTTGAAAGCAAGATGTATCTCGTGTCCTTTTTCTGCCAAAAGACGAATGGTCGATTCATAATTGCGAACGTAGCCAGCGTGTAGCATCAAGAAGAAGATTTTCACTACTTGGTCTCCCGCGCAGACTCCCCCACACTTACCGGGGTCCCGACCAAAAAGATGGGCGGCTCGACAATTGCCAAGGCTCTTTTCCTCTGAAAAATTTCCTTCGACGAAGAGCCCATTCGTTGCCTATCCAAATCGAGCTTTGCCGCTTCAATTAAACCATCTGTTAGGATGGCGTCAAGCGGAATTTTGACCGTCTGGCACTTGTTCGCACTAGGGAACTCGCCTCGCATCCGTATAACTGGCTTCCGTCCGTCCCTGCCCTGCGGCATGCCCGGGGGCAACGCCGGCGGCTGGGCCCGCAGAAGGCCTCTACAGCGCCGAACCATCGCCTCGCCCATTCAACCGCTCTGCATCTCCTCCCGTCATACGGCACCGGCAAGCGCTCACCGCCTCCGCCTGGGTTTCCTCCCCACGGCAGATTCCCATTTCTCATCTTCAGTCCGCATCCCTTAACTTTCGCTTGACCGAGCGCACAAACCGAGCAGAGATTACACCTCAACCAGGGGAAGCCCTTTCTCCTCGAGTTCCTTATATATGTCCCTATGTCTTAGGCGCGTGCCAATCGGCAGGGCTCCCTTCAGAGACGGGCGGTATGCCTCTCGAACTGACAAACCGGGAACGGTCGGCCCCACGTCGTTCCGCAAAAAGAACGCGTTCACCCCAAAATTATCGCAGGCCACCAGACGATAACTCTTCCTGCCTGCCACCTTATCCATGGCGGCCAATGAGCCCCCGTGGTACCCTTTGGGGGCGCCCTCGGGAATTTCCTGACGTGGTATCGTCACCGCCCTATCGGGACCGAATAAAGCATTGTATTCCACCACCAAGAGCCGAGGCGAACATACATTCAAAGCTTCCAGCACCCAGTAATCGTGACTGTCAATATCGATGGAGAATAAATCCACTTCACCGGCGAATCCGTTCTCGCGGAGAATTTGATTTATATTTTCCGACGTCACCTTTTTCTGGACGGCAATCACCCCGTGATTAAAAGAGAAGCGATTCCGCACTTCTTCCACAGCTTCCCGTCTGGAATCGACCATGAGCCCACACCAGCCGCACTCAAGCGCCAGAAAAGCCGCATTGCCCCCCGTCCGGCCACAGCCGACTTCGACAAACTTGCGATTTGCGATCCCGGCCTGCCCGAAAATGGCGAGTATGATTCCATCCTCTTCGTTCTGCGACTGCACCTGGAATCTTTGGGCGATGATCCTGAGAGAGGGGGGTAACGCATCGACTTCGGTCAAGTAAAGTCGCCTTATGACGGAATCCAGCTTCAGGTTAAACGCCCGGCGCCATTTCAGATCTAAATTTATCTTGACGAGATAGCGCCTCATAATTTCGTTTCTCTCTTCCTCCACTTCGATGAGCTTTCCCACAAGCATGGTGAGGGCGTCGAGCTTATCTTTCCGCTTGGCAAGCGTCTTGGTGATCAACCTGGCCGCTTTCGAGATTTCGGAGCTCGCCCTCTTTCCCCTAAGTTCCTTCTCCAAATTGACCAAATTGGCCTTCCTAGCCCCAAAGGGGAAAAGGCCAAGGGTTACGTCACGAAGCAGAATCTTGAGCGACCTCATGCCGCCCACCACTTTACCATCTCGGTTGACGGAACTCTAAGGCCACCGCCAGCAGGCACCTCATGGATCGACCCCGCAACACGAAGCCCCGTCCTTCGGGAAGAGCAACCGGGCCGCATTCCCAGTTGCCTCAGAATATAAACCCGTCACTGGGGCGTCTCCCATCTCGAGGCTCTGGATTGAGCACAATGGCCACTCCCAACTCGGCAAAATGTGACGAGCAGTCGAAATGCGCCCCGGATCGACAGTCTACTCCCCCCCTCCACCTAGAACTTCGCGCCCGTGTCCTTCTCGCCTATCTCTTGCCGTCCCCCTTGCGACCGGGCAGAACCACCCTCAGCTCGTTCGGGCATCCCATCCGGGTCCTGCAAGCTCTTCCACACCA
>JBHIBA010000183.1:0-9178 GCA_046758845.1 Nitrospinota bacterium
GGCCCGCCTGGCCACCCGGAAAACTTATTGGTCGCGAAAGAGGGCGGTCCCTTACAGGACCGCCCTCTTTCGCCTATTGGGGCCGCACGGCCCAGTCGGGTGCCGGTTTGGCTGGCGCGACTCATCGCCGGTCAGCAGGCAGTGAAGTTCTTCACCTCCTCGACCCGAACGTCAAACCGCCGTTTTCGCCAGGAATTCGGGCAACGGGCCAGTTTCTTGCGGAAGAGGGTAGCGCCGCCAGGCGCTACCCTCTTCCGCGAATGAAAAGTTTTGCTGGGGGGTGTGGGGGGGCGCCTTTCAAAAAGCGCCCCCCACAAAAAAGCCGGCCCGTCTCCAAACTTATTCCCGGCTCCGTGCGCGTTCCCGGGCCGCACGCGCTGCCCATGCCAGGCCGAAGCAGACGGTGCAGGCCAGGACGATCCCCGGGCCGGTCGAGACGTTCAGGTAAAATGAGGCGTAGAGTCCGCCCACCGAAGACAGAATGGCGACGGCGGAGGCGATGGTCATCATCGGCAATAACCGCTGGGTCAGCAGGGCCGCGGACGCCGCCGGCGTGACGAGAAGCGCCGCAGTCAGGACGACGCCGACGGCCTGGACGCCCACCACCACGGTCAGGGCCACGAGGACGAGGAGCAGATAGCGGATGCGGTCGGGGTTCAGTCCGATCACCTCGGCATGGGAGGGGTCGACCGAGGTCAGGACAAGCTCCTTGTGGAACGTCGTCAGAGCGCCCAGAACGATACATGCGACGACCGCGATGAGCGTCAGGTCCATCGAGGTCACGGCCAGGATGTTTCCGAAGAGCATATGAGCCAGGTCGCGGAAGCTGCGGGCCGCGCTCATCAGCAGGATGCCCAGGGCGAACATGGCGGTGAACAGGATACCGATGGCCGTGTCCTCCCGTACGGTTTCCCTGCGCGCGAGCCAGCCAATTCCCAAAGCGGTCAGGAGGCCCGCGGCGAGCGCCCCGCCGAACAGATTCCACCCCCTCAGGTAGGCCACCACGAGGCCGGGCAGGGCGGCGTGGGCGATCGCGTCCCCGACGAAGGCCATGCGGCGCAGCACGACGTAGACGCCGAGCGTCGCGCACGTCACCGCCACCAGGGCGGCCGCGAGCAGCGCCGTCCTCATGAACGCGAACTGAAAGGGCTCTATCAGCCAGTTCATGGTCTCTCCGGATCGTCTCCCGGCGTAGGGGCTGACCCTCGGGCGGATGCGTCCACCGGCGCGGCGACGAACGAGCCGGGCGGCGGGGGGGTCTGCCGGCCCTCGCTGAGGTAGAGGGCGCCGTCGAAGTCGGCCTCCAGTCTGCCCAGGTCGTGGGTGGCGATCACCACCGTCTTCTCTTGCCTCTTGAGATCGGCCAGGACCTTGGCGACGATGTCGCGCGTCTCGGCGTCCACGGCGTTCAGCGGCTCGTCCAGCAGCAGCAGATCGGCCTCCTGCGCCAGCGCCCGCGCCAGAAGGGCCCGCTGCTGCTGCCCGCCGGAGAGCCGGCCGATCTGGCGTCCGGCCACCGAGGACAACCCCAAGAGGTCCAACGCCTGCGAGGCGATGGCGAGGTCTTCTTCTTTCGGACGCCGGAGCCAGCCCAGGTGAACGTGACGCCCGGTCAAGACCAGTTCCCGCACGCTGACGGGAAAACGCCAGTCCAATTCGCTCCGCTGCGGCAGGTATCCCATCCGGTGGTGACATTCTCGGATCGGCAGACCGAAGATCCGGACGTCCCCGGAGAAGGGGGCGAGCAACCCGGCGGCTGCTTTGATCAGTGTGGACTTGCCCGCCCCGTTGGGGCCGACGAGCGCCACGCGCGCCCCGACCGGCACGCGCAGGTCGACCCCCCTTAGCGCCGGCGCGTGAGCGCCGGGGTAGGTGACTTTCAGGTCACGGGTCACCAGCGCCGGCGCAGCCGGAACCGGCTCGACGTGCCGGTGTCCACAGTACGGAAAACGCGGCTCGCTCATGGCCGGAGGGCGTTGACGATGGTCTGGACGTTGTGCTTCATCATCTGGACGTAGGTTCCCGCCGGGCTGCCCCGCTTTCCCAGGGCGCCCGTGTAGAGGGAGGGGGCGAGATTCGCGCCGGTCTCGGCCGCCAGCCGCTCCATCCACCTCGGGCTGTGGAGGGTTTCCGGGAAGACGGCCCGAACTGAGGCGGACTTCATTTCTTTCATCAAGGCGGCGATCCGGCCTGCCGGAGGCTCGGACGCCTCCGTCGTCAAAGAGTCCAGCGCGCTGCCCAGGACTTGGAAACCGTACCGGGCGGCGAAGTACCCGAAGGTCTGGTGGGAGGTGACGAGGATCCGGTTGGCCTCGGGCACTCCCCTTACCTGCTTGAAAATCCAGGTGTCCAGGGCGCGGAGTTCAGCGATGTAACGCATCGCGTTGGTCCCAAACAATCCGGCGTTGGCCGGGTCGGCCGAGATCAGCGCGTCCCGGACGCCCCGGACCATGTGCGCGGCCCGGTCCGCATCGAGCCACATGTGCGGGTCGGCCTCCTTTCTTCCGAGTCGGCGAGGCTCCCGGTAAATCGGCCGCAGTCCGTGAGTCACCGCCACCCGCTTGGCTTTTGAGCGGGAAGTCCTGTAGAGATCATCCAGCCAGGCTTCAAACCCCAATCCGTTCTCAAAGACGACCCCCGCCTTGACCAGCGCCACGCTGTCGAGCGGATTGGGCTCGTAGTTGTGCGGGTCCCCATCCGGTCCGACCAGGGTGTGGAGCTTCACTTTGTCGCCCCCCACGTTCCGGACAAAGTCGCCCAGGATGCTGAACGTCGCGACGATCCTCAGTTTCGCTCCCGCCTTCGCCGCCGATGGAAGGGCTACCGTCACGGCGACGAGGGCGATCAACACGGGCGTCAATCTGCGGAGCACGTTCCGTCCCGTTCTTCCAAGGGCTAGATGGAGATGAAAGCCCAGATTCCCAGGGGGGCCTTTTTGGGCACTTGCGTGCCGCCCCAACTGCGGTTGGAGGCGCGTACGCTCAAGCCGGGCGTCTTGGGCGCACACCTTCCGAGAGGTTGTTCACCAGGCACGCCAGTGCGGAAACCTGACGCGGTGCGTCCGGCCCCCCTGGAACCCCCGGGAAAACTTTCGTTTGGCGAAAGAGGGCGGCCCCTTGGGGGGCCCCCTCTTTCGCAGCAAACTTGGCAGCATAGTCGAATGATGCGGTTGCGCTGGGCAGGCCGATCCTCAAGCTTGGCCCGAAAGGGCGGCCGTCTTGGCCGCCTTCCCCGCCGGCCTTCAGGGATTCGCTTCTTCCACGCACCTGAGGCAGTCCAGCCAGTTCTCCTTCGGCAGCTTGCCGAAGGCTCTCGGTCCTTCTCCCCGCTCAAACACCGGACGATAGAGCACGTCCCCCTTGCGGTGGGTCTCTCCGCAGGTGTGACAGGATGCCCGTCCGTCGATCACCACCGGCGTGTAACCGGCGACCCGCCAGCCCTCGTGGCCGGCGTGCGCCGCCAGGGACTCCAGCGCCCGCCGCACGGTGAGCGACTTGTTGCCGCTGTAGTATTTCCGGGCGAGGCGGTCCAGCAGCCTGACGGCGGCCCCATCGAGGGTGAAGTTGAGACGCGCCATGTGTGTGGCTCCAGTGTGTAGTAGCGTGTGTAGTTTTACGAAGCCTAGAGAATTTGTCAAGCCCGCGCCTGGGGAAAGGGGCGCAGGACGCGGGGGCGCTTTTTGTAAGGCGCCCCCCCGCACCACCCCCCCGCAAAACTTTTGACGGCCCGGCCTGCGGGTCGATGACCCTCATGGCCGGGCCTGCTTGGGGTGGGTGTGGGTTTGGCTGGACCTGTTGTTTGTCGCCTTCCGGTGGCTCCCGTCTTTGGCCGATAGCGTGCCGCCCCGCCAGGGGCGGCACGCTATCGCGAAACAAAAGTCTTGCTGGGGTGGCGGGGGGGCGGACGCACCGCGTCAGGTTTCTGCACTGGCGTGCCTGGTCAGCTACCCCTCGGAAGGTGTGCGGAAAAGACCCCCGGTTTAAGCGGACGGGCCTCCAACCGCAGTTCGGCCGGCACGCAAGTGCCCAAAAAGGCCCCCCTAAAGTTTTCTAATGCTTTAGCTCAGGCTCGCGAGAGATTCAGGGGGCGTAGATCGACGTGTTCGGTTTGAAGGCGAACCAGGAGAAGGCGAAGTGGTTTCCGTGGAGGACCGCCTTCAACCTGGCCCCTTTCAGGGGGCCCGCGACGGCCAGGCCCAGGACGTTCCAGCCGCTTCCGGTCTCCGTGTCCCGGAAGCCTTCTTTTGTTGTCTGGAAGATCAACTTCTTTCCGTTCAGGGTGGGGTCAAATACCCCCGTTGCGCCCACGTCTTTCGATGAGGCGATCACTGCGCCGTCCAGGGCGGAGGCGGCCCCTTCGGAGTGGAAGACCACGACGTTCTGGCCGTTCAGCCGGTCGTTCACGACGCGCACTTTCGACAAGACCGAGAAGGGGTACGCCCTGTCCACGTCGCCGACACTGACAGCCACGACGCGCTCCATCGGGGGCAGCCTTTTGTCTATCGGCCCGCGGTACAGGAAGGGGACGTTTTTGACGTTGTCGTAGCCGACGTAGGGGTTGCGGCCGTAGGGCCGCGAGTAACCGGTTTCCTTGGACAGGATCAGGGCTTTCGGGTGAGTCTTCTTCAAGTGGCCGTATCCAACGATGGAGGCTGGAATCATTTTCAGGTTCTTGCCGGTGAGCTCACCGATGATGGCCTCCCCGGTGAACTGCTGCCACCAGGACTCCGTTTGCCGATCGTACATGACCAGGTCACTGTTGCGGAGCTTGCCCGTTGTGCCGAAATCGAGGAGCCGGCCGTCCAGCCTGCGGTCAAAAGCGATGGCCGCATTGCACAAGGGGCAGAAAGTCACCGTCACCGGCGTGCCATTTAGAGAGTCGTTGACGATCTCGTGCCAGGTGAGAATCTGGAGGGGATAGGCCCGGGCCTCTCCGCCGATCTGCAAGACGACCACCGGCTCCACGTCCTTGAGCCAGCCGTCCGCCTCCTTCTGGGAGACGAATTTGGGCCCGTTAATGGCGGGAATCCCGTCTTTCGGCGGTCCCCCTGAAAGGATCTCTTCATAAGGGACGGAGTGTTTTTTGAAGTCGGTCTTCCAGCCCCAGGTCGAGAAAGGGGGTTTGTCGGCGGCTAAGACGGACGCTCCGCCGGGGCCGGCCCACACCAACGCCAACGCCAGCGCAAATGCCGTTAAATATCCCATAATCCAAGCCTCTCCAGTCAGGGAACGCTCCACTTGATTTCATATAACACCCGAGCGGCGCATTGATTCCCGCGTATTCAGTCCCCCAAGAGTTCCCGGATGATGGCCTCGTAGACGTCTTGGGGCTGCGCGCCGACTGCCCGGCGGCCGTCCGGGAGCACAACTGTGGGGGTGGAGTAGATTCCCTGGCTTGTGGCCTCTTGATGGTCGCGCCACACGGCCGATTCCAAATTTCCGTTCCGGTAGAGGTCCTCGAATCGCGGGGCGTCCAGCCCCAGGGCCTTGGCGAGGCCGATGAGGACATCGTCGTCCGCGATGTCGAAGCATTCCACCAGGTGGATCTCCTCGATGGCCTCCACGTACCGGGCCTCGGCCTCCTTTCCCTGCGCGGCCGCGGCCTTGATGGCCACAGAGCCCGGCATTGAGTGCGGGTAAGGGAAGCTCCGGGAGGCCATGAAGTCGGGGTTGATGCGCTCGCCCCCCGGATGGGCCTTGGCCATGGCCCAGTGGCCGAGGATTTCTTCCTTGCTGAGCGTTCGGGCCTGGGGCGTCGGGGATAGGAGAAACGTCTTGTACGTGAGCTCGAGCCGCTCTGCGTACGTTTTCTTCAGTGCGTGCAACCGCCCGGTCGCCAAAAAGCACCAGGCTCAGTGGACGCATTGAAAGTAGGTCAGCCGCGCGAGTTTAGACAATTCAAACCTCCAGAAGCCTTTCGGGTCGAGACGCTGACTTTCTCTAAGGGAAACGGCTATCTCCGATACCTTTGTCACTCTGAGCGAGAGGCGCCGGCTCGCGCTCAGGGTCTCAGGCGATCCCTCGTTGCACTCGGGACGCTACGCGGAGCGCATGGGTCGGTGACCTTTCGTTCAGAATAACATGCCAACTATAGCCTGGCCTTTCAACAAGGTACAGCCGGTATTCAGGCTTCCACCGAAGCCATGTCTGAAGGAAGCGCGCGGAGGGCCGTCCGGGCTTGCGCTTATCGCTTGCGGCATGTGGCGCAATTGGGCTATATATATGAACATATGAACATAGAATCCGAGGAGGAATCCCTTATGGAAGTCGTTCAAAAGACAAAGGCGCCCGAAGATGTCTGCGAGGTCGAGTTTGTGGACGAGGGCCGCGTGGCTTCTGTCCGCAGCCGGCTGAAGCCTGACTCGGTTTTCTCGGCGCTCGCCGAGACCTTCAGGGTTCTGGGAGATTCCACGCGGACGAAGATCCTCTTCGCGCTGGCCCAAGAGGAACTCTGCGTGTGCGACCTGTCCAACCTCCTGGGTTTGAGCCAGTCGGCCACTTCCCACCAGTTGCGCATTCTGCGGAACTTGCGGCTGGTGAAGTACCGGAAAGAGGGGCGGATGGTCTATTACTCCCTGGACGACCATCACATTGAGACCCTCTTTGCAGAAGGTCTGAAACACGTGCAGGAGTAGGTCTGCCTATAGTGTTCCCTTTTTTGGCCTTCATTGTGAATAGATGAGCGGTCTTACCTCATAGGGCTTGATGGACAGAGCTGGAACGATGGGTGAAGAGAGGCGACAGACGCGCGAGTGGCTTCTGGCCGGAATTGGCGATGGCGCTTCTGCCGACCGACTCGAGAAGTTGATCCGGCAGGCCCCCGGCGTGAGAGCGGCCGAGGTCGACCGGGATGATGCAGTCCTGCGGGTCGATTTCCTGGAAGGGGAGGGCTCTTTGCAGGCGGTCCGGGCCGTCGAAGAGCGCGCCGGGAACCTGGGTTGCCGCCTCGTTGAACCCGAAGGATCTCTTACAACGATCTATCGCGTGCAGGGCATGGACTGCGCGGTGGAAGCCCAGGCCGTCGAGAGCGCCTTGTCACGGTTGCCGGGGGTCGAACAGGTCATGTGCGACCCGCCGTCGCGGGAAGTCCGGGTCAAGCACCGGTACTTGGAGGCCGACCGCAGGGCGGTGCGGGGGGCCATCCAACGTCTCGGGTTGGCCGCACGGGTAGCCGATGAAGGCCGGGGCCGGCAGGAGGCCGGGCGCGCGAGGAAGGCTCACCTCGGGCTCACGGCCGCATCCGGCCTGCTCATCATCGCGGGCCTTTCGCTTACGCTGGCGGGATTCAGCCCCATCGTCCGTTTCCCGGTCGTTTTGGCGGCGGTCCTGGCGGCGGGTTTCACTGTGGGCCGCAAGGCGTACTTCGCCGTCCGGAACCTTCGCCTCGACATCAACTTCCTCATGACGGTTGCGGTGATAGGCGCCCTGGCCATCGGGGAATGGCTGGAAGGCGCCGCCGTCATCTTTCTTTTCTCAGTCGCAGAGCTTTTGGAGAGCTACAGCGCGGAAAGGGCGAGGAAGGCCATCCGCTCTCTGATGGACCTCTCGCCCCCCGAGGCCACGGTCAAGCGGGGGGGAGCGGAGCCCCGTGTCCCGGTTGGGGAAGTGGCCGTGGGCGAAATCGTCGTCATCAAGCCGGGGGAGAAGGTCCCGCTGGACGGCGAAGTGGTCGGGGGGGAGTCCGATATAGACCAGTCGGCCATCACGGGAGAGTCGGCCCCTGCGTCCAAGGAAGTGGGAGACGGCGTCTTCGCGGGGACGATCAACCGGTCGGGCGCTCTCGAGGTCCGCGTCACCCGCCTCGCGTCCGATACGACGCTGGCGAAGATCGTCCATATGGTCGAGGAGGCCCAGGCTCATAAGGCCCCCGCGCAGAGGTTCGTGGACGCCTTCGCCCGTTATTACACGCCCGCCGTCGTGGTCGGGGCGATCGGGGTCGCCCTGATCCCGCCGTTGTTCTTCTCCCTGCCTTTTGTGACCTGGTTTTACCGGTCGCTCGTCCTGCTGGTGATCGCCTGTCCTTGCGCACTGGTCCTCTCGACGCCGGTGTCCGTGGTTTCGGCTCTGACGCGGGCGGCGCGCAGCGGCGTGCTGATCAAGGGGGGCGCCTACCTGGAAGAGCTGGGAAAGATCCGCGCCTTCGCCTTCGACAAGACGGGCACCCTCACCGAGGGACGCCTTGGGGTCGCCGATGTCGCGGGCGTGGACGGGACTCCGCCCCTTGAAATTCTCCGGCGCGCCGCCGCGCTGGAAAGCCGGTCCGAGCACCCCATCGCCTCGGCCATCGTGCAGGAAGCGGCGCAAAGGCGGATCGCGGTTCCCCCCGTCGAGGGGTTTGAATCCTTCCCGGGAAAAGGCGTCAAGGGTTCCGTGGAAGGGGAAGCTCTCTGGCTGGGGGGCGGCGCTTTTCTGAGGGAGCGGGGCGTCCGGCTGGATTCCGTGCGGGACCGCTTGGACGGTTCGGGCAACGGGGGGGAGACGGTCGTCGTCCTGGCCAAGGGGGACCAGGCGATAGGAACCCTCGCCCTTTCGGATCGAGTCCGCCCTGAGAGCCGCTCTGCGCTTGAGGGCCTGCGGTCGCAAGGGGCCTCGGCGCTCATCATGCTGACGGGGGATAGAAGGGATGCGGCGCGTGCGGTCGCGGAGAGCGTGGGCGTCGATCGGGTGGACGCCGATATCCTGCCGGAGGAGAAGGTCGAGGCCGTCAAGGACCTGACGCGGGAGTTCGGCGGCGTGGCCATGGTGGGGGACGGCGTGAACGACGCGCCGGCCCTGGCGGCCGCGACGGTGGGGATCGCCATGGGGGCGGCGGGGACGGACGTGGCGCTGGAGACGGCGGACGTGGCGCTGATGGGGGACGACCTGGAAAGGCTTCCCTGGCTCGTCGGCTTAAGCCGGAGGACGCGCCGGGTGATTCAGCAGAACATCGCGGCCTCGATCCTCATCAAGGGGCTATTCGTTGCGCTTGCGATTCCCGGCCTTGCGACCCTTTGGATGGCCATCGGCGCTGACATGGGGGTCTCGCTTTTGGTGATTTTTAATGGGCTGAGATTATTGCGGCAGTAGGGGTCTCTTCTTTCGCAGCACAAATACATTCGGGCCGGGACCGTTCGGCTTTGCTCAGGGCAGGCTCCGACCGGCCCCTACATTGGGAATGACGAGAGGATGTTCATACGTAG
>JBHIBA010000184.1:0-9052 GCA_046758845.1 Nitrospinota bacterium
GTTTTTCAGGGGGTCCAGGGGGGCGGGACGCACCGCGTCAGGTTTCCGCACTGGCCTGCCTGGTCAACGACCTCTCGGAAGGTGTGCGCCAAAGATGCCCGGCTTAAGCGTACGTACCTCCAACCGCAGTTCGGCCGGCACGCAAGTGCCCAAAAAAGCCCCCCTGGTCAAATGGCCCCTACCCCGCCGCGCAGAGGGCTTCCAGCCGGTCGGGGCTTCCTTGCAGCGCCACTCGCAGCATATAGCGGTGGAGGCTTCGGAGTCCCCCCAGTTCCTCTCCGCCGCCCGCGCGGCCCGGTCCGCCGTGGACGAGCTGAGGCATCGCCGTGCCGTGGCGGGTGGACTCTCTGGAGGCCGCCTCATTCATCACCATCAACCGGCCGTGAAAGGGCGCCATCCCGAACGTGAGCTTGCGGACGAACTCCTCGTCCTCGCCGAAGACCGAGGCGGCGAGGCTGCCGCCGCCCCGGCGGGCTAGGGAGATGGCGTCCTCCGCGTCGGCGTATCCCATGACCGTGGCCACCGGACCGAACACTTCCACCCGATGGACGGCGTCGGCCTCCTTGGGGCTTTTGCAGTGGAGGAGCACCGGGGGGAAGAAGGCTCCCTTCTCTTTGTCGGCCCCTACGACCTCGAACGTTCGCGGATCGCCGAAAACGACCTTGGCTTCCCGGGCAAGCTCCGCCACGCCCTCCTGGGCCGCGTCGACCTGGGACCGGCTGGCCAGCGGGCCCATGGCCACCCCCTCGGCGGAAGGGTCGCCGATCACCACCTTCTCCAGCCTCCCCCGCAGGGCCTCGACGACGGCCTGCGCCCGGTCCTCCGGGACGATCACCCTGCGGATGGCCGTGCACTTCTGACCCGCCTTTTGCGTCATCTCGTGGACGACCTCTTTAACGAAGAGGTCAAAGGTGCGGGAGCCGGGCGAGCAATCCGGCCCGAGAATCGCGCAGTTCATCGAATCGGCCTCGATGTTCAACCGGACTGAACTGCGGATCACGTTGGGATGGCTCTTGATGACCTCTCCCGTTTCGGCCGACCCCGTGAAGCAAACCACGTCCTGGCAGGTGAGGTGGTCGAGCAAGTCCCCCACGGAACCGCAGATGAGCTGAAGGCTGCCCTCGGGCAGGACGCCCGATTCGACCAGCACCTCGACGGTGCGATGGGCGAGCGGGCACGTGGGGGTGGCGGACTTGACGACCGACGGCATTCCGGCCAACAGGGCCGGCGCCAGCTTCTCCAGCATGGCCCAGGCGGGAAAGTTGAAGGCGTTGATCTGAACGGCGGCGCCCTCCAGCGAAACCCAGATGTGCCGTCCCATGAACGTGCCTTCCTTCGACAGGCCCTCCACGTCGCCGTCCAGCAAGAAGGTGCTATCTGGAAGCCTCTTCCGCCCCAGACCCGAAAAGACCCGAAGCGTGCCGATGCCGCCTTCGACGTCCATCCAGGCGTCGGCTTTCGTGGCGCCGTAGGAGTGGGCGATTGGGTAGAACTCGGAAAGATGTTCTTTGAGGACGCCCGCCGCCCCCTGGATCAGCTCCGCGCGTTGGGGAAACGTCAACCGCCGGAGCGCCGGCCCGCCCAAATCCCTGGCGTACTCCAGCATCTTCTTGAAATCCAGGCCCTTGCTGCTGACCGAGCCGATGGCCTCACCCGTCACCGCGTTCCTGACGACCGCGCCCTCGCCCGAGCCTTCGATCCATTCCCCACAGGCATAACTCTTCAGCGCTTTCATGCCGTCTCTCCTCACTGGGCCTTACAGGTGACCGTCCAGCCGAATTCGCGCCCGGCGGGGCTCAACTTCTTCCTATACCGCGTCGACCCCTGGGTTCGCCCCTTTTTTCCCGAAGAAATCTCAGGGCGTCTTCCATGTCACCGGGCGGCGGGACTTCGAAGGACATCGGTTCCGCCGTTGACGGGTGATCGAACGTCAGCCGGAAGGCGTGCAGCGCCTGACGCCCGATGGGCGGGTCTGCCTTGCGGCCGACGCCGTACAGAGGGTCCCCCAGGACCGGCGTCCCTCGGTGGGCCAGGTGGACGCGTATCTGGTGCGTGCGGCCCGTCTCCAGCCGGACCTCCAACCATGCGTATTTCCCGAACCGCTCCAAAACCCGGAACCGCGTGACCGCAGGTCTTCCCCCCTGCACGACCGCCATCTTCTTGCGGTGAAGGGGGTGGCGGCCGATAGGACCTTCCACCCTTCCCTCCTTCGGGAAGTCCCCCCAGGCCAGCGCCCAGTAGACCCGCCCGATCCGCCTGGCCTTCAGGGCGGCCTGAAGCCGCCTCAGGGCGAGTTCCGTCTTGGCGACCACCATGAGCCCCGAGGTGTCCTTGTCCAGGCGGTGGACGATCCCCGGGCGCAGCCTTCCGCCGATGCCCGGAAGGGCCGGCAGCCGGGACAGCAATGCGTTCACCAGGGTGCCGCGCGCGTGGCCTGCTGCCGGATGCACGACGAGTCCGGCCGGCTTGTTGACGATGAGGATGTGGGCGTCCTCGTAAGGGACGTCGAGGGGGATGTCCTCCGGGACGGCCTCGGCCGGTTCAGGAGGAGGCACCGTCACGACAATCCGCTCTCCCGCGCGCAGGAGCCTTCCCGGTCTGGGCGGCTTCGTCTCCTCCGAAGACGGAAGAGAGCCCAACGCGTCGCCGCATTCCAGCCGGACGTTTCCCTCGCGGATGAGGAGTTGGACGCGGGAGCGGGACCAATGCGGGGCTTCGGGGTGCCCCGCCAGAAACACGTCCAGCCGCCGGCCCTCGTCCCGGTCGCCGACCCGGAACGTGAAGCTCTTCGCTTCATCCAAGACAGAGGGACTGGCTTGCCCCTGCGAAGTGGACAACGCGTCCTCAAAAGATCGAATGGATAAGATAAGGAGCTCGGATCGAGCCCCTCATGGAGCCAAAGAGATTGCGGAAACGCCCCTTCGCAGAGAGAGGAAGGCGATAGACGCGATCAACGCAACGAAAGCGGCCCTTCTGCTCAACGCGGAGCGACAGAAAAAGGCGGCTCACCCGGAAAAGGGAATCCCCGCGTCCCGACCGTTACCTCACGTCATCCCCCCGACCCGCTCTTTTCCTGGGCCGGCGGATTTTCCCCCCCTGAGGGCGGCTCGTTGCCGCCGCCGACCAATCGTCCGCCCGCCTGAAGGAAAGGCGAAATGAGGTCCAGCGGCAGCGGGAAGATCATCGTCGAGTTGTTTTCCGTCGCCACTTCCGTCAGGGTTTGCAGGAAGCGAAGCTGAAGCGCCGTGGGCTGTGAGCCGATGATCGCGGCCGCCTCGGCCAGCCGGCTGGAAGCCTCAAACTCTCCTTGCGCGTGGATGACTTTGGCCCGCCGCTCCCGCTCGGCCTCGGCCTGTTTGGCGATGGCTCGCTGCATCTCACTGGGCAGGTCCACGTGCTTGATCTCGACGTTGGTGACCTTAATCCCCCAGGGATCGGTCTGTTGGTCCAGGATCTCCTGAAGGTGATGGTTGATCTTCTCCCGTTCGGCCAGCAGGTCGTCCAGCTCCGACTCTCCCAACACGCTTCGCAGCGTGGTCTGGGCGAGCTGTGAGGTAGCGTACAGGAAATCTTCCACCTCGATGACGGCTTTTTCGGGGTCGATCACCCGGAAGTACAGGACGGCGTTCACCTTCACCGTGACGTTGTCCCGGGTGATGACGTCCTGGGAGGGGACGTCCAGCGCGATCAGGCGCAGGCTCACCCGGACCATGCGGTCGATGACGGGAAAGAGGAGGAAGAGCCCGGGCCCCTTGGCCCTGAGAAACCGGCCGAGCCGGAAGACGACGGCCCGCTCGTACTCCCTCATGACCTTGATCGCGCTGGCCAAGATAATGACCAGGAAGATCACGAGGATGGGGAGCCATGCATTGAATCCAATCATGACGACTTCTCCTTAATGACCTCAAGGCGAAGACCTTCCACCGCTACAATGCGGACCTTTTCCCCCTGGGCGATGGGCTCCTTGGAGCGGGCGTTCCAAAGCTCTCCATGGACGAACACCTTGCCTTCGGGGTCGATATTGCCCATGGCCACGCCCGTGACGTCCACCAGTCCTTCCCAGCCCGCCACCGACCTTCCCCGCTGGGCCTTCAGCCCTAGGCCGATCAGAATGAAGAAAAAGGCGGCCGTCAGGGCGACGACGGGACCGATGACGTAATAGGAGATGCGAAGGAACGGGGCGGGGGTGTCGATCAGCATGACCGACCCCAGGATCAGCGAAATGGCGCCCCCGATGCTCAATGCGCCGTAACTCGTCACCTTGATCTCCAAAAGGAACATGATGACGCCCAGCAGGATCAAAGCCAGGCCGGCGTAGTTGATGGGAAGCACCTGAAGGGCGTAGAAGCCCACGATGAGACAGATGGCCCCCACCACGCCCGGAAAGATGGCCCCGGGATTGGTCAGCTCAAAGAGGATCCCGTAGAAGCCGAGCATCATGAGGAGGTAGGCCAGGTTGGGGTTGGAGAGGATGTCCAACAGCTTATGGCGCACCCCCATCTTGTACTCCACCACCTGAGCACCCTTCGTCCTGAGGGTCTTCTCGCCGGACTCCGTGGAAACCCTCCGCCCGTCCACGGCCAAAACGAGCGCCCTCAGATCTGTGGCGACCAGGTCGATGACCTTTTTGTTCAGGGCGACCCCCTCGCTGATGGACACGCTCTTTCGGACGGCGTCCTCGGCCCAATCGGCGTTCCTGCCCCGTTTGTCCGCCAGAGAGCGAATGTAGGCCGCGGCGTCGTTCGTCACCTTTTTCTTCATCGTCTCGTCCATCCCCCCGCTGACGGCCACCGGGCTCGCCGCACCGATGTTCGTCCCCGGGGCCATGGCGGCCACGTGCGCCGCAATGGTGATGAACGTACCGGCCGAGGCCGCCCTGGCCCCGCTGGGGGCCACGTAAACGGCCACGGGGACCGGTGAGGAGATCATCTCCTTGATGATGATGCGCATGGAGGTGTCCAACCCGCCGGGGGTGTCCAGGCGCAGGACGACCAGCTCGGCCCGCCGTTCTCTGGCTTCGGCGATCCCCTTGACGATATACTCGGCCGAGGCCGGGTTGATGACGCCTTCGACGTCCAGAACCAGGACCGTTCGATCCGCCGGCCCTTCCGACTCGCCCGAAGCGGAGAGCAGCGGGAAGAAGAAGGCGGCGAACAGGCACACACTGATGCCCGCCTGAAAGAGAAGGAAGCGATTTCTGGTCATGCCGAGCCTCGGAAATGAGCGTGGACGGACAGAGCAATCCTTCAAAGGAAATCTATCACCCGCCGCTCCGCCTTTCAACAAAACCGCCGGGGGACCCAGGAGTCCAATTGGGCGCCTTTGGGGAAGGCCGAGATAAGTTCGACGCCCGAAAGAACCGGAGCGGCCGTTTCGATTTGGCCGAATTGCTCGCCTTTTCCGCAAAATCTATATTAAGTGCGTTGGGTAATGAGCCGCGACTTTCGCGGACCTTTGGGGCTTCGGGTGGATGGTATTGTGGCCATGGAGCTCATCACCGCTCACATCGGCGCGGATTTCGACTGTCTGGCCGCCATGGCGGCCGCGGCGAAGCTCTATCCCGACGCCTCGCTGGTCCTGCCGGGCTCGCAAGAATCCTCGGTCCGCCAGTTTCTCCAGTCGAATCGCTTCTCGCAGAAGCTCATCAAGCTGCGTCAGGTAGACCTCCGTGCGGTCGGGCGGCTCATCGTGGTGGACACCCAATCCAAGAACCGGCTCGGGAGCCTTGCCTCTCTTTTGGATCGCAGTGACGTCGAGGTGCATCTGTACGACCACCACGCGGACGCCGTTCGCGACTTTCGTGTGAATTTCGAAGACGTGCGGCCTGTGGGGGCGACGACGACGATCCTGGTGGACATCCTGAGGGCGCGGGGAATCCCGATCTCCGCCGAGGAGGCGACCCTCTTCAACCTGGGCATTCACGAGGACACGGGGAGCTTCACCTCCATCAACACCACGCGCGAAGACCTCGAAGCGGCGGCCTACCTCCTTTCCTGCGGAGCGGACCTCTCCCAGGTCGGCGGCCTGTTGCAGCGGGAGCTGAATCCGGCCCAGGTCTCCCTCCTCAACGAACTGATGGAATCGGCCGAGCGCATCTGGGTCCTCAGCGTTCCCGTCGCCGTCGCCACGGCTTCACGCGAGGACTACGTGGAAGACATCGCCCAGGTGGCCCAGAAGTTTCGGGTCGCCTATGACGCGTCCGCCTTCTTCTTCCTGGTCCGGATGGGGGACAAGGTGCAGCTGATCGCCCGAAGCCGCGCCCCCGAGATCGACGTCGGCGCCATCGCGGGATTCTTCGGCGGAGGCGGACATCCTTCCGCCTCCTCGGCGTCCATCAAGGACCTCACACTGTTCCAGGCCCGCGACCGCCTGGTCGACCGGCTTCAGCGCGAGACGCACCGCCGCCGGAAGGCGGGAGAGATCATGGTCTCGTCGGTGCGGACGGTCCCGATGGGAGCGCCGATTCGCGACGCCGCCGCTCTGATGACCCGATACAATCTCAACGCGCTGCCGGTGATGGACGGAGAGCGGGTCGCCGGCCTGATCACCCGCCCAGTCGTGGAAAAGGCCATCTTTCACCGCCTCGGAGAGGAAGTCGTGGGGGACTACATGAACCGCGACTTCGAGACCCTGACCCCGGACGCCCCGGCGGAGCGGGCCCTTGAGATGATCTTGGGCCGGCGGCAAAAGCTCATCCCGGTCCTGACGGGCGACGCCTCAGACCCGGAGCGTCCTCGGCTGGCCGGCGTTATCGCCCGGGGCGATATCCTCCATTACCTGCACGAGGACGTGCACCCCGCCGACGTGCGGGCCAAGCCCCACATGAGGGGCGTCCGGACGCTGGCCCGCGAGCGTCTGCCCAAGCCCGTCTGTAAGCTCCTGGAACGGGCGGCGCAGGTCGCAGACGCCCTGGGCTGCACCGTGTACGTGGTCGGCGGCATCGTTCGGGATCTGCTGATGGGCATCGACAACCCGGACGTGGACCTCGTCGTAGAGGGAGACGGGATCGCCTTCGCCCAGCGCCTGGCGGCCGAGGAAGGCGGACGCTCCAGGTCCCATCCGCGGTACGGAACCGCCGTGGTCACGGTGCCCGACGGCCGGAAGGTGGACGTGGCGACGACCCGTGCCGAGTTTTACGAACAACCCGCGGCGCTCCCCATCGTGGAGATGAGCGACATCCGGACCGACCTGTATCGCCGGGACTTCACCATCAACGCCATGGCCATCCAGCTCAATGGCGCCCGGGCGTGGAGGCTGCTGGACTTCTTCGGGGCCCGGCGAGACCTGAAAGAAAAGGTCATCCGCGTCCTGCACAGCCTGAGCTTCGTGGAAGACCCGACCCGGGCCTTCCGCGCCGTCCGGTTTGCGGAGCGATACGGGTTCACCATCGGCGCCCAGACGCGGTCGCTGCTGGAGAACGCCGTGCGAAGCGACCTGTTCGATCGCCTCTCCGGAAGGCGCCTGTTCACGGAGCTTCGGCTCATCCTCTCCGAGCCGGAACCCTGGCGGTACGTCAACCACCTGGACAGGCTCAAGCTGTTGCGGTTCATTCATCCCAGGCTCAAGGCGACCTCCGCCCTCCGGCGGCGTTTTCGGGAGATTGACCAGTCCCTCGCCTGGTACGAACTGCTGTTTACGGGCAGACCGGTTGAGGCGTGGATGGTCTATCTCCTGGGGCTCTTCGGCGATTTTACCGATGAAGAAGCGGAGACCGCCTGCGCCCGGCTCTTCCTGGCGGGCGCCGGCCGCTCCCGCGTCATGCAGGCCCGTAAGGATGGGGCAGATGTTTTGGCCGGGCTCTGCCGGGACGATCTTCTCCCGAGCGCGGTTTACTGTCTCCTCCATCCCCTTCCGATCGAGACCCTTCTCTTCTCATTGGCCGTCGCCCCTTCCCAGCAGGCGAAGAAGTACATCTCCCTCTACCTGACCCACCTGAAGGAGGTCAAGCCGAGCATCGGCGGAAACGACCTCATGGCCATGGGGGTGGAGCCGGGACCGATTTACGAGGAGCTCTTGGCGGCCACGCGCGACGCGCTGTTGGACGGCCTCATCGAGCACGGCGCGATCAGCGAGCGCGCCTTCGTCCGCCGCCGCCTGGCCCTTCAGGCGCCGAGTTGACAGGGGGGCTCGTCGAGGGGACTCCGTCTCGACATCGAAAGGAGGTAGCGAACCTGTGGACTTCAACTCGGTGATTCTCCAAATCGCCGTGATGCTGCCGGCGATGCTGCTGGCCATTTCCGTACACGAAGCGGCCCACGGCTGGATGGCCGACCGGCTGGGCGACCCGACGGCCCGGATGCTGGGGCGGGTGACGCTGAACCCCCTGAAGCATTTGGACGTGGTGGGAACGCTGGTCTTCGTGATCACCCGATTCATCGGCTGGGCCAAGCCCGTCCCGGTGGATGTGCGAAACCTCAAGCGGCCCCGCCAGGACATGATGTGGATCGCCCTCGCCGGCCCGGCTTCGAACCTGCTTCTCGCGACGGCTTTCGTCGTGGTTTATCGCTGGATACCGATCCCGTACGGCGGGGAGGCGTTCTGGGGACACCTGCCCCTTTTCCTGATCATCCAGCGCTGTATCGTCATCAACCTGGCGCTGATGGTCTTCAACCTGATCCCGATCCCTCCGCTGGACGGTGGCCGAATCCTCAACGGGCTCCTTTCGCCCCGAGGCGCGATGACGTACAGCCGGATCGAGCCCTACGGTTTCTTCATCCTCCTGGGGCTCATCTTCTTCCGGGTGCTCGATTACACCGTTTTTCCGATCATTCACGGCCTGATCCGGCTTTACGGGCTGTGACGCCTGGCCATATGGCCGAGGCGCTTTTTGGGCACTTGCGTGCTGGCCGAATTTCGCGGGGGGTGCTTTTTGAAAGGCGCCCCCCCGCACCCCCCTGCAAAACTTTTGACGGCCCGGCATTGCATGGCCGGGCCTGCCTTGGGTTGGGTGTGGGGTTGGCTGGACCGGTGGTCTGTCGCCTATTGGTGGCTTCTTCCTTTGGCCGGATGCCCGTCTGCCTACGGCAGCCGCAGCATCCGGCCAACCAGCCAG
>JBHIBA010000185.1:0-8987 GCA_046758845.1 Nitrospinota bacterium
CATCCGTCCCGAGGCGGTCCTGAAGGCCCTGTCGATGAAGCGTAGCTGAGGGAAGCGACGCAGAGAGAATCATTTCCTATCTACAAACACGGGCGCTTAGTGGTTGACAGGTCCTTCTGAGCGCGGGTCATCGGCCCGCACGAAGAATCTCGCCGTAGGTCCTCTTAATTGCGAGACCCTTCGCGCGCGAGAGTGACTCTCGCTCAGAGCTTGCCCCGAGCGCAGAGAGGGGGTGACATGACTGTCAATTATTGGGTGCTCCCTTGACTAATTTCCCGCCTGGAAGGTAGGCGGATGAAATTTGGGATCACGTACAGCATCCAATCTCTCACCGGTGAGTGGACGGAGGTATGCCGGAACGTCCTCGAACAGGTCGAGACGGCCGATGCCCTGGGCTTCGACTACGCCCTCGTCAGCGAGCACCACCTGGTCGAGGAGAACGGTTACTTTCCCTCTCCCTTAACGGTGCTCGCCGCTTTCGCGGCCAGGACCCGGCGCATGCGTCTCGCGACGGGCATTCTCCTCCTCCCTCTCTACCACCCCCTGGTCGTGGCCGAAGCGGCGGCCGTCGTGGACAACTTCTCAGGGGGACGGCTCACCCTGGGGCTGGGGATGGGCTATCGCCCGGAGGAATTCGCCGCTTTTCATGTGCCCATCGAAGAGCGCGGGGACCGCATGGAGGAATCTCTGCGTCTCCTCGACCTTCTCTTCCGCCAGCGGAGGGTACATAGTGACGGCCGTTTTTTCCCCATGAACGGCGTAGCGCTCATGCCCCGGCCGGTCCAGAAACCTCGTCCCCCTTTGTGGGTCGCGGCCAAGGCCTCAGCGGCCATCCGGCGGGCCGCGCGGCTGGCGGACGGGTGGTACATCGACCCGGTGACAGCCTTTGGGATGATCCTCCGCCGTGCGCCGATCTTCAGGAGGGCCTGGGCCGAGTCCGGAAAGGCGGGCGCGTCGCCGGACGTTGTCCTGCGCCGGGAGGCTTTCGTGGCCGAGACCGATGAAGCAGCTTGGGAAGCGGCGCGGGAAGGGGTCCTCTACCTTTACGGCGAGTACCTCAAGTGGGGCCATCTCACCGACGATGAGGGAAATCCCATTCCGCCGGGGGACCGCACGCTGGACAGCTTGAGGGACCGGTTTCTCATCGGGTCTCCGAAGACTGTGGTTCGCCGCATTCGGGAGCAGGCGGAGGCCCTGGGTCACACCCATCTCGTCGTCCGGATGCAGTTTCCGGGCACCCCGCCCGCCCCGGTCATCCGGTCACTTCAACTCTTCGCCGATGAGGTCATTCCGGAATTCCGGGAGGAAAGGGAAAACCCATCATGAAGGTGGACGTGCACGGTCATTTCTTTTCCCGGGAATACCTCGAACGGGCGGTCTCCCTATCGACAGCGCGCCCGGAGAGGGATCCCTACTGGCGCGATCACATGAACAACCGCCTCCTTCCCGATCCGGCCATGTGGTCTTTGGAGGGTCGAGTCGAGAAGTTGGATGAGGAGGGCGTAGATTTTCAGGTCCTCTCCATGGTGGGGCCGATGGTGTACTTCGACGACGCGAAGGCGGCCGCGGAGATGGCCCGGATCTCCAACGATGCCATCGCCGACGCATGCAGCCGCCACCCCAGGCGGTTCGGCGGACTGGCCTGTCTGCCTCTGACCGCGGGGGTCGACGCCTCCCTCGCGGAGCTTCGCCGGTCGCTGGAAGACAGCGGCCTGTGGGGAATCACGGTGGGGGCCAACGTCGCCGGGCGCACCCTCGATGACCCGGTCTTCTGGCCGGTCTACGAGGAATTGAACCGACTCCGCCTTCCCGCTCTCATCCATCCCATGGTGTCGGCCGGGGTTGAAATGCTGGGGGACTTCTTTTTGATCTCGGCTGTTGGGTTCATGTTCGACACCACCGCAGCCGTGGCGCGCCTGCTGTTCAAGGGCGTCCTGGAGCGGTTCCCGGAGATTCGGTTCATCATCCCGCATATGGGGGCGACCGTCCCCTACCTGGCGGGCCGCTGGGAGTCGGCTTACTCTCGTGGAGGGCCGGCGCAGGAGCAGATCTCCCATCCCCCTTCGTACTATCTGAAGCGCCTGCACTACGATTGCCTGGGCTTTCAGCCGGCCTCCCTCCGGTGCGCCCAGGAGGTCATCGGCTGCGGCCGCTTTCTGTTCGGAACGGATTTTCCGTTCCATAAGTCCATGAAACCGGCCATGCGTCTCATTGAGGCCATGGAATGGACGCCGGAAGAGAAGGAGGCTGTCTTTCATCGGACGGCGAAAGGGCTCTTTCCGAAGCTTCCGGCGCCCAAGACGGACGATGGAGAGGGGAAGGTCCAGGAAGACCGTGGCACCCCTGAGCCGGGGGAGGTGGGACATATTCAACGAATTTCGCGGACGCCACACTTGCTTAAGGATGCGTCGGCTTCCGCCGATCTGAGCCGTTAGTGGAGATACTCGAATATTGTCAGCCATGGGGAATTTCACTGTTGGACAGGCCATCGTAGAAGCCCTCAAGGGCGAGGGGGTGGAGGCGGTCTTCGGCCTGCCGGGCCGGCACGTCTTTGCCATCTATGACGCCTTGCGGGAATCCCCGATCCGGCATGTGGGCGTCCTCCAGGAAACCACAGCGGCTCAGATGGCCGATATGTACGGGCGCCTCACGGGGCGGCCGGGCGTTTGTCTGGTCACAGGGGGGCCCGGGGCGACCAACGCCCTCACCGCACTGGCTCAGGCCTACGAGGCCGCTTCGCCCGTCGTTCAGCTTTCGGGGACCGTCCCCCGCGGCGCCCCGAAAGAAGTCTTCCACGGGGTCGACCGGCCGGATTTTCTCGTGCGGATGTTTCGGGACGTGACGAAATGGGCGGCTCGCGTCGAGTCGGTGGAGGGGGTCTACCGGGTGATGCGGCGGGCTTTCCACGAGGCCCGCTCCGGAAGGCCAGGGCCGGTTTTCGTGGAAGTCCCCCTGGATGTCTTCGATCTGCCCCCCGCCTCGCTTCCCCGATACGCGCCTCGGGCGCTTCGCGCCCAACAGCCCCCCGGCGAGACGCTTCAGGTCATCGCTTCGGAATTGCGTCGGGCCCGCCGGCCGGCCATCCTGGCCGGGAAGGGCGTCCTTCGGGACGGCGCCGCCCCCTTGGTTGCTTCCCTGGCCAGGGCGCTTCGCGCCCCGGTCGTGGTTGCCCGGGACGCGTTGGGAATTCTCCCCGCGAATCACCGGTGGTACGCAGGGTACCTTTGTTTCTGGAGCACGGACCCGTGGGTGAAAGCCGTCCTCGATGCCGCGGACGCAATCCTGGTGGCTGGTCTTCGGGCGGAGAGCGCTTTTTGGCGTCAACTCGTCCTTCAGGCCGAAGCCGCGAGGAAGCTCTTCCTGGGGACCGACGTCCAGGACCACCGCCTGGAGGGCGCCCGCGTCGCCGAGAACTGCAACCTCTCTCCGGCTCTCGGGGGACTCCTGAAGCGGGTCCAGGAGGGCCGGGCCGGCGCCTCGCGGTGGGATGGGGCAGAAGTCTGCACCGGGCGTGAAACCGTCCGCCGCTTTCTCCGGGGCGATGCCCGCCGCAGCTCTCGCCGCCGGCCGCGGGGCCGGATTCACCAGGGTTGGGCCGTCGATCAGATCTTTCGGGTTTTGCCTCAAGAGAGCATCGTTGTGTGTGACGTGTGCATTGCCAGCTACTGGGCCTGGAAGCTCACGCCCGCCTTGCACCCCCTCGCCTTCCAGCATTCGGGTGTCTGGAGCGGTATGGGCTTCGCCTTTCCCGGAGCCGCCGCGGCCAAGATGTGCCATCCCGGCCGGCCGGCCGTGGCCATCGTGGGGGACGGAGGGCTCTGGATGTCGATCGCCGATTTTCCGACGCTGATCCGCCACAACCTCCCTGTCGTCTTGGTGGTCATGAACGATTCGCACTACGGAATGGTCCGTCACTTTCAGCTTGCGGAATTCGGACGGGCATACGAAGACCGTATTCCGACCCAAGACTTCGCGGCCCTGGCCGAAGCCATGGGGGGTCTGGGATACCGCGTGGATTCTTCGCCCGGTCTCGTTCCGGCCTTGAAGGAAGCATTGGACTCGGGCCGTCCCTGCGTCTTGGATCTCAAGGTCGCCCACGACGACCCCTACCCGGACCTGAGCGCGCTGCAAAACCGTCTGCCGAGCTTGCGCTGAGCTCGGGAAGATGGGCGTTCGCCGCGCTGTCTCTGAGTGGGCCCGCCAGCCGGCGGTTGGGTTGTCCATCGGGTGATTTCTGACTTCCCGATTTCTCAACCGGGAAGGTGAAACCGCTCGCGCCAGTGAGGGAGGGCCCCCGGGTTCTTGAGGTAGAGCGGGACTTCGCCGCGCAGCGCGGCCAGCAGGTTCTCGGTGGCGGCCCACACCATGCTGCGCAAGCTGCTTTCCGTCCGCCAAGCGAAATGGGGCGTCAGGACGGCGTTGGACAGGGATCTCAAGGGGTGATCCATCCGGGGGGGTTCCTGGCGAAAGACGTCCAGGGCCGCGCCGGCGATCCAACCCTCCCGCAGGGCCCGGACGAGGGCTTCTTCGTCCACGGCTTCTCCCCGCGAGGTGTTGACCAGATAGGCCGTGGGCTTCATCCGGCGGAGGGCCCGCTCGTTGATCAAGCCGCGCGTCTCAGGGGTGACGACTACGTGGAGGGTGACGACGTCGGAGCGTTGCAACAGCGCTTCCAGGTGGGAGGATTCCACGCCGGCGGCGCGAAAGACCTCATCCTGGACCCAGGGGTCGTGGACGAGGACGCTGCCGGCCCACCCGACGAGCTTTCGCGCGACGGCCCGGCCGATCCGCCCGAACCCGACGATCCCCACCGTGAGGGCGCTCAGGTTGGCGGGCAGCCATTCGGCCCCCCGCCAGCCGCCCTCCTGCATGAATCTCCGGGAAGGGTCCAGCTTTTTCACCAGGTTCAGGATCAGGCATAGCGTGTACTCGCAAACCGATTCCACATTCTCGGGGACCGGCGTGTATCCTACGAGGACGCCGGCTTCAGTGGCGGCCTCGACGTCGATTTTCTCTGTTCCGATTCCGTATTTGGAGAGGATGCGAAGCGACGGGCAGGCGTCGAAGAGCCTTCGCGTATAACGCTCCCGGGATGCACCCATGATGGCGTCGGCGCCACGGGCCATCTCGGTGAGCTGGTCCTCGTCGTAGCAGGGGCGGGTCGTCTCCCAGTTGGGGACTCCGAGAGTCAGCTCGCAGCCGGCCTCCTCGAGGGCCTTGTGGGTTTCGAGGGTGGTGTCCCACGGCTCGTTGATGAGGACCTTCCACTTCGCAGGCATACCCGGCGGTCTCCTGTTCTCCCAAGATGAGCCGAAGGGCGCCCATTATACAGAAGGACCTTGTGAGGCATTGAGAAGGGGGGTACGCCCGTGAATAAGGACCGAATCCAGACTCTCCTGGCCCCCGCGGGACGGGAGGTGAAGCTGAACGGGATGGCGGCTTTCGTCCGTGGCCTCCTGGAGGCGGGCGTCAGATATGGATCTGGATACCCCGGCGGACCCGCTTCCGTGGACAGGGTGCTGCTTCCGGCCCTTCGGGTTGCCGGACCTGCGTGTGCACTCCAGTTCGAGTGGTCCGTCAACGAGGCGGTCCTGGCAGGGAAGGTGTTGGGACGGGCGGCGCTGACCGATTCCCGGAGCTTCGGATTCATGAAGAACATCGGCCTGAACGTCGCCCTGGACGCCTTGTTCAGCATGTCCATCAAGGCGACGTTCAACAGCGGGGCTCTGCTCCTGGTCGCCGCCGATCCGCAGCCGCACCGCTCACAAACCTCTCAGGATAACCGCTACCTCCTCTCCACGCTTCAGGTCCCCCTGCTGGAAGTCGTCCGAACGGAACGCCTCCCGGCCCTCCTTCTCATTCGCGCGGCGGGGAATTGAGCGCTGATTTGTGAGGACGTTGACGGACCTGGGGAGCCGGTTCTTCAGATGATCATGCGGGGGGATCGCGGATTACGTGGAGCCCGGAGCAAGACGGCCGGCCTTGAGTTGGCTTACCTGATAGTCCCAGAACTTTCTCCAGCGGATTTCCTGGCGCGGAGAGGTCCGGACCTTTTCCACTTCGTGCGGACGCATGGGGTCCAGCTCGCCGAGGGAGGCCGCACGGTACTGCAATTCGGCGTTCTCTTCCAGCGTGAACGAGACGAAAACCACCTCCTCCAGCGATCCCCCCACGACGATGCTACCGTGGCACCGCAGGAGGATCACCCGGTGGTCCCCGCGGAACTCGGCCAGCTCCTCCCCCTCCTCTTCGGTGATGATGAACTCGGCCTTGTCGAAGACGGGCACCCCGTTGCCGAACAGGGCGCCGTGAAGGACGACCGGACGGACAGGCGTTCGGGCAATGGCAAAAAGCGTGGCCCAGGGAGGATGAACGTGGGCGATGGCCACGGCGTCCTCGCACCGGCGGTGAATGGCGGTGTGCATCACGACTTCCAAGGGCAGCCCAGCCGCCCCTTCCAGCTTTTCCCCGCGGAAGTTCACCCGGAGCAGGTCCTCGGGTCGGAGGGCGGATTTGTCGGATCCGGCTCCCGGGTTGATGAGGAACTCTTCGACCTCAGGTAAGCGAATGCTCACGTGGCCATACATCCCCAGCAGGGCCGTCCGGTCGAATATCCTTAAACAGTTCACCAATTTCTCCCGCAACTCATGAACGGCTGACATCGATAAGGTCTCCGCTTCCAAGTTAAGCAGGATGGAATGATTCGGGGAGGCTGCCGGCTCAGTCGATGTACCGGCTCGTGTAAACGTCGTCCAGAGGAACGTTATCGAGTTTCATGGAAGTCACGACAGTGTCCCGGGTGAATTCCATCGCGGGGCCCCCGGGACTTACCTTATCTCCCCGGCTCAGCTGAAGAGTGGGTGGCCAGCCACGGCTGCCACTGCAAGTCCTCAAAAATCCGACGCGCGTTCTTCTCCTCCATGATGCACTCGATCAGGACGGGCTGCCCGCCCGCAAGGCCTGCCTCAACGACGGGTCGTAGATCCGCCGGATCTTCCACGCGGAATCCCTGAACGCCCAAGCTCTGGCCGAGTTCGGCGAAGCGGATATCGGGATCGCCAAGGTCCGTCCCGAGATGGACCCCCCGTTCCCATGACTTCTGGGAGCGGTCCACCATGTACGCCCGGTTTCGGAAAATGACGAATAGGACGGGGACTCGGTACTTGGCCGCCGTCCATATCCCCTGGGCGCCGAACAGGAAGGAACCATCTCCCAGGAAGGCCACGACGGGGCGATCCGGCTGGGCGAGTTTCGTCCCGATGGCCCCCGAGGTCCCCCATCCCAAGTGGCCGGCGCGGTTTTCGGAGAGGAGCGTCCCGGTGTTTCCGAAAGCGCGCACGCTCTCCGCCGCCGTCACGCATTCCTCGATGACGATGGCGTTGGGGCCGATGACGTCTATGACCTCTTTCACGACCTGCCAGGCTTTGAGCGGCGCCTCTCCCCATCCGCTTCTGGCCCTCTCTTCCAGGGCCGCCCTGATCGCCCCCTTGCGTTGTCGGTACTCTGCGATGCGGGACGCGATCTTCTCCCCCTCGGTCCGATCTGCGTCAAGCAGCGCCGCCAGGTCTTCGAGGGCGGACCGCTCATCGGCCACGACGGCGACGTCCACAGGGAACATCTTGCCGATCTCCCAAGGGTCGGGATGGACCTGAAGGAGCGGCACGCCGGCCGGGAGCACAGGTTCAGATGTGAAGTCCTTCTCCAAGAAAAGCGGACCGCCGATGGAGAAGATCAGGTCAGACTCCAAAACCAGGGACGATCGAGGGGAGAAGTCGCCCTGGTAAAGCGGGTGGTCCACCGGGAAATCCCACAGACTCGAGAAGGGGACTTCGCTCACGACGGGCGCGCCGACCCGCTCGGCTACCTCGATCAAGGCCCGAGACGCCCGACTCCGGGCGACCCCGGTTCCCGCAACGATGAGCGGCCGCTCAGCTCGCTGGAGGCGTCTTGCCGCCTCGCCCAGGCGGTCGGCATCACCCCTGAGCAGCGGCACCGCCCCGCCCCGAAGGCCCGACTCCCGCGCGCCTTCGGGAAGGCGTCCGAGGAGCACGTCTTTCGGCAGGGATACGAAGACGGGCCCCTGCGGCGGCGAGAGAGCCACCTGAAAGGCCCGAGCGATAATCTCGGGCAGCCGATCCACCCGCTCGACCTGGACGCTCCACTTCGTGAATTGCCGCGGGACCTCGACGAGGTCGCGGACCTCGTTCAGGCTATCCCGACCAAGAATCCGCGTGTCCCGCTGGCCGCACAACACGATGACGGGCGACCGCTCACGAAGCGCGCTGACCATGGCGCCGAGGGCATTCATCGTCCCCGGCCCGACGTGGACGGCCGCCACCGCCGGGCGGTTGGAGGCGCGAGCGTATCCGTCGGCCATGGCGACGGCGCAAAACTCGTGCGTGGCGAGGATGAACCGAAGGTCGGGCGCATCCAGAAGGGCATCGGTCAGGGGGATGAGGCTGGACCCTCCCCCCCCGAAGAGGGTGTCCACCCGATGGTCTCGAAGACTTTCGAGAAGGGCTTCCGCCCCGGTCCGACTCGAACCCCCGCCCAACGTGCCCTCCGTCGCTCCACTTGCCATTTCTTAACCTTCTCCCTGTCGCCGCTCTTTTTCTTGTTTCGAGGCGTCCACGAGTGAATCGCGAACTCTTGGCCTAAGGAGAACTCTGCCTGTTTGTCCGCCGTCTTCCGCAGCCCGAAACGGGTTTGAGTTTTTTGCAACTTTCAGCGGCGGGACCCCTCGCGATACGAAGTTTCGGATAAGCCAAAGGATGAGTTGACATCCAGAGGAATGCCGAACCTGGGAAAGCCCCGCACCGACAATCCCCTTAATTCTCTCCTCTCTATACGGATGGGCGACAATGTTACCAAGGAGGCTAGATTCAGGCAACTTGGTGTACTGGTTCAAGACATATGAGACATGGACGGTGAACCCGCCCACTGGCGCGAGGGAGATTTGAGAGGAAACTTCTTTGCGGGGGGCGCTT
>JBHIBA010000186.1:0-8972 GCA_046758845.1 Nitrospinota bacterium
GAGAGCCTACACCCGGGCCGCTATTTAATCAAGCTATTCCTGGGACAAGACACTAATGAATACTTATCAATTTTCCATCATCTTTCACAGATATTTATCATCGACAAGACAGAATCACCAGAAAATAAGGATCCACGATGAAGTTGGCTCCGAAGCGTCTATTTATTAACACAGATGAGCTTTCTACTATCATGCGAATGGGATGAAGATTATCTACTCGAAGTTTCGCCTTAACCCCATTCGGAAAATTGAATTGTTTGTTTCAACCGGACTTTCCCATTTCAAAGTGGATACGCCTTTTATGCCGTTGAATTTTGCACAACCAGGTGCAGCTTTGGCCGGTTTTCCTGGCCTGCATACTGCGATTCTTGTTGCGCAGAGTGGTGTTGCCTAGGAGACTTAATCACTGCTCGTCGCGAAGACTCCGGGTGAAGCTCGTCAAGATGGGTGGAAAGATTGGCCGAAATGCTCGCCACGTCCTCTTTCAGCTGGGTCGCGGTTTGCCCGCATTCTGGAGCGGGTCAAGCGACCGGGCTGGTGCCGGTCTAACCTTGCGCGGAGGCTTCCCGGCAGCAGGAGGTGTATTGTAGACGGATGGAACTGCGGGCAAAGAGAATCGAAGGGCGAGGGTGCGCCCTTTTGAGCCAGCCGATGGCCGTTAGCGCCCCGTTGCGGCAGGGTACAACGAAGGTTGACAAGGCTATGAGCAGGGTGTCAAATGGTTTTCATCGGCAAAGGGAACCCCTAGGCCAGCGCTGACGGTTAAATCCAGGCAGAGGGAATTGAGTCGATAATCTATCAACACAAGATTTGACCCCTTATGTCCCTTCTTATCCCCTCTAAGGATAGGAGATGGCAGACCCATGGAACCCGAAAAGGCTAAAGCAATCGATTGGATCGAGGGCCAGCGCGATCATCTAATCAGCGTTTCGCAAAAGATATGGGAGTACGCCGAACTCGGGCTTGAGGAATTTCAATCCGCAGCTTTACTAGTCCAAGTGCTGCGCGACGCAGGATTCCAGGTTCAAGAAGGCGTCTCGGGCATGCCCACGGCTTTCGTCGCCACCTGGGGGGCAGGAGAGCCGGCTGTCGGGGTTTTGGCCGAGTATGACGCGCTACCTAATTGCTCCGTGGACGCAAAGGCGAACGGGCACGGATGCGGCCACAACCTTTACGGGACGGGTTCCGTGGGCGCAGCAATCGCTGTTAAGGTTGTGATGGAGGAAACCGGCATCCACGGGACGGTGAAGGTTTTCGGAACGCCGGCGGAGGAGACGCTGATCGGCAAGGTTTACATGGCCCGCGATGGTGTCTTCAATGGAATAGACATGATCATGATGTGGCATCCGCACAGCGAAAACTTCGCAGATGCCCTCAGTTCCATGGCTGCACAGTCGATGATTTTCGAATTTTTTGGGAAAAGCGCCCATGCGGCGGTCAATCCGTTCGATGGCCGGAGTGCTCTCGATGCCGTCGAGATCATGAACTACGCGGTCAATCACCTGCGGGAGCACATCCCTCGAGGAGCAATGTTGCATTATGTAATCACGCACGGCGGGGTTTTCCCCAACGTCGTCCCTCCCTATGCCCGCAGCTGGCAATATGTCCGCGCTGCTGACAGAGAGACGGTCAAGTCGATTGTCAATCGACTGATTCGGTGCGGCGAAGGAGCGGCCCTGGCCACGGAGACGGAAGTGAAGGTCAGGACTATCACAGGGGTTTACAATACGCTTCCTTTGGAATCGGCCGCTCATATCATGCAGGCGAATCTTGAGTCCATCGAACCGCCGAGGTATACGGCCAAGGAGAAGGCCTTTCCCAAAAAGAAGTTTGGCTACAGTGAGCCCCGTGAAGGCGTATCAGAGGTTCGCCTGGGCGGCGTGGGTCCGTGGTCGAACGATCTCGGGAACGTGAGCTGGCTCGTCCCATTCAGTCGGTGCTCCATTGCCTGCCATGCACCGGAGACTCCCGGGCACCATCCCTCCGCCACGGAGCAATACCGGATGGGCATCGGGGAGAAGGGGATGCTCTATGCGGCCAAAGTGTTGGCCGCCACGAGCCTTGACTATTTGATGCAGCCAGACTGCGTGCGACGGGTCCGCGAGGAGTGGGAAGAAAAGACAAGGGGCTTCGTTTACGACACAATCGTCCCGAAGGGCCAGAAACCGCCGAAGGTATCGGGCGTTGCCTCGGATGGCTGAGAAGACAAAACCGGGTTAGTCCTGGGACCGCGCAGTGTCACCCTTCCTGCGAGAATGTACCGGACTCGGACAGGTCTTTCCGATAGAGATGACAGGCCACATAATGACCCGTTTCTTCCTCGAGAAGGGCCGGTGTTACCTTCGGACAGGCAAAAAAGGCGTCCTGGCACCTCGGATGAAAGAAGCAGCCTGTTGGCCGGTTGACCGAACTTGATACCTCCCCTTTCAAGCGAACCCGTTGTCGGGTGACAGTCGGATCGGATACGGGAACCGCCGCCAGGAGTGATCGGCCGTAAGGATGAAGCGGTTTCTCGATGATTCGGTCGGTTTCACCCAACTCGACAATGCGTCCAAGATACATGATGGCCGTCCGGTCACAGAGGTAGCGGACGGTAGAGATGTCGTGGGAGATGTACAAGATGGTCAATCGGAATTGCCGGCGCAACTGATTCAGGAGGTCGAGAATCGCGGCCCGAACCGAGACGTCCAGCATCGAGACCGGCTCATCCGCCACCAGGAATCGTGGACGGACGACCATGGCGCGAGCGATGGCGACCCTTTGTCGCTGACCACCGCTGAGTTCGTGAGGATACCGGTAAAGAAATAGCTGCGGGGGCCTGAGCTGGACCTGCTCCAGCGCCTCGACCACTTGATCCCTCACACCCGGCCCTCTCTTCGCCAGGCCGTGAATGACGAGCGGCTCGCGGACCGTGTCGAATACGGTGAAGCGGGGATTAAGGGATTGATAAGGGTCCTGAAAAACGATCTGGGCGTAGCGCCGAAAACGCCGGAGATCCTTCCTCCGATACGGCGCGACATCCTCACCCAGGAATCGGATCACGCCGCTCGTAGGCTCGTATAACTTGAGGATTGTGAAAGCCAAGGTCGACTTTCCGCACCCACTCTCCCCGACAACCCCCAAAATTTCCCCTTCCCTCAAGGTCAAATCGACGTTTTCTACCGCATGCACAAAACGCCCCCGGTCCCGGGCGAGTGCACGCGCAATCCAATGACCCTTCAGGGGAAAGTACTTTTTCAGTCCCCGGACTTCCAGCACCGGCGAGCTCATCTAAACCCACGTCACTTGAACGGAGTCCCCTCGCACCCATGTCTTTTCCCGGCGGCCCAGTTCGCGGAATTGCGGAGCCATTTGCGGAAAATGGCACGCGAGTAAGTGCTCCTCCGCTGTAGGCACGAGCGACGGCTCCTCTTGTTCGCAAATCGGCTGGGTGAACGGGCAGCGGGAGGCAAATCGGCAACCGTGCAGGGGCTTCAACAAGTTGGGGGGCGCACCTGGGATCGAAACGAGATCCTGCTTGGCCCGCCGCAGGTCCGGGAACGCATTCTGCAGACCGATGGTATAAGGATGACTCGGATGTGAAAAAATCGTTTGTACCGGCGCCATCTCGACAATACGCCCACTGTACATAACCGCGACGCGGTCACAATTCTCGGAGACCAATGAAATGTCGTGCGTAATGAGAACCAGCGCTTTCCGACCCCGCTTCTGAAGTCGCTTGATCTCGTCGAAAATCTGATCCTGCATAATGACGTCCAGCGCGGTCGTGGGTTCATCGGCAATCACCAGCGACGGGTCCAGGGCGAGCGCCAACGCCACGATGGCTCGCTGGCGCATTCCGCCGCTGAACTGGTGGGGATAGTGCCGGAGCCGGCTGGGTTCCAATCCGACGGTCACAAACAGATCCTCCGCACGCCTCCACGCTTCCCGACGCGAGCAGTTTACGTGCGCCCGAACGGCCTCCACAATTTGCGCTCCGACGCGATAGACTGGATCCAGAGCATTCATGGCACTCTGGGTCACGAGCGAGATCTCCTGCCAACGGATCTGCCGGAACCTCTCAAGGGGCATCTGCAGAAGATCTCTCCCCTCGTACAGGATTCTGCCCTCTTGGATCATCCCGTTCTTGGCCAGAATCCGCAAAATTGCCTTGGCCAGGGTTGTTTTCCCGCAACCCGACTCTCCGACCACCCCCAGTGATTCTCCTCTGTCGACGTGGAAGGAAACGCCGTCGACCGCGGGGAGAACACCGGTTCTCGTGCGGAAATGGACATGGAGATTCTCAACGGAAAGGAGCGTCATCACTGAGCACGAAGGCGCGGATTCGAATACTCTTCGAATCCGCGTCCGATGAAATAGCATCCCACCAAGAAAAGCATCAGCGAAATCCCCGGTGGAAGCACCCACCACCAGGCATCGCGCATAAAGCCCGAAACGAAAGCGTGATGCAGCATCAGCCCCCAGCTGACATGGTTGGGATCGCTGAGTCCGAGGAAGCTCAACCCCGCTTCCGTCAATACGGCCCAGGCCACACCAAACACAAGATACAGAAACGCAAGGGGCAACACATTCGGCAAAAGATGAACGTACATAACGCGAAGGTGGCTGGCACCGCTGGCCCTTGCCGCCAACACATACGGACGCTCCTTCAAACTCAGCACTTGGGATCGCACGACCCGCGCCGCGGTGCGCCAAAAGACCAAAGCCATCGAGCCAATCACTACATCCAATCTTGGAAACAGAAGAGTCACCACAACGATCATAAAAGGAAGGAACGGGATGGCATAAGCAACATCCGTTATCCGCATCAACGCGTCGTCGATGTAGCCGCCAAAGTAGCCCGAGATGAGGCCGATGTTGGTCCCGATGATCCCGATCAAAAGGGCGGTAATCAATCCAACCACAAAGGCGAGCCGCGTTCCCACGATGGCTTGCGTCAGGACATCCTCGCCGTGATACGTCGTGCCCAGCCAGTGTTTTGTGGAAATGCTCTGCAATCGTTCCACGTTCCCACTCCCGTCAAAGTAGACCTTCCAGGGGGTATTCGAGAAGACATACGGTCCAAAGACGGCCAGCAAGCCGAAGAAAATCAGAATGATACATCCAATTCGGCTGTAGCGGTCTGTCCAGAGAATTCGCGCAATTTCGCGAAGTCCACGGACGAGCCTAGCCGCATCCGAAAGACGATCGAATCGATCACCAGCGGCCCCCGCCACTCGCCCTGCGGGTTCGACTCTGTCGCGAAGACTCTCTTGCGTGGTCATCGGATCACGACTCTTGGATCCAGGAATCCGTAAATCAGATCATTAACAAAATTCAGGGTGACAATCAGGACCGAGAGCAGGAAGAAAGCGGCCTGTGCCATGGCGTAATCCAGGTTCAGTACAGCGGTCACTAACGCGCGACCCAAACCCGGCCATCCGAAGACCACCTCGATCAGAACCGTACTTGTGATGGCAAAGCCGAACATGTGGAAGATCCAGGTCGCCACCGGCAGCAGCGCGTTTCTCATTGCATGTTTCTTGACGGTCCGCTCTTTCACTCCCTTTGCTTCCACCAATTCCAGGAAGTCTTCGCCCCTTGTTTCCAAGATACTGCTGCGCATGATCATGATCGACTCGGGGAGGAAGGAAATGGCGGTGCACGTCAGTGGAAGAACAAGATGCCGGAGGAAATCCGTCGAGAAAAAGGCCTCAATCCAGGTCTTTGGAAAAAACCCCAGCGTGTGCATGCCAGCATTGGGAAAGAGCTTAAGCTTATAAGAGAACGCCATCAAAAGGAGTATCCCCAGCCAAAAGACGGGAATGCCACGGATTATCGGGGGCAGCAGCATTCCTATCCCCTCGACCCGCGTGCCGCGATGCCAGCCGAAATACATCCCCAAGGACACGCCGATGAACACCGCGATGATGGTCGCCGGCAGCATCAGGGCAAGCGTGTTGACGAGCTTTTCACTCAGGATGTCCCAGACAGGCTCCTGATGATAGAAGGAAATTCCCAGATCCCCGCTCATCAGGTTCTTCAGATAAAGGGCGTATTGCTCAGAAACCGGACGGTCCAGTCCCCACTCGCGCCGCAACTCAGCCTGGGCGTCTTCGGTCAGCTCGGCGGAGATGATGATGGACACGGGGTCGGCCGGAATGAGCCGGAACAGGAAGAACATGAAGGTCAGAAGCGCCCAGAGAATGAAAACCATCTGGACGCTGCGCCGCAAAATGTACCGCCACATGTCCCCTTTTCCCTCGGTTAGCGAGAGTCAGCGCAGGCTCCCGGAAGCCGATGAACGGGAGGCGAGCCACCCGGAAAAGGGTAGAGGCGTTTTACGCACCCTTCGTCACAAGAAGACCGTTTTTCCAGGAGTAGCCGGCATCGGCGAGAACTTTCTTGGCCCGGTCAATATTGTATTCGTCACCGGGGAGATCCGAAGGGATCCAGTCCGTAAAGACAGGGGGTAGAGGCGAGCGCCGGGCCGGAATCCCACCTCCGCCCCAGGCCACGTCAACGATTTTCTGCTTGGGTGTCGCATAGTAAAAGGCCCGACGAAGGGCGGGGTCCTGGAAGAGCGGTTCCCGAAGATTCAGGAAGAAGTAGGAGATCACCTGTCCCGACTTGGCATAGAGATCGATATAGGGTCTCTCCGCGAGCTTGCGCCCCTCCGGGACGTTCAAGCCCTGCGTGGTGATATGGAGCGTCTGGTTCTCCATGCCCCCAAGGATCTGTTCAATGCTTGCCGCCTGGACAAAGTGAAGGCCTTCAATCTTCGGTGCGCCCTTCCAATAGTCGCGGTTGGCGCTGATGTGACAGTCCACATCCTTTTCAAAGGCTTCCAGCTTGAACGGGCCGCTCCCGATGGCCCCGTGCTTGGCCATATTCCAATCGCTCGGCTTTTTGACGCCCGCCTTCTCAGGAATATCCTTCCAGATGTGCTTCGGCAGGATAGTAATAAACGCTAGGCTGACCGTCTTGAAGATCGCCGAAGGGTGGTGGAGTCGAATTCGGACCGTCAAGGAATCCACCAGTTCAACACTTTTGATGGGTGTCAGCGTAAATCGCCACATGACCGGTCGCCACTTCAGGAGATAGTCAAAGGTGAATTTCACGTCCTGCGCCGTCACTGGTTTTCCATCATGCCACGTCATTCCATCGCGGATTCTGAGTTCGACGGTCGTCCCATCAGTGACTTTGTAGGATTCCGCGGCCCACGGAATGAGGTCGAAGTTTCGGTCGTACTTAAAGAAGGTGTCGTAGACAAGGCGCAAAAGGTCTCTTCCGCTTGAATACCTCTCGGTGAAGAGATGGGCGGAATTCATGTGAAGAATGGTGGCGACATTGACTTCTTTCACGTCCCCTGTTGGCTGCAGCTCGAGATACGTCTCGACCCCATCAAGCCCCAGCCCAGTGACCTTCCGGAAAATATACTTCGTGAAGAGTCGGACATTATGAGGATGGACCGAGGCCTGACCAATGACCGGCCAGGAGGGCAGATCGCGCGCGAAGATGCGCTGGGCCTTCTCAATGAGCCGCTTGCGCTTCTGGGGATCGAGTTCGCGCGCCTGCGCCTCGACGACCCGATCGTATTCGGGAACGCTGTATCCGGCGACGTTGAAACCGCCGTCGGTATGATACATCGATCGCAGGTAGAAGTCCGGATCAATCCGTTCGGTGGCGGATCCAAAGCCGGCCAGCGCCGTGACGTAATTGTGCCGGCGGTAAACCTTCCCAATCAGCGCAGGGAAGGTCATGGGTCGGTGTTTGACGCGGATCCCCAGTTTGCGGAGTTCCTGAATGTAAATGCGGACCGCTTGCACGTACTGCGGAGGCGAATAGCTCTCCATGAGCAACGGCGGAAGGGGCTGGCCGGGCTTGACTTGTCCCTGAGCGTGGGAGAACACAACCGGTCCGAAAAGGGCCCCTCCCGTCGCAAGCGCCAACTCCGCCAGGAATTCTCGGCGGCTGACCCGTCGTCCCGTATCCGGCTTCACAGTCATTTTCCCTTCTCCCCTGAGACAAGAGTTTGACTCAGACCTCTTCCCTTCGCAGGCCCAACTTTCGGAAACTCCAGTAGACATTCAAGAACTTTTCGAAGTTGCACTCTAAAATTCGACCTTCCATGGCAAAGCTGTCGGGTGACATGGTGACTCCGGATAAAAAAACCGATTGGTCCCGTAACCTACCAAGAGTCGCCAGAAGTGTCAACAAAATTTCAGAGCCGAAATTTCCAAACTCCAGGGCCCATTCCTGCCTACCGGTGGCGTTTAATTGATTACAACACCTTCAACCGGCGCTGTCAACGGCGTTTCAAATCCCCCAAGCTGATGCCCAGCCTGCAGCCGCAATGGACAAACACGCGGTCCCCCCTCGCTCCTCTTCGTTCTTTCTCGGGATTCTCGCGGGAGGAAGCGCGTATGGGGGCGCCGACCTGCCCCCTAACAGGCTGCTGAAAAACTCCGGTTCAGTCCCCGCTCAGGGGTGGCTCGACCCACTGGGATTGTCATTGCGAACCAAGTGAGGAATCTCCCCAAGCTCGAAACCCGTTGTTTTTTGCGGAGTTGGAAAGAGATCCTGTAATCTGGACGAGATTCTTCGCTTTGCTCAAAATGACGGCAACGGCCAATCCGAGAGCCTCACAATCGTTTTTCAGCACCCTCTTTAGTAATGGCCTAACCGGGTGCCACGGGCCGGTACAGGGCCCGGCCCCTACATGACAATTGCTGGATCGCGCGTAGGGGCGGGGCTCCGTACCCGCCCCAAAGATCCGTTGCACTCCCTCCCCGGACGCGCTGCCTTGAGGACATTCCTTATGCAGCCCTCAATAATTACAAGAACTTGGAGGCTGGCTCTATCAAGTAACTTGTGCTCTCCCCTGGTTCTCCTATTTCCCTCCCCGGGGACTTCGGCGGGAGCCGACAGCGCCGTGCTAGCTTCGGTTTTTGTATGCCTCAAACACATTCACGGCATCCCTTTCAAGGACC